>JANQGW010000070.1 GCA_028282905.1 Sedimentisphaerales bacterium | reverse complement strand
AAATACTCGCCTATGAATAGCATAGGCTGCGTTTTTCGCCTTGCCGGACTCGTCCTCGTGACGGCCTAAGCAGCCACATCTTTACTTGAAATGCTCTATCAACTGATTATTGTTTCCTTGATGATGATTCAGAGAATTGCTAATTCACTTTTCGGAGGAACAGGAATATAGCTTGCAGAAGCGGCAAATGCAAGGCTATGGGGCCAGGGACATCAGTTAAAACGCCACATCAGGCGCATGTTGCCTCTACAAGCCTTATTTGAGTCCTGTTCATACAGCCTTAATCGGATTTTTTGGCATCACCCAGACGTACCACAGCATAAACCAGTACTCCCGGCAGGCCCGCGAGCAAGGCGATGACAATCCAGAGGCCGGAACCGGTCCCTCGTACCCGAATATCCTGGTAGACCCAGACAGCCACCAGAATGTGTACCACCAAGCAGATAAGAATCAGGGGCATGAACTTGTCTTTATGCGGACGGTGCTGAAAATGTTTCAATTGAGCACGATGTTTTTCAAGTTCCAATTCACGGAGCTGATTGTCATGCTCCATTTCACGACGCCGCTGCTCAAGTTCCATTTCCTGTTCTTCGATTTCAAATCGATGCTGGATTCGCTCCATGTCAATATCTTCATGCTCCTCGGCGATAGCCAGAGCAGGCAGGAAATAATTGAAACTCGCTGCAATGAAAATTGTGAATAATAGTTTTCTCATAAGAATCTCCCTTTCATTCTCTATCCGTCAATCATTAGACTTCGCGTGTATTTGAGTGTCAAGCGATTAATTTTAAGTCATGCCAAAGAGGATGGACCAGATGCAGAATAAAAGTGAGAGAGGAGGATGGTGATACATGAAATGATTGGAAGGCATACAAGATTGAATCGGTCTTGATATATGCCGACCGTGCACGTTTGCCGCTCGGACGCTGTTCAGACATCATTCGGACTGTGGCAAATCATTGTTTTTGGATTAACATCTAACTTTTTGATTTGATTACACTTACAACAATAGACATGTGCGCCCCAGAGGGCATGAGGTTGCAGGTTCAAGTTCTGTCACCCCGACTGCCTTCAAGCAGGTAAATGAAAGATACATTTGCCTGCTTTTGGCCACTCACGTTGGTTGCTCCGCTGTGCGGATATGCTGAAACAGCTCAAACAAAGGACAGTTGCCCCGAATATTGTATATAAATGCGTAATCCGGGAATTTTCCTCTGGACGCGATGAATGGAAATTGCTATATTATTTGGCTCTTGACGTGTAGAGAGCGTACATAAACGACGATTGAAACGCAGTAATTTTAGGGAAATATATCATGGCACATAAGAAGGGACAAGGTTCTACCAGGAACGGACGCGACAGTAATCCGCAATATCGCGGCGTAAAGCTCTATGGCGGCCAGTTTGCTAAGGCCGGTGCAATTATCGTTCGCCAGTGCGGCACGAAATTTCACCCCGGCTTCAATGTCGGCATGGGCAAAGACTGCACCCTGTTCGCCAAGGTTGACGGCAAAGTCAGCTTCCGCGGCAAAAAGATTGATATTATTCAAAACTAACTGTATTTCGGCGTTTCTACACTGATTGCAGAGCTGCATTTTACAGCCCTGATGAAATTTTAATCACCAGGGCTTTTTTTCTGCCCTGATGTCAGCATTTCAAATGACCTGTGCTGATTAATAATGGACGTTGTAATAGCTAAAATATACCGCCGGAAACCACCGTTCTTTGCTATACTATAGCTTGGAATGTCCGAAATCCAAGACGTTTGCTCGTACATTGACGTGTGATAATAACTTGGTTATCACGTCTAAAACGGGTCAAACGTGAAAAAGTTGTCTTTTTTGAAAGATTAGTAGTAATAAAAGCACCGAAAGTGACATATATATATAGACGGAGCGAGTTTAAGAAAAAGAGAAAAAGAGAAACCGAAGCCTTTTTAGAGAAGAAGCACAGGAGTCAGAAATGATTAAATTCAGCTGCAGTGAGTGCGGCCAGTCTTATCGTGTGTCCGATGAGTATGCCGGAAAACGTGTCCGGTGTAAAGGTTGCAGTCAAGTCAACACTATTCCTCAACCGGAAAGTGAAACCTTGGGCAATGGCGACAGTATCGCCGCGTATAATGATTTATTGAAAGAGTTGTCGAAAGTTGAAAAAACCGCTCCAACCGTAGAGATCGAAGCGGAATCCTAAGCAGTACTGCAATTATTTTTATCCGACATACACTCTCAAAGCCGCTCTTTTCATGCCCGGAAAAGAGCGGCTTTTTTATACTTAAGTTTCAACATTCTTCCCCTCCAATTTATACAAAATCTTAGGCAAATGCGATATTGGCGAAACGTTAACTGCCCCCCGCTTTCTTGCGATAGGCCAGCGGCTTGATCCCCATTTCCTGTTCAAAGTAACGAGAGATGTGATTGACGTTAAAATAGCCCAATTGCCGCGCAATCTGCGTGACCGTCAGATCTGTTTCACGCAGCATTTTTGCAATACGCTCCACGCGAGAACGCTTAATTTCATGGTGAACACTTCGCCCGATATTTTTTAGAAACTTATTGTGCAGTGTTCGCTGCGAACAAGCCACAACATTCATCACATCAGCGGTCTGTATTAACTTGTTTGAATTTTCACGAATGAATTTCAAAGCGGCTGCGACATCGGGGTCATTGACGGCTAAGATGTCCGTAGAAGCACGCACTTCCACATGGGACGGCAAAACTTTGACGGACGTCTCACCCACTTGACGATGATTCATGAGACTGTCCAGCAGTTCGGCAGTGTGATAGCCGGCGATTTCAAAGTTCAGCGCAATGCTCGATAGCGGCGGATTGGAAAGTTCACAAATCATATCATCGTTATCCACCCCAATAATACTGATCTGTTCCGGTATATGCATATTAGACGCCTTGCAGGCCTCAACGACATGCTGCGAACAGTCATCGGCACAGGTCATCAGCCCCAGTGGTGTCGGCAGCGAAGTCAGCCAATCGGCCAACAGCCGCAACTCTTTTTGACGCCGATCACGAATCCAACGCGGATTCAACTCATAATAAGACGTAGAAAAGCCCGCCCGTTCAACCGTCTTCTGAAAACTTTCAAATCGCCCCCGCGACCAGTAATAATCGCCAATGCCGCAATAGGCAAAGTGGTCACAGCCCAGACTTAACAAATGTTCGGCGCCCATCTGTCCGGCCTGGGCAGTATCGCCCAAAACCGTCGGCACATCGTATTGGTCGCTTTTGAATGTATGAATAATTACCGGGCATCCCAAGCTCAGGATGTCATCGATTTTCTCCGTATCCGAAACGATAATCCCATCCGGATCGAAATTCTTAATCTGTGACACCGACATCGTCCGGCGGGTGGATTTCAGATAGAATTTGGGCTTATGATAGAATGTCCAGGGGCCATGAAGACGGGCAAAACGAGCAATTCCGCGCAGAAACTCACGTTCACAGGTTCGCGACGACTCAATCATCAACAGGATTTTCGGCAATGCCGTCATACGGTTTTTTCCGCAAAAATCAGCTATTTTGTCAATTTTATCATTTTGACCGGCAATCATTATATGCAATAAATGGTGAAAAAAAAACAAAAAATGGTACCATTTCGATTCAATTGCTCCCTACAATGTCAATTCTTGAAACGGTATAACAAACACATTCACTAAAATTCGTTTGGAGTACGCATTATGGAGAGAAACAGTCGAAGAACATTTCTAAAGCAAGCCGCACTGACGGTCGGGGCCTTTACCATTGTTCCGCGTCACGTCCTTGGCGGCAACGGCTACACCGCCCCCAGTGATAAGCTGAACCATGCCATCATTGGCGCCGGCGGGATCAGTGGCTCCCACATCGATAATATCAAAAACGATCCTCAAGCCAGATTGGTTGCGATGTGTGATGTGGACTCAAACCATTTGAAGGGAAAACTGGCCACGATTAAAGGCGGCTGTGACGGTTACCATGATTTCCGGGAAGTACTGGCTCGCCCGGACGTCGATATTGTTCGCATTGCCACTCCCCCGCACTGGCACGGGCTGATGGCAGTCGCCGCGGCAAACGCCGGCAAGGACATCTGGTGCGAAAAACCCTTCACACGCACGATCTATGAAGGCCAAAAAGTTGTCGAAGCCGTTAAACGTAACAAGCGAGTGCTGCGTATCAATACCTGGTTCCGATTCAAAGGCGGATTCGCCGGCGGCTACCACACTTATGACGGCACCGGCGCCGAAGTTCGGCCCACCCGCAAACTCGTTAAGAGCGGCCTCTTGGGTTGGCCCCTGAAGGTCACTATCAGCCGGACCACCGGTCTGAATCTCAAGCTGGACACCTGGAGCGGACGCACCAACCTGACGCCGCAGGCCATTCCGAAAAATCTCGATTATGATATGTGGCTCGGTCCTGCCCCGTACAAGCCCTATCACCCACACCGCGTACATAGTTCGTTCCGCGGATACTGGGACTACGACGGCGGCGGACTCGGCGACATGGGCCAGCACTATCTGGACCCGGCTCAGTTCATCCTCGGCAAAGACAACACCAGCCCGATTGCTGTTGAAGTTGATACGCCGCAGCAGCACCCGGACGCCGCTCTGCCGTGGCGTAAAGTCACACTGAAATACGCCGACGGCTGCGAAATCGTTCTGGACGGTGAAGACAGCGACAAGAATGCCGCCTTTATCGAAGGCAGCAACGGCAAGCTGTTCAAGGACTTCAGGTCGGACATTCCGAACCTGAAGGAAAAGCTCGCTGAGATGCCGGATCTGGAACCGGTCATCACCGACTTTAACGAGTCAGTTCGCACCCGGAAGAAATTTGCCCTGAATGAAGAAAACGGACACCGCTCATGCACGCTGGTCAATATGGCGATCATCGCGATTCGCCTGGGCCGCAATCTCCGGTTCGATCCGGACACCCAGCGGTTCATTGGCGACGATGAAGCAAACCGCCTGATGTGCCAGCCGATGCGTGCCCCGTGGGTTATCTAACGCTTAACGGTTTCGTATGTCCAAGATAACATAAGACTCAAACTAAAGAGGTGAAAATATGAAACGAATGAACAATTTCTTATTGACGATCAGTCTGCTGGCCATCGTGGCCGGCTGCGGTCAGACATCGGCCGTCACGGCAGCCGTCAGCGAAGCACAGGTCACGGCGATTATCAGCCAGATGCCCGCCAAAGATACACAGCAACTGGAAAAACTATCCGCCGAACTGGCTGCACTCAACCCGCAGGCAACCGCCATCATGACCGAAACGCTGAAACCGGTGACGGACCCGGCCGACGACAACGCCGCGCGTTACGGCCTCAGCGCCTTGACACACTACACCAGCCGCAACGAAGCGAAACGTAAAGTTTACGCCGAGGCACTGGTCAAAGCCCTGCCGACACTGAATGACAAGCAAAACCAGGGATTCGTCATCACCCAGCTCCAGCGTATCGGCAAGCAGGAAGCTGTTGCTCCGCTGGCCGCTTTTCTGAATGATGATGTGCTGTGCGGTTACGCCACGCGTGCCCTGCTGACCATCGGTGGAAGCAATGCCGAAGCAACCTTTCTGAAAGCATTCGATAAAGCAAACGACACCAACAAAGTCACGCTTATCAAGGCATTAGGTGAAATACAAAGTAAGTCCGCAGCCAAGAAAATCGCCCCGTATGCCGACAGCAGTGACCGCGCAACACGCGACGTCGCCCTGTATGCCTTGGCGAATATCGGCGACCCGGCCTCTCAGAAAGTCCTGAACAAAGCCAGCCGCACTAAGGATACCTACCAGCGCGGCCAGTACACCGCATTGTATTTGACCTACGCACAACGGCTGGCGGAAAACGGCGATGTGACTCGCTGTGCAAAAATCTGCACCCGGCTCGCACAGCGCAAAGGCGACGCACCGAATGTCCGCCTGGCCGCGATTGAGACACTCGCAAAGGCTGTCGGCGGCAATCTCAACGCCGTTACCGACACCGAGCTTCGCGCAAAGGTTAAAACGCTGATCGCCGAGGCCGCTCCGCAGGCACCGGCCGGCTTTGTTTCGCTGTTTAATGGCAAAGACCTAACCGGCTGGAAGGGCCTGCTGGCAAAGCCTTACGACAACCCCATCAAGCGTGCCGCGCTGACTCCTGAACAACTTGCCGTCGAGCAAAAAAAGGCCGACGCACTGATGCGTAAGCACTGGAAGGTCGTCGATGGCGTCCTTGAGTTCGATGGAGACGGCTTCAGCCTGGCCACCATCAAGAATTATGAAGACTTCGAGATGCTCGTTGACTGGAAGATCATTAACCCGAGAGGCGACAGCGGCATTTACCTTCGCGGTACACCCCAAGTTCAAATCTGGGATCCCGATCAACACAAAACCGGTTCAGGCGGCCTGTATAACAATAAAAAGAATCCAAGCAAGCCGTCGATGATCGCCGACAACCCCATTGGCGAGTGGAATACCTTCCGCATCAAAATGATCGGTGAAAAGGTCACTGTTCACCTTAACGGAAAACTCATCGTCGATAACGTCACCCTCGAAAACTACTGGGACCGCAACCGGCCGATCTTCCCCTCAGAACAGATCGAGCTGCAGTGTCACGGCGACCCGATTCATTTCAAGAACATTTTCATCCGCGAAATTAAAAAGGACAAGCCGATTAACACGCTGACGGCACAGGAAAAAGCCGACGGCTTTGTCCAGCTGTTTAACGGCAAGGACCTGACCGGCTGGGTCGGTTCGACTGACAGCTACGGCGTTAAAGACGGCGTGCTGTTCTGCCGCAAGGGTACCGGCCGCAATATCTACACCGAGAAAGAGTATGACAACTTTGTAATGCGATTTGATTTTAAACTGGACCCCGGCACGAACAACGGCCTCGGGATTCGCACTCCCACGACCGGTGACGCTGCTTATGTCGGTATGGAACTGCAAATCCTGGATAATACTGCCCAGAAGTACAGCAATCTGCACGACTGGCAGTATCATGGTTCGGTGTACGGCATTATCGCCGCTGACCCAACATTGAGAACCAGTGCCTTTAAGCCGGTAGGCGAGTGGAATACTGAAGAAGTCATTGCCAACGGCGACCACATTATTGTCAAAGTCAACGGCAAGACAATTGTTGACGGCAACATCAGGGAAAAATCAGTAAACGGCACCGAGACCCTGTCCGGCAAAAAACACCCCGGCCTGTTCAACAAGAAGGGCCATATCGGCTTCCTCGGTCATGGCGACTACGTCGAATATCGTAATCTCCGGATCAAACAACTGTAATTGACCTGATCGTTTTATCATCAGTCTTCAAAAACGGTGCGGCCCAAAACCGCACCGTTTTTTATTTGCCTTTTGCCCACCCTTTGCCGTACTATAATTCCATAACAGTTTTTGAACAGAAAGCTTATGCGAACAGTACGTTTTTATTGCAAATCCATTGAGAAAATGTCAGTGTTGGACCCGATTGAGTCCAATCACTTGGCGCGCGTACTGCGACTGCCAGTGGGAGCGGCAGTAGAACTCTTTGACGGACAAGGAATGCTGGCCGAAGGCGTCGTTGAACAAATCAACCGCAAACAGGTGACGATTCGTACGACCGACATCCAACAGCACTCGCCTCGACAGCACAGACGGATTATCCTGGCCGTCAGCTTTGCCAAGGGCCAGCGATTTGAGTGGATGGTTGAAAAATGTACCGAACTCGGTGTCAATCACATCGCGGCCGTCCAGTTCGACCGTACCGTCAAACTCGGTAAGGCTTCGGCGGTTCAGCGGTTAGAGAAAATCACGCTTTCCGCAGCCAAACAATCCAAGCGTCTTTTTCTGCCCCGCCTGACCGGCCCGGCCAAACTTCAGGAAACCGCCGACCTGCTGACTGCGGACTATCCCGACAGCACACTTCTCTATGGCGACCCAAACGGTGAATTATTGCCCGTAACATCCCAATCGGAAAACTCAAAAGACATTGTGGTTTTTATCGGACCCGAGGGCGGATTCACTCAGCCGGAACTGGATTTTCTGACTTCGATAGACGCCCGTTCGGCAAAGATCAACCCAAATGTTTTGCGAGTGGAAACCGCCGCGGTGGCATTTTGTGCCCTTCTGGCCCAATAGACCGCCCCATTTCAAGTCCTCAATTTTTTTATTCTTTTGCATTTTTTTTATACAACTGCCAGCCACTTAAGTTCGTAGTAATAGGTGAAATGACACCTTTAGATTGGGAGCGGACGATGGATAAGTGCAAAAACAACAGTCTTGCCGAGGAACTAACGGGTTTCCTGATGAAACTCAACGAGGGGCAAAACGATACTCGGCTTCGAAAACAGGCCACCCGGCTCATTTCCAATATTACACCGAAAGACATTGCCCGGGCGGAACAACGGTTGGCTCGCAGCGGTTTTCCGGTCAAGAAAATTCAACAGTTATCGGCCACCTTTGTACTGATGGGCGTATTGGAAGGCGACATGGAAAGTCTGCGCAGCCGGCTCAGTGCCAATCATATTTTGCGAAAGGTCATGGCCGAGCATGAAATGATTCGCTGCTTTCTGGCCGACCTTGAAGAGGTCGCCCTGCAAATTCAGCAGGCCGAGCGGCTCGGTCCGGCCAGCCGGGAATTCATGCGTCTGGCGCATATCGTTGAGCACCTGAACGCACTGGACGAACACATGGACCGCGAAGATGATGTGCTGTATCCCGCGTTAAAAGACCACGGCTGGAGAAGTCTATTCGAGCATATCGAAAGCGAGCATGTGCATATCCAGTTATCCATTAACGACCTGGTCAAACTCGTCATGGCGTTTGACAAGATGCCGTTCGGAAATTTCAAAACCCGTCTGATGTCCACTGTTCGGTATCTGTGCCCGCTGCTACGAGAGCACCTGTTCCGTGAGGACCGGGCATTATTTCCGCTGGCGGTTTCGATGGTCAGTGACGAACAGGTATGGAATCGCCTGCGAAAAATCTGCAACGAAATCGACTACTGCGGCATCCACCTTTAAAACATGACAATTACATCCATCCCATACAAAAAAATCGCCTGCCCAAAGGCAAGCGGTTTTCTTATCTAAAACACTGATAATTGAGAAGCGAAATTATCCAATCTCAATCATCACAATTTTTGCATAAGTCAAGCTCTCTCGTGGTCAGGGTACTGAGCGCACTCGTTAACACTCAGCTCTTCCAAACCACACAAAACCCGCTTTTGTCCTTGACGCGCACTTAACCAACCTGTGCACTGAGGTGTGAATTGATTACCTCGGCCAGTTTAACACGGTCAATTGGCTTGGAAATATAACCATCACAGCCGGCTTCGAGGCATTTTTCCTCATCGCCCATCATGGCATTGGCCGTCACCGCGATAATCGGCGTCTTAAGGCCCTGGCTGCGCAGTTGACGCGTCGCCTCATAGCCGTTGACGTTCGGCATTTGCATATCCATCAAAATCATGTCATAGGTCTCGTCCTGACATTTTTCAACAGCCTTTTGCCCGTCTTCGGCGATGGTTACTTCGACCCCCATCTTCTGGAGCAAAATGGTCATCAGTTTCTGATTGGACGGATTGTCTTCTGCCACTAATATCTTACCGTTGTTCATAGCAGTTCCTTTCTCTCCCGAAAGTTGAAAATATTCTAACTCATCATTCAGTTCATCAATTTGTTTGTACTTATTCCAAATTTCCGACGGCTGTATGGCAGCCGGAATGCAAATCGTAAATGTCGATCCAACGCCCTCCTGACTTCGAACGGACAAATGCCCGCCAATCATCTCTGACAGTTTCTTCGTAATCGCCAGCCCCAAACCGGTGCCGCCATACTGGCGGTTCATGGCGCCATCAGCCTGAGTAAACGAATCAAAGATACAGTCCAGTTTATCGGCGGCAATGCCGATGCCGGTATCCTCGACATCAAAGCGCAGGAATTTCCGTCCGTCGATGTCTTCCAGCAGAACATTGATATAGACGTAACCTTTTTGGGTAAATTTAATGGCGTTGCTGATCAGATTCATGAGACACTGACGTAAGCGGACCGGATCGCTTTGCAGAACTTCCTGAATCAAATCACACTGCAGCACCTCAAATCGGATGCCTTTTTGTATGGCCGCCGGCCGCATCGATGATTCAATTTCTGACAACAATTCGCCAATCTTGAAATTCTTCGGCTCGATGGTCAGTTGATCTGCTTCAATCATCGAAAAGTCCAGCAGATCCGTAATCAATTCCAACAGTGACGCACTGCTGTCTGAAATCATCTTAACAAAGGCCCGCTGCTCTTCCTGAAGCGGCGTTTCCGACAGCACTTCGCTGAAACCGACAATCGCATTCATCGGCGTCCGCAATTCGTGGCTCATATTTGCCAGGAATTCGCTTTTAGCCCGGTTGGCCGCCATCGCTTCATGCGCCAGAACGTGGGCCTGCTCTTCGGCATAGCGACACTCATTTATTTTGTGCCGCAGGCTTTCGTTCGCCTGCTGGAGTTCAAACGTTCGGTTGCGAACCTGTGACTCCAGCGTGCGATACATTTGCTCCAGTGTCCGACCCAATTGATTGTAACGGTCGGCCATCAACCCAACCTCGTCATTCGTATGGATTTCCAGAGGCTCAAAATGAAACTCATCGGACTGTTCGGCAGCGGCTTTCAGATGCCGCGCAAAACGTTTCAAATGACGCCCGGCGACAAGCTGAAACGATGCATACACCGCTGCCAGCAAACCTAACAATCCGAACATCAATATCGACAGCCGCCCAAAAGTTTGTTCATCAATTCGGCTGCTGAAACCGGTCATCGGCATGGCGATCATCTGTAAATCAACAATCTCTTGAGCGTCATCGCGAATCGCCATAAATTTTGCGCTGCAGATCTGGCCGTTAATCAGAATCTGAGCGCTCATAGAATCCATGGAGGGGTCTTGCTGAAAGATCGTGGAGATTTGAGCGGATTCCGAATCCATCGAAGACCACATTTCATCAAGGACCGGCCCTTTGGCGAAAATAATTTCATGCGGGTACTGTCGGCGAACCTGGTCAAAAACATTCTCAGCAATGCGCGTCGAACACGAGTCAGCGTCAATCGAATCAATTTGGCATTCGCCCGACTGTGTCCGCTTAATCGCCCTCTCAATCGACTGCTTGACGGCAATATCAAAAGTTGATGCCAACTCAGTCTGCTGTCGTATGATTTGCTGCAGATGCGCATAGCCGGTCTGGCGAGTCTGGTGAACCAGAAACAACGAGAAGGCCGTCAATAACAGACCTATCGCCAGCAAAAACTTCATGCCTATGCTTGTTCGAGATTGCATATTCGCCAAATGACCTTTCACATAAACCGTCGAAAACCAACACAACGGCAATATTCAGCGCTATATCGGCCCAAATACGGGGGCAATTAACGCCAAACCCTCATAACAGGCGAATACACACTCAAAACAAGGATTTTTGGCAAAATGACACAAAAAAAGGATGCTTAGGTCTTATAAACACGAAATCCCAGATAAGAGCTGCGTTTTCTGGGCTGAAAAACACACCAGCCGTCAACATTCTCTGAAACTCACGAAATTGTTTCAGAAACACCGAAAAATCCTTTTTAATTTTAGTTTTACGGCAATCCAATGAATAAACCGGCTCTAAATAAAAATTTCGGACAGCTTTTAACAAGCCTCAAAAACGCGGTTAAATTCATATTACAAAAGTATTTACAATAAAATCGATAAAACGAAACTATTTAAGGCGTTTCGTAATTTTCGTAAAATTTTCGTTTTTTCGTTGACGCATTTCGATATTTTCGCTAAATTATGAGTATGGAGAAACGGAAAATAAACCAAAAAGATATTGCTGACAGCTTAAACCTGTCTGTTGCGACGGTTTCCAAGGCACTCCGGGGGGATTATGCCGATGTGAACGCCGAAACCCGTGATCGGGTGGTCAATCGCGCCAGTCAATTGGGTTACGACTGGGGAAGCCGCAAGCAGCATGCAATTTTGGATGAGGAAGAAACCAAGCGGTATATGGTGGGGGTCCTCATCCTCCGTAAAATCCATGAGTGGCAGCACACGAATTTCTTTGCCGGGATGACCGAAAAATGTTCGAAACTGAACGTCTCACTGATCCTGCACTACGTCAACGAAGAAAACTGCCATCTCATTTTAGATAAAGAGAATCAACCGCCTGCCATGCGTGACGGCGAACTTTCCGGGCTGATTTTGGTCAATCACTGGCCCGAAGAAATCGTTGCCAAACTCGCAACACAAATCCCCTGTGTTTCCATTCAAAACGCCTACCGTAAGGCTAAAATGGATGTCATCGGTGTCGATGAAGCACTGGGCATTGAGCAATTGATGCGTCATCTGTATGCACAGGGACACCGGAAAATTGGATTTTTCGGCAATTGCGGCACGGTGTACAGTGCGAGAATGCGTTTCAGCGCCTATCTCAGCACGCTGGCTCAGTTGGGCCTTGATTTGGATCTTTCGAATGTGATCGACGTTGAAGCCGGACACTTAGAAGATAAAGAGATTATATTGGCTGGACAGATTGAATCCGTTATCCGACGAATTGAAGAGCAAGGGGTTCGAGCGTGGGTCTGTGCCAGCGATTGGGTGGGTTATTTGCTTTGCCGAGGACTTATCGATCGGGGTTATACGATCCCGAGAGACGTATCTATCGTCGGATTCGACGACACCGAGGATAACACGCTCGGATGCCCCAAGCTTACCAGTATCACTGTGCCGGCGCTTCGGATTGGGGCCGAAGCGCTGCGACGGTTAATCAACCGGGTCAAGCATCCCGCCAGCCCTCCGCTGAAGGTGATGCTGCCCTGTAAATTATTCGAAGCCCAAACTACATCTCCTCCTCCTAGGATAGCATAGGCAGACCGGGGGGTTTGCTTATGCTATCCAAATATGGGTCGCAACCGAGGTGTTTGGGCTGCTTCAGGTTTGCGACAACTTTAATCTATCTGCCTTGAACTCATCTGCTGTTCGCTCGGACACATTTCATTGCGCACAATCGCTATCAAAGCATTTTTGAAATTGAAATATATGAGGTGTGTCACTTCTATTTAAACAACAATGATTATGCGCTGAGGGTGGCTTTCTGGAGGAGGCCCCGGCAACGTTCGCAATTGCAGGCGTGGACTTTTTGCAGACGGGAATTGCCAAACAGTGTTTTGCTGTCAACCAGCTTGGCGCCTTTGGCCTGCATCTTTCGCAGAGCGATTTCGGCGGCGCCTTTTTCATGAGAACCCAGGGCATCGGTAATCACTGTTACGGGTTTGCCGCGAAGCAGCAATCCTAAAACCGTATGCAGTACGGAAGTTTCTGTCGGGCCGCCGATGACGACCAGTTCCGACGCCTTGATTTCGGTCAAGATGCGTTCGGCCCGCGGCTCATCGAATGGGTCGTCAGTTCGCTTGCACAAAACGATCTGATCATAGTCTTTGAGCAGGTCACGGGGCAAATCGGTACTGTCGCCGGATTCAAAGGTGACATGGCGATTCCGCAGGGTATAGGGAATTTTACAGATGCCGTCAGTGCCGGCGATGCAGAAATCATGATGATGCTCATGGTCATCCGGGAAATGAACCTGTGCCGTTGAAATAACTCGCACACGGTCCCGGCGTGTCCAGGCCATGACCCGCCGAATATTGGTCAACACCCGGCGATGGTTGCGAATGCACGCCCTGCCGTCGGCCAGAAACAAATCCCGCTGGGTATCGACGTCAATCAGCACTCGCTTTTTCCGTAATGTAATGATTGGCCTGATCATTTCAGCTTCATCAAAATAATTCGTTGGTATTTTCAGCGCTTCCATGCTATTAAATACGTCCGAAAACGTCCGCAGGTTCTCGGTTCATTGAACATATCGAACGGAAGAATGCTTGACTTAACGTATTTTCAGAAGAAAATACAGGTTCCGATAAGAGCGGACTATTTTGATTGTAAAAATAGGAAATATTGAATGTTACGTAAAAAACTGACTATTTATCCAAATGTCGCCATCGAGGCGGACAGCATTGTCGAAACGATTGACTTTACGGCAATTTTCCAGCATTCCGGGCCGGTTGAAATGGAAGTCGGCTCCGGCAAGGGGACGTTTCTGGTGGCTCAGGCGAAAGCTTTCCCGAAGGTCAATTATCTGGGGATTGAATGGGCGAACAAGTATTATAAATACGCCGTAGATAGAATTGGGCGATGGCAGTATGAAAATGTGCGCATGCTTCGTACGGACGCGGCCGAATTTATCGAAAAGTTTGTGCCGGATACCTCCATTCAAAAATTTCACCTGTATTTTCCCGATCCGTGGCCTAAAAAACGTCATCATAAGCGGCGGTTTTTCTGTGACGAGAATCTGGCACAGCTTCATCGTATTCTTGGACCGAACGGTATTATCAATGTGGCAACTGACCATGAGAACTATTATGAACAGATGACGGAGGTGGCCCGTAAAGCCGTTAAGGCCGGAACATTTAAGGAGATCGACTTTATCCGCCCTGCCGGTGCCCAGGAGGGTGAATTAGTGGGCACAAACTATGAACGCAAATATATCCCGGAAGGCCGCCGCACACACACGCTGGCACTGCAAAAGCTATGATTGAATCCTCCATCCAAATTGAACCACTTCAAGCGCTTCTGGATGCACACAGCGAAGCTTTTGAGACACTCGCGGACTTTCTGATTGCGGAAAACCAGAAATATAATCTGACACGTATTACCTCACTGGAGCAGATACAAACCCGACATTTTCTGGATTCTCTGGCGGCAGTCCCGGTGCTGGATGCTATTGCGACTGAAACGGGCAAACCGCTACGAATTATCGATGTCGGATCGGGTGCGGGATTTCCTTCGCTGGTTTTGGCGATTGTACGGCCCGAATGGACTTTCTGCTCGCTTGAAGCCACGGGAAAGAAAGTAACGTTCCAGCAAAATGCCTGTAAGCACTTAGGATTGAAAAACCTGGAGGTGATACACGGACGGGCGGAAGAAATCGCACATCTGCCAAAGTTTCGTGAACAATTTGACATTGCCTGCGCGCGGGCTGTCGCGGCGGTACCGATGCTGGCGGAACTTCTGCTGGGCTTTGTACGGCCACATGGGCGGGCAATCTTCTGGAAAGGCGCCGGTGCTGCAGATGAATTATCAGCAGGCCAAAACGCTATTCAGAAAATGGGGGCCGCAGTCGATCAAATTGCCGGCTACTCGCTTGACAGGGTCAATTTTTCACTCATAATTTGCAAAAAAAGAACTTCAACGGCCACAACATATCCTCGTGTTTTCGGGATGATCAAGAAAAAACCACTGTAAGCCTCATATTTTTTTCTATTTCTGGCGAGAGTATGGCTCTATTAGGTGTTTTTGCCTACCCTGAAAACAAAACTCTTGCAAACTTAAGCCCTTAAGGGTACAATACAGGAAAGACAAAATTTGCATCTTTGGGTTTTAATGGGGATTTTTGCCCCGTAATGTATTCTTCTAACCTTCATTAAAGGATATGTTTATGAAGAAACGCAAAGGATTTACCCTCATCGAACTGCTCGTTGTCATCGCGATCATCGCCCTTCTGATGGCTATTATCATGCCAGCCTTAAAAGTTGTCAAACAACAGGCATCAGCTATTGTCTGCCTGGCCCATCTTCGGCAGGTAACCCTGTCGTGGTATCAATATGCGGACAATAATAATGGTTTGGTGGTCGGGGCCAATAACAGAAACGCACCTGGCGGTGGCTACTATCCGTGGGTCTGCACACCCCAGACCGAGACCGGCAGCGACAGAGGCGGCACCGTTGGTTCGACTGTTGAGGAAAAACAGTATGGTATGAAACGGGGATTGCTCTACCCTTATCTTGAGGCAGTCGATGTGTTTCACTGTCCCGGCGATAAACGATTCCTGGACACGCCACTCCACCCCTCCTATAACAACGGCGTCGGCGGCTGGCGGAGCTATTCGATTGTAGGCGGCATGAACGGCGAAGAAGCCGGCTATGTCCGCATTGAAAATCTCAACAAATTAAAAAGTCCAGGGGATAAGTATGTTCTGGTCGAAGAAGCAGACCCTCGCGGTTGGAACATCAATTCGTGGATCGTCGATCCGGCACCTGACGGATCCAATTGGATTGATCCGGTAGCCATTTGGCATAATGAACGAAGCAATTTGGGCTTTGCTGACGGTCACGCGGAAAAACATCGCTGGGTCGATGAAGAAACAATAGAAGCGGCCCGCGAAGGTAAAATCAACGCCGGCGTCAAACTCGGAACCAAAGACCTCGAATATATGAAACGTAATTACCCTTACGAAAGTCTTCGGTAAAGACTGCTCATTTCGTCCATAAACCGGCACATGTGTCTAAACACATGTGCCGGTTTTTTATTTGATTTGATTTTGATCTTTTTGGCTTGATAACCAACCCCATGTCGTGATAATCGTCATTTCGAATGTAATTGAAATCAGACAACAGCAGTCAACCAATACCAAAGGATGAAGATATGGACACAAAGAAAGCATTTGTGATTGAACTGAACGACGAAAAGGGCTATCAGCGGCTAATCCCGGGGGCTCCGACTACTCACGGGATGAAATCGGGACGAGTTTATCTGGAACCGGGAGCTGACTGCGGGGTTCACAGCACCGAAGACAAAGAAGAACAGCTTGTTTTCCTGTCCGGGACCGGAACCGCGATTATCGGCGAAGAAGACATCCCTGTCGGCGTTGGCAAGGTATGCTATATCCCGCCTCAGACACAGCATAATATCCTCAACACCGGCACCGAACCATTGGTGTATATCTTCTGCGTCACCCCTGCTGCTTAGACATATCGAAATTCAAACCACAAAGCCCTGATGCCTTCAGGGCTTTGTTTTCCTTTAGTACCTGCCTAAATAAGACCTCTTGACACCCAAAAGGCACATTTATTTTCAAAAAAGGCTATTTTTCCTGAAAAACCCCGTAGTTACCACGATACCAAAACGGTAGTATTTTCCGAGCATTTTGATATAATATAATGCAATAAAAGGCCGCACTTAAGCGTACTTGCTTTTACGTTTATAATCCAACAGGGAAGCAACTTTGACGGAAAGCCCGGCGGAAGGAAAATCGGTGACATATGAATGAACAATGCCAGAATTGTGAACACATCGCTCAGCGCGATGCAGTCATTGAACAACAACAATCCACACTTTCAGGTATTTTAAATGATTCACAGGACATTCTGTATCGCTATAATTTTGAGACCGGTCAATACGATTATCTCAGCGGCAATATCGAGCAAATAACGGGGCATACCTGTGGTGAAATCAAATCAGTGGGCGTCAGCCATCTGCTGGAATCACTTCATCCGGATGACAAAGCGTCCTTCATGGAAGTATACGGAAGACTAGTCGATAACACCCTTGAAACTTCCAATCTTACCCTTGAATACCGCACCCGCCATAAAGACGGGCATTACATTCACCGCAGTGATAATATTTCTATCGTTCGGAACGAAAGCGGGAAGATTGTTGCCGTCGTCGGTAATGCCCGTGACATAACAGATCACAGAATAACCGAACAGGCCCTGAAAATCAGCCAGGAACGGTATAAACGGCTGGCTGAGGCGGCATTTGAAGGCGTTATGATCCATGAACAGGGGATTATTCTGGACGCCAACCAACAATTCTGCGATATGCTTGGTTATGAAGCAGATGAAATCAAAGGCAAGAATGGGATGGAATTGATCGCCCCGCAATCCCGGGAAATGGTCAAACAGTATATTGTCAGCGGTTTTGAAGGCCCTTATGAAGCCTTCGGATTGCGAAAGGACGGAACAGAAATTCCGACGGAAGTGCGTGTACGAACCGTTAACGACGGCCAGAAAATTCTGCGTATCGCGGCTTTCCGAGACCTGACACAGCAGAAGAAGCTGCAGCAACGCTTGTCCGAGAGTGAAAAGAAATACCGGGAGTTGTATGAAAACGCCCAGGTCGCCCTGTTCCGCACTGCACTCGATGGAACGCTGCTGGACTGCAACCAGGCAGCCCGGAGATTTTTCGGGTACCCTGTGAACGAAAGCTTACCAACAACATTTTCTGTGACTGATTCCTATGTTGACAAAAACCGTCGAAAGCAGTTTATTGACAAATTGAAAAAACACAAGAAAGTCCAGCACTTTGACGCTGAATTGAAAAAAAGTGACGGACGCTGCTTCTGGGTTTCGATTTCCGCGGAACTGAACAGTGAACATGGATATATTGAGGGGGCACTGACGGATATCACTATTCAGAAACTCCTGACAAAAACAGAGAAGAAGATACTGACCCAACTGCTGCAAGGCAAAACGAATAAGGAAATCGCCGCAGAAACCAATCGATCCATCCGCACGATTGAAGATCATCGTGCCCATATTATGCAGAAACTGGGCGTACACAACCTGATCGATCTTGCCAAAAAAGGGTTATCATCCAACCTGACACTGGAAAAATAGTTAATTAATCAACTTTTTAACCGTTTTTTGCCTCCCGAAGCCCTAATACTTAAGTAAAAAGGGCGTTCTCGTAATAATCCAGTATTTACCACGATTGTTTCGCTAATCTCGATCTGTACAATAGTTCACTGGAGTTATGGGGTTAGAAAAGAGAGATGAAAGGATTCATGTCTTGCTATTTCCAAAATGTTTTGGCGGGGCGAGGTCTGTCCCCATTTTTTTGAAATCCGAAGGCGGTTGTTTGTATTTCAACTATATCGTCATTAAGACACAATTAACATTTTTTTGGAGTGGTATCATGAGAAAACTACGCACATTTTGTTTCCTCGCCGCATTGATTTTTACCAGCGGAATCATGCAGGCGAGCAACCTGGCCGTATTAACTTCAACATCGGGATCTCCCGGCTCTATAGACGGAGGCGTTTTCACCAGCATCCAGCAGGCAATCAACGCTGCCAATGAGGGCGACGTGATCGAAGTTCATGCGGGAACTTATTACGAAGCCCTGACGATCTCAACAATCGGGCTCACCCTCACGACTGCGGGAGATGGACCGGTCATTTTTGATGCAACAGGCCTGGCAAGCAATAACGCCGGACTTTATGTCGAAGCTGACAACGTTACACTGAGCGGTTTTACGCTTCTAACGGACGGTTCCAGTCTGCCGCGTTACGGGATTAAATTCGGAGAGGTGAACGGCGGAACTATCGAGAATGTCACTGTTCAGGACATCTACCGTTCCGGCGTGGATATGCTGGGAGCCAGCAATATGACCGTCTCCAATGTGAACTGCCTGAATAACGGCGGGCACGGCCTGTCACTGGTCGATTGCAACGGCGTAGTCGTAACAGACTTAACTTCCACCGGCAACGCTTGGCAAAATGTCAGTGTCGTCACCTGGGGTCGTTACAGCCCTCTGGGCACCAGCGGCATCGTTTTCAGCGGCACAAATGATTTCGGCGACCTGTTCCAGCTTGAGATGGGCGATTATAATAATCCCGGCGTCGCTCCAGCAGGTGACGCAATTATTACCTACAGCACCAATCCCGCTGACGGTGCCGATGTTACCGTGCAGGCAGCGGACTTTGGATTTTCCGTCCACGGCGAACAGGACGATTCTCCGGATCAGATACGTATCTGGTTTGTATCCAGCCTGGGCAATGCCGCCCTGCTGCCCATCGCCGCACCCATCGGGCACTGGACCGGCAACGATATGTACATTGAAAGCCTGACCGACAGAACACAGCTTTATATTACGCCAGGATGTACTATCCAAACGGCTATTGATGCTACCGTTGCGGGTGATACCATTTATATTTCTCCCGGCGTTTACACGGAAAATATCACGATTGATAAGCAAATCAATCTGATTGGTGCCGGCAGCGAATCAACAGATACGGTCATCACCCAGGATACAGCCGGCGCAGGCGACACTAAAATCGGCGTCATTCAATTGACCGGTTCGGGTGCTTCAGCGGCCCAACCGCTGCTGCTGCAAGACCTTCGCATCGAGCCGGTCGGCATGGCAGGCATCAGTGTGGGTCGTTTCACGGAAGGTACCGGAACCGATGTCGCCTTTGTTGAAATGAACAATATCAAAGTCATCGGAACCAACACCAATCCAAGTACTGAGCAGGAACGCGGTCTTTATGTTGATCTGACCTCGTCACTGACGAACCTGTCGATCTCCGATTGTGCGTTTGACAACCTGACCTACGGCTGGTACTTCCAGAAAGAAGTCAGCGCCGATACCAGCACAGTACAGTATGTTACGGTTGATAACACAACCTTTAACGCAAACAACCATAAGGGCATATATGCCGAAAAGCTGTCCGATGCGACTTTCACCGGCTGTACCGCTGACAGCAATGGCAACGACTCGGCAGCTCTGCCCAGTTATTTTGCTCCGTGGAGCTGCGGCATTGATGTTAACCTCAAAGCAGGAACTTATGCGAACATCGCCTTCTCGGAATGCGTTGTCACCAATAATGCGATTGATGAATCAAAAGAAGGCGTCGGTCTGACAGCCAAGGCACGCGATGACGGCGGCACTTACGGTGCTTTCCCCGCGACAGTCGATAATGTTGATGTGATTGGCTGTACGATTACCGGCAACGAACGCGGTCTGCGTTTCGGCGAGCCGGGTAAAGGCAATACCACGCCGACGAATGTTACCGTCGAAAACTGTATTCTGATGAATAACATTCAGCAGTACAGCGGCAGCGATGGTTCGGCTTATGGCGATTTGATCAATATGACCGCTTCAACCAGCATTGACGCAAGTCCCAACTGGTGGGGTGATACCGATCCGACGGATCAAGTCTTCGGCAATGTCGTGGTATATCCCTGCTGGGCCGAACAGGAAATGATCAACCTGTTTTATCAGAATAACGTTCACAACATCACTAAAGGCACCTGGTACCTGACAATCAAAGACGCGGTTGTGGATGCTGACAGCGATGATACGCTGCTGGTTGGCGAAGGGACATACCCCGAAGCCGGCCAGATTGTAATTGATAAGAACCTGACAATTATCGGCGACAGTGTCAACCGGCCGATCGTTAATACTGATATCGACACCGGCTCTTCCGGTGACGCCCGCGGCTGGTTCCTGATCAACGACAGTATCACATTGAATATCAGCAACATGATTTTTGACGGCAGCGGTCACCTGATCTATCAGGCCTTCCGTCATAAAGGAAACGGCGGCTTTACCAACTGTGATTTCAAAAACATTAAATTCAATGAATCCGGTCCGACCTATGGCGGTGTAGCGCTGGCCGTTTTTGGCGCAGCAGGCAACCCTGTCAATGTCACTGATTGTGTCTTTGAAGAAATCGGTCGCGTGGGCGTTCTCTATTTCGGTGAAGGCTGCTCCGGATCGGTTTACAGCGGCAATACTTACACCGGTAAAGGCGACGGCGACTGGCTTGATTACGCACTGGATATCAGTGCCGGTGCTTCGGTCACTGTCCAGAACAACACCCTCACCAATTGCCGCGGCGTGGCCTCCTCTGACGGTTCCACCTCGGCGGCTGTTATGTTGACGACCCACTATGGTGCCGGAACAAATGCTGATGTTCTCAGTAATACGCTTTCCGGTAACACAACGGCAGTTATCCTGGGTTACGACGAAAACGATACGTCCACGGCCACCATCCATTGCAACAGCATTGCGGGCAACGACGCCGGTGTCGAGACGACCGGAACAGTCAATATCATCGATGCTGAGAACAACTGGTGGGGTGACGTCACTGGTCCCGGCGGGGAAGGACCCGGCAGCGGTGACACGGTTTCGGTAAATATTGACTACTATCCGTGGCTGCTCAGCACCGACTGCGGCGATGTGATTGTCAATGTCGGCGACATTGTCGTTGACGATGACTGGGCAGGACTTTCCGACTATACCATTGTCAATGTCAGCGGCAACGACTACTTCATGGGCGTTGATGCGTTTGCGACGGTTCAGGAAGCCATCGCCACGGCAATCGCAGGCAATACCATTTCGGTTGCCAAAGGAACCTATCTGGAAGACGGCCAGATTGTGATTGACAAAGACCTGACTATTATCGGTGACGATGCGGATACGACGATTATCCTTCCAAATCAGGATACCAGCAACAATGGTTATGATCCTTCAAGCGGCTGGGTAGCCGTTGGCAGCGGCATCAATTTCAACCTGAGCGGTATCACACTTGACGGCGCAGGAAAACTCATCCGGATGGCAATTCAGTCACGCGGTACCTGCGTGATTGAGGACTGTGTTATCAAGAATATCCAGAGCCATATTTATCTTGGCTGGGGTATCTGTTTGCTGGACGGAACGGACAACCTGGTTAGAAACTGTCAATTCAGCGGCATCCAGCGCATCGGCGTCCATATCCGCGGTGCGGTTGCGGCACCGAACCCGTACGCCACTGTTGAAAATTGCGTCTTTATTGGAAAAGGCAACGGCGATTGGCTCGACTACGGTGTCGAATTCGGCGGCGGTGGACAAGGAACTGTTCAGGACTGTTTCATCTCAGACTGTACCGGTGTCGCGAGTTCTGACGGCTCAACCTCGGCTGGTATTCTCGTAACCGATTACTATGGAACCGGCACACAGGCAACGCTGCTCCGCAATACGATTAGCAGCTGTACACGCGGTGTTTTCGCCGGGTATGCCGATACCGACGCTTCTGTTGTTATCGCCAACTATAACAACCTCGTCGGCAATACGGACCAAGGTATCTTTACCAAGCCGGCTGTTGATGTAGACGCCACGTATAACTGGTGGGGTGATCCAACCGGTCCCAATGACCCGAACGGCGTCATTGAAACCGACGGCATCGATTGTTCAATACCTGTCGAGGATTTATTGAATGCTGACGGTCTGGGCGATACAGTTTCTGAAAATGCACCTTATTGCCCATGGCTGCTGGCACCACTGCAAAGTTCGAACAACCCGTGTCCGCGGGGCGATCTGGATTATGATTGTGACGTGGATTTGAATGATTTTGCGATTCTGGCCGGCAACTGGCTGGAAGGCGTCACAGCACCCTAACAACGTTAGAATGCAGACATAAATGTTAACAAACAGGGCTGCAGGTACTCGCTTGCAGCCCTGTATTTTAAACACTTAAGCAATTTCTTTTCCCAGCAGGAAGCAGTATCCCTAATCGTATATTTTTCCAGAAAAAACATCTCAAAAACCCGGATATCAGGCCAATAATCACCTTTTTTGAAAAACCCGTAATTACCACGATTGTTCTATCCGGAATTTTCTGTAATATAGACAGGTGAAAATAGAGGATGGTGAGATGGAAGGACAGGTGTGGAGAGTACCTCAACCATTTCCCAATATTCATTCTCAGTCTGCCGTTGTATTGCTTGAAGACTGATAACGATGAAAGACTCCTTGATTGATGTTTTCCGGCAGAGGGAAACCCGGGAGAAGGGATTCTCTCGACAGCGCAAAATCGTGCTGACGGGTTATGCAGGCAAGCCTTCTCCGCTTGCCTGCCTTTTGATTTGAAATTTGAGACTGTTTCGGACAGTTTCGACATAAGCTTCTCATCATCATTTTTGCAAGGACCGGGCTTTCTCATCGAGCCCGGTTTTTTTATTTTCAGCCGCCTGCCTTTCGTCTATAATCGGACCCGCTATAAATACGATTCATATTTAGACACCAGACAGCAAAGAAAAGAGAACCATAATGGATTTTGGAACACCGAAAGAAACAATTGTCATTGGATTAGGCAATCCGCTGATGGCTGATGAGGGGATTGGTACGGTTCTGGCCGACAAACTGGCAAAGCTGGCTGTTGCCGGGGAGTTGCCGAGTGAAAACGTGGAATACCTGGACGGCGGCTGCGGCGGGATGTACCTGCTGCACTCGATTGCCGGCCGAAAAAAGGTGATTATGATCGACTGCGCCCTGATGGGGCATGAACCGGGAACGATTGTACGTTTTACACCGGAGGATGTCAAAACCGTCAAGAAAATGGCGCATCTGTCACTGCACGAGGTGGATATCCTGAAAGTCATCGAACTGGCCGGCGACCTGGGACAAAGCCCGGAAGAAATTGTCATCTTCGGCATCGAACCGGTCAGCATCACCCAGCAGATGCACTTAAACGAGCCGATTCAGCAACGTCTCGATGAATACCTGGCGATGCTTAAAGAAGAAATTCTAAACAACGAGTAACACTATTAACACTATCCGGCAGCAGCTATTCACTCTGACGAATCAGCTTTGCTTGAAATAACCGTTGGTGTAGAATCCTTGGAGGTACGACGACGGCGGCGGCGATTCTTTTGTTTTCGGATTTTGGCAATGCGTTTGGCTTCGTCGCTTTGGCCGGGAGATTGCTGATTTTCCAACAGTTCACATAACCGCTTGCGGGCATAGTAGCGATTGAGGCCTTGCGTTCGTGCCTTCTGCATTTTGACTGTCAGGCCGGTCGGTTGATGGGTCAGGTGTACGCAGGTGGCAGTTTTGTTGACATGCTGACCGCCTGGACCGCTGCTGCGGGTAAAGGTTTCCTGAAGATCCTGTTCGGAAATGCCGCAGGCGGCCATTCGCTCGGTCAATGCCCGCTGCTTTTGTTCGGTCACGCCAAAGTTGATCACCACACCTGCCTCGCATGCAATCAGCGATTAAACCGCTGATCTTTACCTGTCGGCGCAGGCCGTCGATTGCCGCTTTGGTGATTGCTTCGTCCAACGCCCTGAATTCGGCGTCTGCCTTGTTGTTTTCGCCGGGGCGGTTTCTTTTCGGGAACGACTTCGCCTCGCAGTAACTGTAATGATTTCAGACTTGCGGACTGGGTGGTTTTATCCCGATGGGTCAGGCCCTGCTCAAGGACTTCAATCGCCTGTTTTTTCATGCGGCCCTTCATATTCCGCAAACCATAAGCGGCGGCTTTTTTGGTGGTACGGGAATAGTCACCGAAGAGGGCTTCTTTAAGAATCGTCAGGCCATCATCCTGAAGCCAGGCCAGATTATAAGCGGCAACGCGCGCAGTCGATATGTGATCGGAAAACAGTTTAGTCCGGAGGTTTTTAAGACGCTCCACTGTATCCGGATGTCTTTCTCTTTCAGGTTGTGTATCAGCCATGATAACCTCCTCATTTATCTCTATTATATCACCCCTCCCATCGCAGTCAAGCGGGCTTTCAAAAATCGAGAACGCCAACACTGTTCCGTCAAAACCATATCCACTTTGCAATGAAATTGTTCGGGGCACGCTGTTATATATCGTCCTGACCCGAAGATTGTTTTAATAAAATCGGAATATTAGTATTGATAATACGCTTTTCTCTGTAATTATCGATAAATTTGCAGAGAAATATACTTGTCCAAGTAAAAACCATCAATCCTTGCCTTTTCAAAAACATCCGTAAATTCACCCATTTCAAGGTTAAGTTCTTCCCTAAAACGAGCGAAATAACCCTAAATCAGAGAATTATTGCTCCTTAAGCTAAGGTAAAAGTTATGAAAATCCTAATTGTTGAAGACGAATTCACCAGCCGGAAACTATTACAGATTCATCTGGCCGAATACGGACAGTGTTTTACCGCCGGCAATGGGCAGGAGGCGATTGAGGCGATTGAACAGTCCCTTCTTGAAGACAGTCCTTACGATCTGGTCTGCATGGATATTATGATGCCTCATGTGGACGGTCTTGAGGCGGTTCGAAAAATTCGTGAAATCGAAGCTGAGAAAGGTTTTTCAGGCTTGAGCGGCGTCAAGATCATGATGACGACAGCCAAGGGCTTTTCAGAAGACATTTTTGAGGCTTTTCGGGCCGGCTGTGAAGGTTATCTCATTAAGCCGATTCATAAGCAGGAACTGATTGATGAGCTTGAAAAGCTGGGTTTTGCGGCTCCAGCCAAGGCTTCTTCCTGATCATCCTGCAGCATATCATAGCTTCAAAATTTCTGACGGCTGGCGCAGAGGTGCAACATCCAGATTAAAATTCATCTCGACGCCGGCGTCTTGAAAGGCCTGCCTTGTTTCCTGCAGGGCAATCGCAGGCTCATTCCTTTGGTCACTCAAATGACCTAATATCACCTGTTGAGGAGGTTTTTGACTTTCCTGACAGATTGTCACCAACATCTCGCCTGCATCCGGATTAGGCAGGTGAAATCGGCTGTTGGGATTGTAATACTGCCGAAGCAGTTCCAGGTTATGATTGGACTCGACAAATATGAAATCCGCATCAACAAAGTATTCAAATACACTCCCCCAGTCACAGAAATCGGTCGCGATAACAATTTTTGTGTCCTGAAACCGGATTTGGTATCCATAAGTCGGGTAATATGGATTGTGAGCGACCTCAAACGGCTGGATATGGAAATCCCCTACCGTAAACGCCTTGCTTTTGTAGGGTTTTAGTTGGACATTTTTAAACGCATACTCCCGAAAATGCTTGTCGGCAAGCTGGTTTACACAATCATCATGCAAACGAATCATCAGGCCATATTCATCCAATACCCGCAAAGGATAATACGCGATATGATCGGAATGTGTATGCGTCAGTAATACAGAGTCAATTTGCGTCGGATCGTCAAAAAGACTTGTCAAAGCCGCCCGGGTACGTTTCATGGATGACAGGCCGCAGTCAATCAGCAATTTGGTGGAATCGGACCAAAGTGCCAGACAATTACCCGCACTGCTGCTGCAAATCGATCGAAAATAAAGTGACATGCGTTTGTTTCCCGCTTAACTAATTTCTATACTCAACAAGCGGGCATTTTAAGCGGGGCTGGATACTTAGGCAATAATTTTCCGGCAGCCTCATTAATTTCTATGCGGGGCTGGTGCTGACGATGCCTTCTTCGTCGAAGCCTTCGATTTCTTCGCGGCCGACAATGCCGACAATCAGGTATTGATTAGAGATTTTGTCATAGACAAAGTCTTTGATCAGACGGAAATTCTCGATCTCGCCGGTTGATTTGACATGAATGCGTTTACCGGAACAGGGAAGCATCTCGGCACCGGCGCGGATATTGTCGCCCTTATCCGGTTTAACAGGTACATCGTCGGCAATAATATTTAACACTTCCCGCTCAACCTCTTCGAGATTAATCTCAGGCCTTTCGGGAAACCCGATCACGAACCCGTGACGCACATCGGAATGCTGAATTGTCGGGACAAATCCATAATCCCGGCTGAGAATATACTGCACGAGGTCTTCGGCGGTGTGCGTCATCAAACGATATCGCAGATTTTCTTCCGTCCGTTTTTTGACCGCCAGGGGCGAAGGCCCGAAGACCGAGGGCCGGTACACCCGCACTTCCTCACCGATGCCGATCAACACTTGAGCATTGTATCCGAGTTGGTCATAAATCAGGTCAAAATGCTCAATGACCACGCGCCGCTCACAGGCCAGTGCCTTGTTGATGGCCTCGATGATTTCAAATTTCTGGCGAAACGCCATTTCGTATCGAATATCCAGATGAAAGGTATGGCCGGAAAAGAAATCATCCTCAGAAAAAGTGAAGATGGGGCATGGCCGTAAGTTGACCCCATCGTCATCATTGGTCAGTTCCAAACCGGGAAACAGGCCCTTAATCAAAGTGGATTTTCCCGAGCCTTCGCTGCCGATGACACCGATAATCAAATCGGACGGATATAAATACATCTTGGACAACTGATTGCCCAGGATATACATGCGCTTGCGTCCGCGCGGCGCATAGTAACTGGCATAAATCAGCGTATCTTTAATCGGCATTCGCAGCATAATCAATCCTCATAGACAAAATGGACGACATCTTCACATGTTAAACCGCATTCAAATTATTCCAGCCAAACCTTCCCGTCAAGAAGATTTTTCAGGACAACGACTCCCTTCTCCGGCAAATCGCCTCATAGGATGCTAACAGGTCTTTGGCCTGGCGATAATTGGCGACGTCAATCATTTTCCCTTCCAAAGAAATGGCACCCAACCCCTGGGTCTGCGCCTGTTCAAAAGCCGCGATGATTTTTTGTGCATATTCGGCCTGTGCCTCCGTTGGCGAAAAAACCTCATTGACCGGGCCGATCTGGGCGGGATGGATCAGGAGTTTACCGGTAAATCCAAGCTGCTTAGCAGTGTTGGCCTCCACATTCAATTGCTCAATATTTCGCACATCAATACATGGCGTGTCAATCGCCAGTACGCCGGCCGCTTTGGCGCAGACAGCGATTTGTGCACGGGGATACGCAAGTTCATCGCCTTCTTTGGTGAGGGTTATCCCCATATCTCTTGAAAAATCAACCCCGCCAAACGCCACTGCCGCAATCCGCGGGCAGGCCGAAGCAACATCATACGCATGAATTACGCCTTTGGCCGTTTCAAGAATCGGAACAATGCAGACACTGGACGGTTCCAGATTCCGATCCTTTTCAAGCTGATCCAGTTTTGCTGAGAGAACTTTAATGTCTTTGGCACATTCGGCTTTCGGCAGCACAATGCCGCTGAGTCCCGGCTGAACAACCGAATCCAAATCGTCGTCAAACAACCCGGTATCGGGCGCATTAACCCGCACTAAGATGCACGTATCGTTCTGCGCAGCTGTCTGAAGGCTGTCACAAACTAATTGCCGAGCCGTTTCCTTGTCGGCCATGGGCACAGAATCTTCCAGATCAAAAATAATCGCATCCGTCGGCAGATTGATGACCTTTTGAATCATCCGCTCATTATTGCCGGGGGTGAACAGTAATGTTCTCAATAGATTCATGCCTGCCTCCCCATAACATTTTTCAAATGTTCAACGATATCATTAAAATTGTCTGCGACATAAGCGCCCGCTTCTTTTAGACGCTTCATTTTTAATGAGGGCCGTCCTGATGAGCCCTGTACGATAGAGGCGGCATGGCCGAAAACCGTCCCCTCGGGCATATTTTCAACAAATCGTCCCGCAACGTATGGAATGAACGGCTTGGTAAAGCCGCCGTCTTTAATAAAGTCGGCGACCTCTTCTTCGTAAGCGGTTCCCGGCTCGGCCCACATGACAACGGCTTTTGTCTGCGGGTCCGCTTCAAACAATTCAAGTATCTCTTTGGGCGATGACCCGATGAGAGGGTCGCCTCCGATGCTGACGCTGGTACTGACGCCGAAACCTGCATGTTTGACCATCCATGAACACTCGGCGGTCATGCCTCCGCTACGGGAAACAACGCCCACTTCGCCGGGAACAAAGCAACGGTCCTCGTTATCGCCGCCGATGGCACCCAGTTTCACACGGTCCACCGGATTTAAGATTCCCACGGAATTGGGGCCGACCACTCTGGCGCCGGCTTCTTTGGCGGCACATAGAAATTTTGCCGTATCCCGTCTCGGAATACGCTCTGTGATGATCAGAATGGTCTTGATTCCGTTGCCAATCGCTTCCATGACGGCATCATAAGCAAAGGCCGGCGGCACATAGACAACCGTCGTATCGATACCGTGCTCTTGGCACGCTTCTTTCATCGTATCGTAAACCGGAATGCCTTCGACATCCTGGCCGCCTTTGCCGGGCGTGACACCGGCACAGATTTTCGTGCCGTAAGCGAGAGCGTGTTTTGTCACCATAGAGGCTTCTCTTCCGGTGATACCTTGGATTGCGATCTTTGAATTTTTATTGACTAAGATACCCATCGTATCTTCTCCTATACCATAGATTTCATTTTTTCGCACATAATCCGTGCGGCGTCATCAATTGTGATTTCATCACCATAATACTCAATCCCTGCCTCGCTTGCTATCGTCCTTGCCTCATCGTCATTGACGCCGGCCAGACGTGCCACGGTTGGATAAGCGGCAGGGTCGATGCCAAGTTCCTCAAAGGCCTGCACAATCCCTTTTGCCAAGACATCGGTCTGGGTATTGTTGGTTATATTGAGCGCCACAAAGAGGCTTTTGACGCCGGGTTTTGACAAGACGCCTTTGACCAGACCCGCGACTTTGTTCTGAGGGGGATTGCCGCCCAGTTCGGTATAGTTGGCAGGCTGACCGCCGTGGGCCAGGAGTGCGTCAAAGGCCAGAAGGCTGCCTCCGCCTCCACCGCACAAGAAACCGATATCGCCACCGTCCATTTCAGTATAGCGTGCGGTACCTCGATACGCATCCGCTTCATCAACGGCGACCATCTGTTTTTCAAGATCAGTAAGAGGTCGCCATGACCGGTCACTGCCGGATTCGACTCTTTCTGAAAGATCAGGCTGCCGGTAAAGTGCGTCATCATCGGCACCAAACAGAATCGCCGCAGCCACTAAATCTCCGCTGCCGGTAATGGCGATTGGATTTATTTCCAAAATGGTCGCGTCATAATCTCTAAAGACATTATAGAGTCTCCAGAAAAGGACGGTTCCCTTTGCTAATTGCTTGCCCTTCAGGCCCAACCCGGCAGCAAGTTCTTTTGCCTGATACTGTTCAAATCCGCGTATTGGGTCAACATGTACTTTAAACACCTTATCCGGGTGTTTTTCCGCAATCTCTTCAATATCGACGCCGCCTTCGCTGCTTGCGATAATCACAGGCATTTTTCGGGTCGAGTCATATGTGATTGAGAAGTAGAGTTCCTGTGCGATGTCGAGCTTCTGTTCGATCAGCAGTTGATCCACAGGAAAATTCCGCACGGTCATGTTCAAAATTTCTTTGGCCGCTTGCTGCACTTCGGTTCGACTGCCGGCAAATTTCACCGCGCCGGCCTTGCCCCGTTTGCCAACGGTAATGAGCGCTTTAATGACAACAGGATAACCGATTCTCTCTGCAGCATCACATGCCTGATCAACAGTTTTTGCAGCTTCACATTCAGGGATCGGAATGCGATTCTTCTTTAAAATCTCTTTTCCAATGATTTCAAGTACTCTAGCCATTCATTACCTCCGGTATATTTAAATTCTTACCTCTTTTATGCCTTAAAACACTCAACACTCGATTCATTTCATTTTTGACGATACAATATCCCTCGTCAAACCCCATGCCGGGCTTGGCCAGCATCCGGTCCGCTTGCGTGGCAAGGGCCAGATGTACACAAGTTCGGGCTGATACATCTGTCTCGTTGCAGGTACCGCCTTGGTAGGCTTCCATGCCATTTTGTTTGGCATAGAGAACGCTTTCAATCGTATTATGAATACTACCCAGATCCGGTGTTTTGATCTGTACCATGTCACAGCATTGGCTGTCGGTAAAGTCCCGAACATCTTCATAGGTATTGCACCACTCGTCGGCAACCAGCTTGACACCGCACCCGATCTCCTGAAGGCTTTTGCGAATCCGGCCCATGACTTCAATCTGTGCCGATTTTTGGCCCATGTCCACCGGACCTTCGATATAAAGGGCAAAATCGCCGGCAGCCTTTTCCAGTTCTGCCAGATAGGCCGCGATACGGTCCGGGTCATGTTCGAAAATCTGACCTATCGTTCCATAAACATCAATATGAAGATCTGGATGATACGATGGAAAGGCATCGGATGATTCTATACGGTTTTTAAGCCAGACGATATATTCCTTCAGTTTTTCGCCGTTTCTGCCAAGCTTCTCATCAATATTATTGATGAGGGCATGAGGCAGAACATCGGCCTCTTTAATAATCATCTTATCGACACACAAATAACGGTCATCGCCGGACTGGGCAAAGATCGGCACCGGCTTCGGCACAAACGGCAGTTGGTATTCATTCAACACAACCTCAATCTTCTGCATATTCTGTGATTTAGCAACGGCATCCAGTGCTGCCTGCGACAAACCATACCGCAGAGCGGTATGAATTCGTCTGCCATCGACTTCCAAAGTGTCCAGCATCTCAGCCAATGGCCGGAAGGCATCAACTGAAGCACCTTCCAGCAGTGGACGAATATGTTCATCTAAAAACGGGATATAAGTTTCAGCCAAAAATAGAGGATCGCGTCCGCCGGCACCGGAGTACTGCACTGCGGTACAATCACCCACTGCCACTTGACCATCTTCTAAAACCAGCATCACGGAGATGGATTCACCGGCCTGGCGGACACTTTTAAAACCGTCGGTCACCGGATGGCCCTGATACCAAAACCCATCCCGCGGTAATCCTGCTTTAACCGCTGCTTGATCGTCAAAGAAAAAACCGGTTCTTCCGGCCGAAAATACGACTGATTGAATCTTCATCGAGGTCTCCCCACTAAACATCCTTTACTGATCGCATAAATATCATCCACTACCATCTGGAAGCAAGGCTCGCGACCCTCGATAGCGGCACGTTCTGAAAGTTTGTCGGCATGAAAGGCATAGACGGAATCGGCCATCGGCACACTACCCTTTTCAAAGATGCGAATGGCCCCATGATTGTCTCGAACCGACAGCAGTTTACCTTTATTGTAGATTGAAGCCGAGAACGGGATATCGATCACACCCGCTTCAAACGCCCGGACGGCCCCGGCGGTCAAATCGCCGGCACCCAGTTCCAGCACCTTGTCCATGACCGTGCGAACTTCCTGTTTGATCAGTTCGATTTCCGTTTTCAGTTCCTCTGATTCGGGCAGATACTGGTCCTTGAGCATATTGGCAATTTGCCGGGTGGATTCCAATCCCTGGGCGTTGGCTTCCTTGGTGGGAATGCCCATCGCCTCATGAGGAGTTTTGATAATCACTTTGGTCGCCCCGGAAAAGACCGCCGCAGCACCACCCCAGGTGATGACCGAGTAGGCTTTTGTTTCTTTTTCAGGAAAACCGCCCATCCACTGATGTAATACCGTGGACAGTTCATAATCAGTATAGCCATGCTTTTGGAAATACTCGTTGGCCAGCTCTTTCAGGCTTCGAATCGCGGCAACATCCTGAATGAGATTACCCAATTGCCCGTATCCCAGCGTAATGGAGCGAACCCCCTGCTCCAGCGCCAGCAGACCCTCGATGATCCCTACGGTATGGCTGATAAACGGCGGCACCAGCGTTCCCGACAGCGGGCCAAACGGCTCACGATTTATCGTGACGCCCGCCTCCTCATACACGCCAATCAAACGGTCCACGTACTGCCAGTCACGAATGGACTTTTCCAGCGGCACTTTTTTGGTATAGGGTATGTTGTAGGAAATACCGCCGCCTTCATAGGCGGTGAAGCCCGCTGCCAGCGTAATTTCCGCCAGCAGCCTGGCATCCGGTGTACCGTGACGGACCTGAAGCGGTTTGCTGACGCTTTCGACGACCTCGCGACAGGCAGCCAAACCGTGATTGACCGCGGGAAAGCCGTTTAAAAAGGACTGACCCGAACCGGACGATTTGGCAATGCCTTTTTCCGCTTCCTGGTACTGATTCTGACGCGTGTAGGCATCAATCGTCGTCGGCAGCAGGTCACAGTGCTTTTCCAGAAACTTCAGCAGTGCAATATGCTCCGGCACAAGTGCCACGCCCGCACGCGGTTGGAGCAGAAGCGAGCCCTGCTGTTCGGCGGTTTTCATGGCCAGCGAAAACCGCTTGGCATCGGGCAAGGCCTTCTGATATTCGATGGCATGGTCGAGGTCAACCTCCCGGCCGGTCGGCCAACCGCCAAGTACCTCTTGCCGCTGCTCGTGGAAATCCGACAGCTCAATTTTCTGCGTTTTTGTCAACATGCACTCTCCGTTGATTGATGACAATGTGATGGCAAAAGCGTCAAATGGTGTATTGCCGTCTGTGCCGCCCGGCCCCGATAGCCTCGTACCAGGTTGCCCAGCAGCGGCAGTAAATAAACGTTATCCTGAAAATATTGAATATCCCGCGGCACCAAATAAATCTGATCACTATCCGGCCGGTTAACTGCTTTGATCTGAGCCTGAAATTGGCCGGAAAAGTCCGGCTCAGTCAGACCGCTGAAAAAGCCGCCGGTTAGAATCATCTTCCGGAGGGGACGCAGGTCTTTTCCGGTTTGTATAAATGTTTCGCCGCGTTCAGTAAAAACACGTTTTCGCACACCGGCATGACGTTTAACAGCCTGTGTCATACAAATTTCAGCCAGCAGGCGGTCGTGTTCCCGATGACGTGAAGTCTGCGGCAGAAAATCCGTCCGTTGTGTGATTTTGTCAACATAGTCCATCAGTGCCACTAACTCGTCGGTACTCTTGGACTCCTGCAGGAACTCACTGCCCGCCATTATTACGGAGGAGGCATTGACTCGAATGCCTAGGTCGCCCTCAACCGTTCGTTTGATCGCCGGTTCGGGAATGCCCCGATAAATAACGTCGGATTCAGTGCGGTCATCCCGGCAGGCCGAGTAAAAATCAGTCGTCGCACCGCCCATATCCAGCAGACAGAAATCGCCCCACTGCGGACAGCTTTCGCGAACGGCCTCGACCAGTTCCATCACCGCCAGCGGAGTCGGAATCGGCGTTGCGCCGAGCCAATCGATCACATCGCCAAGCCCCTTGCCGGAGACGATAGTTTCCAGAAAGACCTCGCAAATCTTATCCCGGGCCTGCTGCACACAAGGCCGGTCCAGTTCGGGCAGGATATTTGAAACGGCATGTACGGGGAAATCAGACAGTAACTTGCAGACTTCATCACACATCACCTGGTTGCCGGCATAGATAATCTGCGGCCGGGACTTCATCCCGGCCAGCAATTTGACATTATGGCGGACATAGACTTCATTACCGCCATCGGTCCCGCCCGAAAGCAGGATAATATCCGGCGACAGGCCTTCGATCTCCCGGATATCGCGGTCGGTCAGCTTATAGCCGAATGATTGAGTTACCCGGGCACCGGCTGACAGTGCCGTTAACCGGGCCACCTTCAGGGTCAGTTCCGGTACGATCCCCACGGCAACTACATGCAGGCCGCCCTTGGCCGAGGAGGAAAAGAAGACCGGATACGCCGACCGGTCGGTCCGAGAGTCCAGGCAACCCAGCTCTTTGACAACCTGTCGGACACCCCGTATCAGAGAGTCCACCGTGGTAGCTGCGCGGGCCGACTGCTGAAACTTCAATTGTTCATCATTTACCTTAAACAGTGCTGCTTTGGTAAATGTTGAGCCAATATCGAGACTGATGACGTGTTCAGGATGCTTTGGTTCGGCGTTCATCTTGACCGGCTTGCAGGGCGTTTACCTTCTTTTGGGTGATATCCTTCTTGAGCAGCTGCACCGCCTGCTGAAGATCATCTTCCGGTTTAAATACGCGATCATACCCCATATTAAGGAATTTTTGCTCGACAATTTTAAAATCGGTCTTACCGATGACCAGATTACCCCCAACATAGAGAAGGATGTCGTCCAGCCCCATTTCGATGCACTTGCTCCGCATGCCGTCGCAATCCAGTTCCCCCTGTCCGTAGAGTGAAGAAATCAGGATGGCCTTCGCGTTGGTTTCAATGGCCGCGTCGATGAACTCCTGCTGGCTGACCATGATGCCCAGATTGACCACGTGAAATCCTGCCTCGGCGAAAACCCTCTCCAGAATTTTGTTGCCCACGGCATGGCAATCGGAGCCGATGACTCCCAAGATAACCGTATCCTCTTTCATGATTTTGTGATTACCCTCTAACCGAAATTCCAAGACTCAGTTTGTCCCAGCTTGTGACCTTTTGCACCGTTTATATTATTAACTCCCTGTCCTAATTCCATCATGTCAAATAGAGACATCAATGTCTTGTCTGATACTTCACAAATAACTTGAATATCGGCAAATTTTGTTTTTCTTTCTTTTTTTAATTCCAAGAAAGCTCTAACCCACTACATCGGAGATTTTGACAATCAATCTTGACACAAAACCATTGTTCGGTTAGTTTTTTTATTAATGCTTTTTGGCGTAAAATTGATTGTGCAGAAAATTAAGTTTTTACTCCGGCTCCAAACAAGACGATGGGCCGGCCGCCGATTACACTATGGCACTCGGTAGAGAGCGGCTTATTGGCTTATCGCAACAGAAGCAACGCCGATGGAAACGGGCTTAGACAAAGACCTGTTTTCGGCAGCCCTGAGACTTTTCAGCCGAGAATGAAAGCAGGATGCAGCCAACGACCTTGGTTTATCACCGCTTGATCTATGAATACCCTGGACTGAAGATGTGATGATAAATGCAGAAGACAGTGTTTTCAGACTCGGCTTCTTTTTTATTGTGGACAAATATCAACGCTAATTATTAAGGGGAACGCATTATGCAGAACAGCATAAGTAACATTCCAAAACCAACCAATGAACCGATCTATTCGTATGCCCCCGGCACGCCGGAGCGTGAACTGCTGAAAGCTGAACTGGAGCGTCTGGGCGGCCAGCAGATTGAGATTCCGCTGATTATTGGCGGCAAAGAGATCAAAACCGGCAATACCGGCACCTGCGTTGAACCGCATAACCATCAGAATGTGCTGGCCACCTATCACAAGGCCGGCGAAAAAGAGGTTCAGATGGCGATCGAAGCCTCCCAGGCTGCTAAGGCCGAGTGGGAAGCCCTTCCGGCGATTGACCGGGCCAAGGTCTTTATCAAGGCTGCTGAACTGCTGGCGACCAAATACCGCTATACGCTGAACGCCGCGACGATGCTCAACCAGAGCAAGAGCGCCTTTCAGGCGGAGATTGACAGTGCCTGCGAGCTGATCGACTTCTGGCGTTTTAATACGTATTTCATGCAGGAACTGTATAAGGACCAGCCGCTGTATTCGCCGAACGGGATTTTGAACTGTGTTGAATACCGCCCGCTGGAAGGGTTCATCTTTGCGGTCACGCCGTTTAACTTCACGGCTATCGGCGGCAACCTGCCGACCGCCCCGGCGATGATGGGTAACACCATCCTGTGGAAACCGGCCTCGACCGCGGTTTATTCTGGCTACTTTACCATGAAGCTCCTGCAGGAAGCGGGTCTGCCGGACGGCGTGATCAACTTTATCCCCGGCTCAGGCGGCCAGGTGGGCGATCCGGTCATGGCGTCTCCGCTGTTTGCGGGCATCCACTTTACCGGCAGCACCGAGGTATTCCAGAATATGTGGAAGATGATCGGCGACAACATCCACCAGTACAAGTCGTATCCGCGGATTGTCGGCGAAACCGGCGGCAAGGACTTTATGGTCGCTCACCCATCGGCGGATGTTGACGCAATGGCCACGGCCATTGTTCGCGGGGCTTACGAGTACCAGGGCCAGAAGTGCTCGGCCCTGTCGCGGATGTATATTCCGAAGAGCCTGTGGCCGGAAGTACAGGAAAAGGTCATCGCTCAACTGAAAACGATCAAGATGGGTCCGGTTCAGGACTTTGGCAATTTCATGAACGCCGTGATCGACCAGTCCTCGTTCAATAATGCGAAAAAGTACATCGAAAACGCTCAGGCCGCTTCGGATGCCGAGGTTGTATTCGGCGGCACCTGTGATGACAGCAGCGGCTACTTTATCGAGCCGACGATGATTGTCACGACCAACCCGACGTATGAGTCCATGGTCGATGAGATCTTTGCCCCGGTACTGACGGCGTATGTCTATGAAGATGCCGACTTTGACAAGGCGCTCGAACTGTGCGACACCGCCAGCATGTACGCCTTGACCGGCTGTGTCTTCGCCCGGGATCGCTATGCTATCGAAACGGCTTCTAACAAACTGCGTCATACTGCCGGCAACTTCTACATCAACGACAAGCCGACCGGCGCAGTGGTGGGTCAGCAGCCGTTTGGCGGCGGCCGCGGCAGCGGAACCAATGACAAAGCCGGCTCGATGCAGAACCTGCTGCGATGGGTTTCCACCCGGACGATCAAAGAAAACTTCATCCCGCCGACGGATTATACCTATCCGTTCATGGGATAAAATGGGAACGCGGACGTCCCGTCCGCACAGTAAGAAACAGTAACAGGCCCGCTCTAACCCAAGAGTGGGCCTGTTTTATTTTTATCACATGTTGTCATTCCCGCGAAAGCGGGAATCCAGAGGTTTTACATTGAACCACCGAGGACACTGAGGACACCGATTTTTAAAAACAAAGAAGAACCACGGAATACACGGATATCTCACGGAAAAAGACTTGCCAGATTTCAATTGACGACCAGAGTGTCCAACTGGATAATGCAACTTAATCTTTGTAAAAAAAACTTTTAATAATCGAGATCCTGAAGATGCCAACAGTATATACTTTTATAGAGACTTTACGTCAGAATAAAATCTATTTCACATTAAACACTTATAGAGAAAAGTCTATCATGGTTCGCGCTGATGTTCCGGGTGAGCGATGGGAGATAGAATTCTTTGAGTCTGGCGAGATTGAGATCGAAATATTTAAAAGTAATGGCGAAATATTCGGCAAAGATAAGATTAAAGAACTAATTCGTAAATTTGCAGATTAAAGTGATTAACTCTGCGATATAAAAGCCCCGCTCTTTATTGAAAGAGTGGGGCTTTTTATGTGGAATCTCGATATATCTGCTAAAGTTCTGTCATTTCGGTTCGGGCGATGATTTCGTTTTGGAGGTCGGTGCCGAGGTCGATGAAGTAGTCGCTGTAGCCGGCGACGCGGACGATGAGGTCTTTGTAGTCGGCGGGGTTTTGCTGGGCGGCCAGCAGGGTTTCCTTATCAATCACATTGAACTGGACGTGGTGGCCGTCGAGTCGGAAGTAGCCGCGGATCAGTCCGGTCATTTTATCCAGCCCCGCGCCTTCCAGCACCTGCGGGTTGAATTTCATATTCAGCAGCGTTCCGCCGGTGCGGGCGTGGTCGATTTTCGCGGCAGACTTGGCGACCGCGGTCGGGCCGTGCGAATCGGTGCCCTGTGTCGGCGAAATGCCGTCCGACAGCGGAACACCCGCCCTGCGGCCGTGCGGCAGTGCGCCGGTGACCTGCCCGAAATAGATATGCACCGTCGTCGGCAGCAGGTTGACGCGGTAGCGACCGCCTTTGGTATTGGGCCGGCCGTTGAGCAGGTCATAGTAAATATTAAAGACTTCAACCGCGATATCGTCTGCGTAATTATCGTCACAGCCGTAGCGGGGACTTTGATTTTCCAGCAGCAGCCGGAGCTTTTCGTTATTTTCAAAATCCGTCGCCAGTGCGGCGGTCAGTTCGTCCATCGCAATATTCTGCCGGTCAAAGACATGATATTTCATCGCCATCAGTGCATCGGTCAGGGTACCGAGTCCGACGCCCTGGATATAGGTCGGATTGTAGCGCGGGCCGCCGTTGTGATAGTCCTTGCCGCGTTTGATGCAGTCATCGACGAGGACCGACATAAACGGGCTGGGCATGTAATTAGCATACAGCCGCTCGATGACGTTGTTGCCTTCGACTTTTAAATCGAGGAAATATTTTAATTGTCTGCGGTAGGCTTCCATTATGTCATCGAAACTGGTCAGTTCAGATATTGGGCCGGTTTCGGGGCCAATCTGTTTGCCCGTACGCGGGTCAAGGCCGTTGTTCATCGCCAGTTCGAGGATTTTCGGCCAGTTGCAGTAGCCGGTCAGCGTGCAGCTTTCTTTACCGAAAGCGCTGATGGTCACGCAGCCGCTGGGGCCGCCGGTGCGGGCATCTTCCATGTTCTTGCCGTCGTGCAGCATTTCGCGGATAATCACATCGGTATTGAACACCGACGGCTGGCCGAGGCCGGTCTTGATGACCTTGCAGGCCCGTTTGACGAACCGGTCGGGATTTTTGGCGCTGATCTGGATGCAGGCACTTGGCTGAACCAACTGCATTTCTTCGACCACGTCCAGAATCAGAAATGACACGTCATTGACCGCGTCGCCGCCGGTCTTGGGATCGACGCCGCCAACGTTAATCAGGGCAAAATCGGTATAGGTGCCGCTCTGTTCTTCGGTGATGCCGACCTTGGGCGGTGCGGGCTGATTGTTGAATTTTACCCAGAAGCATTGCAGCAGTTCGCATGCCTTATCTTCATCCATTGCCCCGGCGGCTTTCTCGGCGGCGTAAAACGGACCTAAATGCTGATCCAGCCGGCCCGGGTTGTAAGAATCCCAGACATTCAGTTCGGTTATCACGCCCAGATGGACAAACCAATAGGCCTGCAAAGCCTCGTGGAAGGTACGCGGCGCATAGGCGGGCACATGACGGCAAATCGCGGCCATCTGCTCCAGTTCCTGCTTCCGGACGGCGTTGCCTTCGGTTTTAGCCAGTTCTTCGCATTTGTCGGCATAACGAGACGCCAAAATCAGAACCGCGTCAATCGCAATCGACATGGCCTTGAGCTGCTGCTGTTTATCGTAAGCCTCGGGGTCGTTGAGATAGTCCAGGCTGCGCAGGTGCTGGCGGATATCGTCCTGGAAATCCAGGAGGCCGCGGGTGTAAATTTTTCCGTCGAGAATGGCATGGCCGGGGGCACGCTGTTCCATAAATTCGGTAAACACCCCTGCCTCGAACGCCTGCTGCCAGTTATCGTTCATAGCGGCAAAGACCTTTTCCCGCATGGTTTTGCCCTGCCAGAACGGGATAATCGTATCGGCGTACACCTGCTTGACGTCATCGCTGACATCAAATGCCGTTCGCTGGCGAGCACTCATCACGTCAAAATCGTTCAGGGTATGGCAACACAACTCGGGATAGGTGGGCGTTGCCTTCGGGGCCGGGCCGCGTTCGCCGACAATCAATTCATCGTCATTGACACAGATGGCCTTGTTTTCCATGATATATTTCAGTGCCATGGCTCGTGTGACCGGCGCAGAATTCTGCATAGCCACACCGCTTTGGTAAAACGCGGTCACTAATTGGGCCCGTTCGTCGCTGATATAGGGCCGGGCCTGAACACTTTGATTGCGAAGTTTTGTAATCCGTTCGTTCATATAATTAACCTTCTTTCACTTGAAAGCCAAAACTTTCCACGATTTCTTCCAGTTCTTTCATTTTCGCTGCCTCCGGCAGCCGGCACTGCAGAATATCCTTAGACTCCAGCAGCCGTTGGCCTTTGGAGACGCCGCCGCTGTTATAGACCAGAAGATTGACCTGCCGGACGGTTTGCAGCGACTCAATAAAGGTAGCGAGATTCTTTATCTCCTCAGCGGTATCATTAAAACCGGGAACCACCGGAATTCTTACAATGATTTCCGCACCGGCGGCGGCGAGATATTTTAAATTGTCAAGAATCTGACTGTTCTCGCAGCCGGTCCATTCGTGATGCTTTTCACTATCGATATGCTTGAGATCGCATAAAAACAAGTCTGTCTCAGGCACAATATCTTCCACTACTGACTGCGGCGCATACAGGCAGGTATCCACTGCCGTATGCAACCCAACCTGCCGAAGGCGACTCAGGGCCGCTCTCAGAAAAATCGGCTGAGCCAGCGGTTCGCCGCCGGAAAAGGTGACGCCGCCGCCCGATTCATCATAAAAAACGGAATCCTTCAGCACTTCCCGCATGACCTGATCGACAGTCACGGTAAAACCGGCAATTTTTCGTGTCTGGGTCGGGCATACTTCGACACATTGGCCGCAAAATGTACATAAAGAGGCATCCGTTTCCGGGCACTGCCCATTGGTCATGGCAATCGCCTTTTGAGGGCAGCTTCGCACGCAATCGCCGCACCGAATGCAGCGGGCATTGGAGAACATCAACTCAGGGCCGGCCGACCAGCTTTCCGGATTATGACACCATCGGCATCGCAGGGGACAGCCCTTCATAAAAACGGTTGTACGGATACCCGGACCATCATGGATGGCGTATTTCTTGATGTCAAAGACAATCCCAGTGATGTCCCGTGCCGTTTGTGTCAAACCTTTCAACCTCAAAAAATGCTGTGAATTCGACTCGAAAACGCAGATGCTGTCGGCAAACCGATGCATGACAGGACACATTATATCCCAAATAGCGGCCCTGTTCTTGTAAATTTGAGAAATGTTCGCTTCTTATTCGGCATATATCGCCGAAAATTTGCTACTTTTCGCTGAAGATTTGTCTGTATCTGACCGGAGAAAGTCCAATTGTCTTTTTAAACTGGCGTGAAAATGCGCTCTGGTCGGCATAGCCGCAATCCAGCGCAATATGAATCACCGGGTTAGTGGTTTCCCGAAGCTGCCATAAAGCGGCTTCGATGCGCGTTTTCTGGATGAACTGGCCGGCGGTCAGCGAGAAAATCTTCTGCATGCGCTGCTCATAACGGTATGTGGACATGTCCACCATTTTCGCCAACTCGTCCACTTTAAGCGTCTCAGAATAGTGTTCCTTGATAAAGGTGACCGATTCGGCGATCCGACCGTAGTCCTCGCTTTTCTTGTCGTATCGCTTCAAATCGCGTGAAACACCGGCAATCCCGACAATGGAGCGGTCCTGGCCGTGAAGCGGCACCTTCGTAGTCAAACACCAGCACAAATCCAGCGATGCGGCAATTTGAAGCTCCAGCTTATTGATGATCGGCTTGCCCTGGCTGAGAATCTCTTCGTCCTGCTGGCGGTACTCTTGGCCAAAAGGATTGGGATAGACCTCTTCGGGCTTGCGCCCGATCAACTCCTCTTTGGACTTAAACCCGCAGCGTTCCACTAACGCCTGATTGACCACAACATACTGGCCCTTCGAGTTTTTGATGAAAAAGACCAAATCCGTCAACTGGTCAAAGAGTGATTCGCCGGTAAAGGGTTCAAAAAGCTGCTCAAAAAACATCAATTGTGCTTGAGAAAGATTCATATCACTGATCCAACATCAAACTAATTTTATCCCGATTTTCTCGTACTGGCCTGTCCAAGGGGTATCATACTTATTTTATCATAAATAGCCAAATAATTTCCATTGGAGAAATAATAAAAATGCCCCGCCGGCGTGCTTTGGCCGCCAACGAGGCAATATTGTCAAGATAATGGTATTTTGGGGCTATTTGAGGGCTTTTTCCAGTAAACCGTCACCCTCTAAAGCCAGTCGGGCAAAATAAGCCGGAACCGGCTTGCCCAACAGCTTATCGACATACAGCTTGGCCAGGTACTGCGCCAGCATGAAGCCCTGGCCTCGAAGGCCGACGAAAAGCCCCTTATCCGGGTCGATAATCATCCGCGGCTCCACATAATTGCCCGCCCAGACGGCCTGCAGGCCGACCGAGGACAATTCGGGGATCCAATCGACGAAGATTTCGGAAATAATACGGACAAAATCGTCGGAATTGATTTTGAGATTCTTATTGGTCTCCTGCGGGTCGATCTGCGGTGTCGCGCAGCCGATGATCTGGCCCGTTTCCAGAAGCTGCTGGCCGTACACCGCGACAAAGCCTTTGTAATTGCGGCGGTCAATCAGCATTCCCAAGGGCTTTCCGTCAACGCCCATAAACGGCATCCGCCGGGTGATAAACGCCTGGTGCTTAACCGGATACAGGCCCGTGTTATAGCCCAGTTTATTGGAAAACTGCTCGGCCTCGCTTCCGAGTGCGTTAATAAAGTAACGTGTTCGACAGGTACGATATTGTCGTGTATGGTCCCGCAGCAGCACGGTAAAACCGTCGCCGTCTCGCTCAACGTCAACCAGTTCACAATCCTCCATCACGCGACCGCCCTGTTCGACACCGATAGTACGAATCAAATCGACCAGTTTACCCGGTGAGGCCTGCCAGCAATTCTGCGTAATCAGAGCAGCGATATACTTGGTGTTTTGCGGATTCATATAAGGGCTGATGGTCCGCTGAAAATCCTTCGGCTCGACCATCTTGGCATCCGACCAGGCAATTGACGCCTCCAGCACATCGTAACTCTGCTGATCGTTAGCAAAGGTCACATACTGCGTCGGACAATAGTCAATGTTTTTTAGCGTCTGTAATTCCTCAAAGATAATTTTGTTTTGTACGGCAATTTCGCTCAACTCCGGCAGCGTAAATACCGTCCGGCCGCCCGCGATGTTCCGCCAGGAAGAACCGTGACCGTAATTGACCATCAGCGGCTTTTTTCCGGATTCAGCTAAATAGCGGAACAAGGCACTTCCGCCGATACCGCCGCCGGCTATGAAATACTCGGTTTCAATCACAGGCCCGGTACTTTTTACATGCAGAGTCTGGGCGGAATCTTTTTGATACAGCTCGCCCATTGTCACCTGATTAGACAGCGGTGCGCGGGGAGTCGCTTCGCCGACGGTTGAAATACCTAATCCTGCTAAAATCGGCTTCAAGCGGCCGATACAGCGTTTGCCCCGGCAGGCCCCCATGCCCAAGCGGGTCGTGTGTTTGATTTCGTCAATTGAAATAAATTTCCGGTCGCCAATGACCTTTAAAATTTCGTCCAGCTTAACATCATCACAATGGCAGATATAGGTTTCGGCATCAATGTCCTGCGTATTCGGCTCAAATATAATTGGGTCGGGGCATTCTTCGGCCATGAGGAATCCACGCACCTGCAGCAAATCGTCGGCCTGCAATTCAGTAACCTGCACTCTGGCAACATGTATCTTGGTGGGCTTTTTCTGAACTTTCAGAACTCTGCCCATGCCGCATTTCCGGCCGTCGTTGTCAACTAAGAAGACTTCATGCCCTTCATCCACTTCACGTTCAATGGGAAGGTGCAGAATCTGTTTTTTTACATCATAACCGAAAATTGCCAGTCCCGGACACAGGCTGATACACTGCATACAGCCGGTACATTTTTCATAATCAATCTGCGGAACGGAACTGGTGGAGCTTTTGCGAATCGCCCCGAACGGACAGGCAAATGCACAGGGGTTGCACGCAAAGCCGTAAAGACAGTCGATCAGCACAAACGGTTTTTGCATTCGCTCTTCGGAAGGCAGATGCGGTTTCTCCAGCACCCGGATCGGATGCTGCTGAGAGTCGATGTATTCCTTGGAAACCGCTAAGTACTGATTATAATCGTAATCGAGATTCAACTCCTGCAGGATTTCATAGGCAACCTGTGTTCCCCGCAGCACGGCACTGGTGCCTTCGCCGATTCGCAGCGTATCGCCGGCGCCGTAGCAGTTGCGGCCGAAAACCTCAAACCCTTTTCGCAGCAGCGTATCGTCCGGTACAAGCCCGGTGCAGATATTGATTGCCTCGATACCAGTGATGATTTTTTCCGTTCCGGGAACCGGCTTGAAATTTTCCGCACGGGCGACAACGGCCCCGGTAATCCCATCGTGATTTTCATTGGGAATGGCCTTGATAAGCACATGCTCCAGTAAAATCGGAATTCCCAGGCGACGGACACGGTTGGCCTGAACGGGAAAACCGCCAGCGGCCGGCTGGGCTTCAAGAATAGCCTTGACCTTGGCGCCGGCTTGTGTCAGTTGATAGGAAGTCAGGTAGCCAATGTTACCGGCGCCGACTGTCAGCACGTTTTTACCCAGCAGGGTAAACTCTGTGTTCATCATTTTTTGAATGACCGCCGCGGTATAAACGCCCGGCAGATCGTCATTTTCAAACGGCGGCATAAACGGCACCGCACCGGCGGCAACGACCAGAAACTCGGCGTCAATATGATAAATCTCATCGGTGACAATATTTTTGATGGCCAACCGCTGGCCTTCGAGGATATCCCAAACGGTACTGTTCAAAAAGATATCATCAGGATTGTCACCCGCCAGTGAATCGGCAATATCAAATCCCCGCATACCGCCGAATTTTTTTTCCTTTTCAAAAAAGAAAAACGAGTGCGTCTGCATAAGAAACTGACCACCGATATGGCCGTTGTTATCTACAACGATATTAGGCACGCCCGCCTTGTTCAGTGTTTCGCGGACGGCAAGACCGGCCGGGCCGGCACCGATAATCGCAACGGTTGTTTTATAAACATTAATCGACGCGGGATTCGCAGGCAATTGAGGTGATGGTTCGTAATCAAGCGGAATATCACCGACTTCTTTGACATCATCAACTTTAGTAATACAAATGCGTTTGATCTGGCCGTCCACCAGCATTTCGCAGGCCCCGCATTTACCGATGCCGCATTCCAGGCTGCGCTTTCGATTTTTTAAACTGTGGCTGTGAACCGGAAAGCCGGCCTGATGCAGTGCGGCGGCAATCGTAAAGCCCTTCTCACCATCAATACGATGGCCATTATACATAAAGCTGACCTTCTGCTTTTCTGTTACATCTAAAATCGGATGAGTCGTAATTCTGTACATCGTATAAATCCCGCCAGTTGTTTTCCGTATGGGTACATATTGAAGGAGAAATAACGGCGTAGTTTAACCGAAAACAAGCCTGCAAGTCTTGCAGGATAGCCCAGAAAATTCTTTACTATCGGCACAATCCGTGGAATACGAACTATTTGGATGTATCTTATTTTCTTATTTGCTATTAATTACGATAACACTGCCTTGATGTTAAAATCAGCGATTGCTGTCTGTTTTTAGTAAGCAATCTTATTATTTCAGTGAAATATCCACCTTAAGCTTCTGATCTTTTGAAATTGTTAGCGTGTCATTGAACAAAATCTCAACAGCGCCGGATGCGGCCTGCTTGAAAGTAGTCCGCAAGTGTTCTTCATTGTGGCGGACTCTTATTTTGGCAACTGTTTTTTTCTCTGGAACAGCCAAAGTTAGTTTTTTCAATTTGACCTTTCCCCACTTAACATCAAGTGCATTGGATTGCTCGGTGCTGTCAATTTTTTGTGTAAACAGGCCCCAGCCCGTTGCGGTCGTAAAGAAAGATCGGTGATTCTGCTTTTTCCAGACCGGGCTAAAGGCCAGTACATCTTGCGGGCCAACGTAGTGATAGCCCTGACTTGTCAGCAGAACCGAATAGATGCTGAGAGAACGGCTGTAAAACTTGCCGCACTCATCATCACCAAAGGGATTACCGCTGTAGCCCAGATTTCCCCAGCCGGGCTTGTAGCCGGTACGAAGTCGCCCGTCATAGCGATCGGAAATGGCTTTCAGCGCGGTCAGGGCCTGCGTGTCTAATCCTGTTTCGAGCATGTTTGCTGCGGCGGCATACTCAAAACCGGACATCACTTCATCCGCATAGGCTGTATGACGAGCTGGTCGGTCCTTGCCCGGCCAAGTGATAATCTGCATCGCCGCTTCATCGGATTTGACAAACTCTCGCGGCTTTTGCTGGATTCCTACAAAATTGGCGCGGAAGTTATTGTTGAAGACCGATGCCATGGCAGACTTAATCCGCGGGCGCGGATAGAGATCGCCCAAACCAACCTGCCAGGCCCACCACTGGCCCAGCATCTGGTCAATCGCACAGCCGTTGTTGTAATCGGACAGAGGTTGCTTTCCTGGAATCTGGAAAAAGTATTTTCCGTTCCAAAGCTTTTCATTGTGCAAGTTCGTTGCCCCATCCAGTATCTTTCTGCAGCGTTTGGCATGTGGAGTGTCATCCTGCAGGAGTGCCATTTTTTCACTTGCCGCCAGTGCCGCCGCGTACATCGAACCCAGCCATGAGGAGTTTCCGCTCAGGGCACAGTCCAGTGTGGTGTGCTGAGAGCCTGTCAGCCAGCCGTCTTCGTCGCTGTCCCAGTGACCAATGGCGTATTCCATGGCTTTTTTGATCGCCGGATAATACTGCTTCAGCCAGTCCCCGTCTTCTGAGACCAGGTGTTCCCGATAAGCCCCCAGAATAATGCCGCATTGCGCGTCCAGGGCCGGGTGACCGTTATCAATCTGACGAAATGGAATCATTCCATCCGGTTTCATGGCGCCTAATTCCTGCTGACGCATCAGGCGAGCCAGTTCCGGAAACAGTCGGCTGTGGGCCTGTGCATAATGCCAGACATGTGAGCAGTTGCCCGCGCAGGATCCATCCACCGATCCGGTTCCTTCCCAGCCGCCGAAATAGTTATCCTTTGTCCAAAAGCAGGTCATTGATTTTAAGATGGCCATCTGACCGCTGATGCGATCCAGCAGCCAGTGCGGCAAATTCGTTTGATAAAATGTCTGATGGAATTGCCGGGTCTCCGTTTCGAGCTTCTCAAAATTTACAGAGACATAATCGGCCACCTCGGAGGCATTTTCCCACCAGTTTCCATACATATTACCTTTGCCGCCCCACTGGCCGCCACCCCAGGCTCTCGCGTTCCATTTCGGCGGGTTAATAAAGCCGCCCAAAAGATCATTGGGGAAATGCCACGTCAGCAGAAAAGAGACAGTTCGGCTTTGGCCGGGAGCCAGTTGTATGTCAGCGGCAATGGCTCCGTTCAGCGTTTCACCGTCCGGCGACGGACCGGCTTTGGCGATATCGGATGATAGTTTTCCATCTTCACAAAAATCCGTGTGCAGCACATTGATGTCGTCCCACGAGGCAATTGCTGTTGTGGAATCAGCATTTAAAACACTCAACGACATGCTTCCGTATGCTCTCGAATCGGCTGATTGCTGAATGGTCATGTCGATGGAGCAGAACCCATCTTCAGTCCGAACCTGATTGCAGTTTTGGCCATAGGTTCCAAACTTTCTTGCTTTTATGACAATCGGATCCCTGTATTGATTGCCGTTGTCAAAGACCTCGTCAAAGCTTACATCTCTGTATTCGGCCTTGGGAGGGACATAGCCCACGGCATTCTGCTGCGTGCCCAGCAGAATGACGCCGAGCGGTTTACCTGAAACATTCTTGACCGTTATGTTGTACACGGCACAGGGAATCGCCGAGTTTTTTGCATCCAACGGGATAAACGGATTATATGTTTCCAGTGACACCTCTGCGGGCAACTTAGCATCTTCAAAATCATACCAGGCAAACGGATATTCACCTCGCATACTCAACGCGGTCATCTTTTCGAAAGGCCCTTCGGAAACAGTCTGCAAAGTGCGAACCTGCGGTTTGCCGTCGGCCTGCTTCATGCGAATCGCAAAGAATGAATCAGGGATAACATTGTAAGTAAAATTGTGAAATATCTGCCAGGCTCGACGCCGAGCGGTTCCATCCATCAAGAGACAGCCACTGCCGATACCCCCTACGGGAAACTCGATGGCGTCTAAATGCTTGCCGCGATAGACCCTGGTTTGACCGGCTTCAAACAATGCCGGATCATTCATCAACTCAGTCCGCAGCTGACGGCGTGCGTCCTCAAGTTTCGTCTGCAGAGTTTGATCCACATCCTTGTTTTCCACGTGTTCTTCAACCTTGATTTCAGTCGCCACCTCGGCATAGACACCAACAGAAAACACCAATAATATCGAGAGAATCAATTTAACTTTTGTCACAAATCTACCTTCCCTGTTATGAATAACTTCCAGCCAATTTTTAACAGTTTTGGATTACTTTACCAATAAAAGCTGTGCGACCGCTCTTTTTTCTTATTATACTTTACACTCCCTAAAATGCTAATAGTAAATTTAGGCCGGACATCAAATATCGCGGCAGATAGGACAGTCTATATTGCGGGAGATCGCGATTCTCTGAAATGTCATCGCTTCTGTATCATAATATAACATCTTCCCGGCCAGGGCCGGCTTCATCCCGCTGATCAATTTAATTCCTTCCATCACTCCTATATTTCCTGCCAGCGCTGAGACGGCGCCAAAGACCGGGAACTCTCTTTTCCATGCGGGCGGGTCTTCCGGGTATATGCACGTCAGACACGGCGTCTGGCCCGGGATGATCGTCGTGACCTGCCCTTCCAGACTGTACATCGCGCATTCGATCAGGGGCTTACCCTGCCGAACACATTCCCGGTTCATGAGAAAACGTTCGGTAAACAGCGGCGCACAATCAAACACAATATCGGCCATGCCGACAAGCTCTGCGGCATTGGCTTCATTGATGTTTTCCGCGACTGCCTCAACCTCCAGCCGGGGGTTCAGTTCTTTCAACCGTCTTTCGGCCGACTCGACGCGCGGTTTACCAAGCCAGTCGTAGGTCATCAGCAACTGTCGATTCAGGTCGCTGTGTTTGACATTTCCGCCGTGAGCAATTACTAATTTGCCGATTCCCGCGGCGGCAAGCTCCAACGCAACAGGACTGCCAAGGCCGCCGCATCGGGAAACCAAGGCTGTTGCGCCTTTGAGTTTTTCCTGCCCCGCTTCGCCATAGCCGGGTACCCACATTTGCCATTCATAGGTGGCGCGTTCTTCATCCGTTAATTTTTGGGGTTGTGTCCACTCGGTCATCGTCGCTCTCCTATCCCCCCGCAATTGCTGTCAACAGGGTTACCGTGTCGCCATCTGACAACGACGGAGACGCATCTTTGTTGGCTGTAACATCGTTGATGATGACAATCAGAGACGGGCGAATTGCGCCGGTTTCATCCTGAATAATATTAACAAAACTGCTGCCGTATTGACCGGCCGCCGCAGCCAGCAGATCACTCAAAGCAGCGTCATCGGAGCATTCAATGATCTCTGAGCCTTTGCCTGCGGCCGCCTTTAACTGTCCCATATAGTTTACAGTAACTTTCATGATTCTTTATCTCCTACGGGGTCTTTTCCCAGTAAAATTCGCAGTACCGCATTGGCCTGATGATGAGCCGCCACACCCACACGCGGCGCCATCAAACCGGTTCCCGGCCGAGCCGCCGTGACAAGATCACCCACCATAATCAGATTTTGCCCCATTCGTTGCGTAACGACCGTATTGCTTGGCTCAAACCCCGCAAGTCCGGATGCCATAACAATCGGTTTATCCGGACAGCTTTTAGAAAATGCTTCCAGCAGCATAGCTTTTCCGTCCGGGGTGTCAAACGCTTCCGTGAGCACATCGACACTCTTAAAAATTTCAGGCACATTATCCGAAGTCAGCATCACGGCATGAGTTTCAATTTCAACATAGGGGTTGATGCGTTGGAGATTTTGCTGAAGCGCCTCTGTCTTATACATGCCAATCTGATCGACGAAATATTGCTGGCGATTGAGATTGCTCGGTTCCACCACATCAAAATCCGCCAGAACCAGCCTGCCGACACCAACACGCGCCAGCGCCACAGCAATCGCCGAACCAAGACCGCCAAGGCCTGCAATCCCAACCGCGGCCTTCTTGACGACTGCATGCACACCGGGCGTATGGCGAGCGGCCATCAGGCTTTCCAGTTCATCTGGCCCCGGTACTTCACCGCGCGTAATGAAAACCACCTGATCGCCCTCTTCGAGTACAATATCTTTTTTTGCGGGCGCCCCATTTCTCACGACAACATCCGCTGCGGGGCGGATTTTATCACGCAGAGAAAACAGCATTGTGCCGACCGCAATTTCGGTCCAGACTTCATTGACTTGAATTTGCATTTAATTCGGGCCTTTCTCTGGCATGTTGATTTCAGAAAGCGGTTCCTTGGGCGGCGGCTTTTTCCCGGGCGAGAAAAACAGCATTTTCACTGCCGCAGCAATCAGAAAGATCGCGAATAGCTTCCGAAGGATATGGGCCGGCAGCATCCCGGCGATTTTTGCGCCTAAAAACGCCCCGACAACTGCGCCAATAGACAGGAAAAGCACCACGCCAAGCCGGATTTCGATATCCGGGTTTTGGTAATAACGCCAGGCTCCCATCAGCGCCAGCGGAACCATGACGGCAAGGCTCATGCCTTGGGCGGATTTTTGCGGGAAACTAAACAAAATCGCCAGCACCGGAACCAGTATAATCCCGCTGCCTACACCAAAACTGGCGCCAAATATCCCACAGCAAAACCCGATCACGATGTAAAGCCACCAATTTTCCATTATAATGTCCATCCCAATGGTTCAATTCGATGGTCACGGCTGGGAAGTTGTCGGAACCGACCGAATTGACTCCAGCATTCTATAATCATCTCTCAGGCTGCCTCCCAGACGCCCAAACTCAATCATAGCTTTCTCATAATCCCACTGCTGCCGATGGACTCTCCAGGCCATACACAAAATCGCCGCCCGGTGCGTACCGCCGTGGCAATGCACATAAAATGGTCCCTTGTCCTCATCGATGGATTGAAGAAATGCTTCAAGCGCCTGAGCCGGCACGCCGCTTTTCTCAAACGGCAACTCCACCAGCTTGATGCCGTGTTTTTGAGCCTCTTGCCGCTCAAAATCCGTCGGCGTAATGGAGATAATCGTCGCGATACCGTATTTTTTCAGTTCTTCCATGCCTGCCGCCGAACTCGGCTCACCGCCGCGGTACATGGTCTGATCATACTGAATAATATACCCTTCAATGCCTTTGGCGTTTCCAATCACCCGATAGAATTGCCCTTCCGGCGGCAGCGATACTGACGCATGAGGCGTCGCGGCAGTTGCGGCAACAACAGTATCATCCTTCTCACAACCTGAAATCAAACATCCGGTAACCAAAACACACATTCCACAGATTAACAGCCAGTACTTCATTGTTTCTCCTAAACATTTCATTGATTATCTTTTCACTTAGCAACCGGCGTTAATCTGCCAGCCGCAATATCTTTTTTACCACGTTAGCTTTGGGTTTGTCCATAAGATTCTTCAGCGTATCGATTTGGGCAATCCGCCCGTCGGCAATCACCGCGATACGGTCCGAGACGATTCGGGCCTCTTCCAGGTTGTGACAGATATGAACCGTCGCAATCGAAAAATCCTGCTGGATTCGTTTCAGCAAACCGCATATTTCACAGCGTGTCGGCTCATCCAGTGCACTGACCGGCTCATCCAGCATCAGCAGTTTTGGATTAAACGATAGCGCACGGGCCAAAGCCACCTTTTGCTGTTCGCCGCCGCTTAGATTGACCGTGCTTCGGCTTAGCAAGGAGCCAATCCCCAGTGCCTCAATCACAGGTTCAATGTTTGACATTGCCTTCTTTTTAGGAAGTTTTCGAACCTTCAACGGAAACAAAATATTGTCCAGCACAGACAGATGCGGAAACAGGCTCGAGTTTTGAGGCACATAGCCGACTTGTCGTTTTCCCGGTTCCAGATCCGTCACATCATTGCCATCGATACAGATGGTTCCGCTTTGGACGGGAAGTATCCCGCACACCGCTTTGACCAGCAGGCTTTTGCCCGAACCGGTCGGCCCCATCAGCACGAAATACTCTTTGGATGCGACCGTTAAATCAACATCATCCACGGTAAAATCGCCAGCCTTTAGAGAAATGTGGTCTAACTTCAGCATATCAGCTCCACTTCCTACCCGGGGCCAGGAAATGGGCCACCACTAAGGCAATCGAGGCAATGGTCATCGTAATTAGCGCCACGACCAACGCCGTCTCAATATTTCCGACATTCAGCTCAAGCCACATATTCGTCGGCATCACCTGCACACGCGAGCCGGTTCCGACAAAGACCATCAACGGACCGAAGACGCCGATAGCCCTGGCCCAGGCCATAATTCCGCCGGCAATTAACCCATTGCGGGCCAGTGGTATCGTAACCCACCGGAAGGTCTGAAACTGACTGCAGCCGAGCGTTAAAGCCGCATGCTCCAGCCGCCGGTCCACATTATCAAATGACGCCTTGACCGCCCGAATACAATAAGAAACCGAGACAATATACTGACACATCACGATACCCAGCGAGGAAACAAGCGAAATCCCGTAATGCTGCAGACCCACTTTGATCCAGTGGCCCAGCGGCGATCCAAAGAAAGCCAGCAGAGAAATGCCCAATACCACCGGCGGCAGGACAATCGGCATATCGATAAACGTGTTAATGATGGAATGACCGAAAAAACGGTAACGGCTCAGGGCATAGCCCACGGGAACGGCCGTCATCAGAATCAGCAGCAACGCAATGATTGATGTCACAAAACTGCGGCGCAGGCAGTCCAGCACCTGCGGCGACGACAGGATTTGCCCAAGCTTTTTAAGACCAACACCCCAGTGCATCAGGTAGAAGATATCTGCCAGAATCAATAAACACACCATGACCACAAATATCGCCAGACAGGCAATCGTCACGACGAAAAGTCCGTTGCGCTTACTTTTGACCACTTCGGTCGATGACTCTGGCAATCGGAAGATCACAAGGCAGGCTCCTCGGTCTGGTAACCATTCTCATTCAAAATGCGCTGTCCCTTGTCGCTTCTCATAAAGTCGATAAACTGCTGAGCGGCCTGCTTGTTCTTCGATTCTTTCAGCAGGCCGGCAACGATCGTTGAAATCACATTCTTGTCGGCGGGAATGGCTACTTTATCCAATGAATCGGTCATGTTGGCGGCAATCGCGTCCCAGACAATCCCGGCATCCACATCTCTCATTTTGACCCAGACGCCAATCTCATTAACCGTCAGCGATTCTTTGTGTTCCAATGCTGACCGGTCAAGTTCGTAACCAGCCAGTATCTTCGTGGCGGCTCTCCCGACTTCACAGGCTTCGGCGCGTCCTAAACCCACCGAGACATCTTCCCGATAAAAATCCTGAACCGTCTGAATTTTCTTCGGGTTGCCCTTGGCGACGACGATGACCGGCACAAACCATGACACCGGCGTCATGGACTCAACCTGGCCGCTTTTTTCCTGCAGGATTTGCACCCATGAGATATCGCCGGGCATAAACAAATCGCCGTCCTTGTTCATCTGGACGCGTGTCAGCATGATGCCGCTGCCGCCGTACTCAACACTGACCTGAATCCCGGAATCGGCCTCAAAAGCCGTAATCAACTGATCGATGCCTTTCCGCAAACCGGCGCCGGCGTAAAGTTTGATGACCTGCTCGGCCTGCGAGGTAGTTTGCCATGCTTCTTTATGCGGTGCTCCCGCAACCATCTTGCCTTGATCATAGAGCTTGGCCACCGGGCAGGTGGTAAAGCCGAATTCCTTAACCACGGCATTTGCTTCTTCAGAAACCAGATACGCCAGAAACTTCGCTGCCGCAGCCGGCTGCTTTGAACAGGTCAGTGTCGCGGCTGTCACCCGCATCGGCGTCAGCTTATAGGAAATCCCGGTTGCGCTGGTAACGGCATCGACATGCGGCACCGGCAGGTGACTGTCAATCCGGACAATATCCATTTTATCCAACCTTAAATGTGCGACGGCATTCCAGACCATTGTCGCATCGGCATTGCCGGTCATGACAAAATTAGCCGCATAACCGCCGCTGCGATTGGTGTGAATCTTTTTGGTTTCATTGAGTTTGGCAAAATCAATTCCCGCTTTGCCGAAAATCGTACTGAGCATCCGCCCTAAAGAAGAACCTTTGTAGTCCGTCAAAATCACTTCCACATCGTCCCGCGTCAGGTCGCTGATGCCGCGAACATTTTTCGGATTGCCCTTTTGAACTGCAATCACCGGCGTCAGTTCGGCCATCAGCCAGCCGTCAACGCCCATGTTGTATTTCTGCATGAGGATGTCCAGGAATGGGTCATGTGAAACATAGACATCGCCCCGCTTATGCAGATTAATGTGGGCCAACAACTCACCGGAGCCGGCGGAATTGATTTCGACCGCCTGGCCGGTTTTCTCTTCATACCGCTTTGCCAACTCGGTAATAACCGGCTTCATCGTCCCGCCCACATGACAGATCAGCGGCTCTTCGCCGACGGGTGTTCGAGAGCACCCCGACACAGCAACAAAAACAACAATTAATACCATTCCAAAAATAATAGCCGCTTTTTTCATATCAGTTTTCCTTTTTCCATGCAAAGTTCTCTGTCTGCCTGCACATCCGTATGACTGTCATGCGTCACCAGGATGACCGTCCCGCCCTGCTGATGATATTTTGAGAGATGTTCATGCACGGCAGCCGCGTTTTCCGTATCCAGATTACCCGTCGGTTCGTCGGCAATTAAAATCGGCGGTTCGTTAAACAACGCTCTGGCCAGTGCCACCCGCTGTTTTTCGCCGGAACTGAGTTGGCCGGTTCGGTGGCCCATACGACCCGAAAGGCCCAATGCCTCCAGCAACTGCCGGGCACGGGCTTTATCGGCCTTTCGTCCGTCGGCCGGCCCCGCCAATACGACATTTTCAACCACATTCAAATACGGCACCAAATGAAACATCTGAAACACAAATCCGAAATATTTGGCCCGAATCTTATTGCGTTTTCGACCGGTCATGGCATACAAATCATTGCCGTCAATTTTAACGGTTCCGCCGGTCGGGCCGAGAGTGCCCGCCATGGTCATCAATAAGGTTGATTTGCCGCAGCCGCTGGGACCGCGAATCACCGCGAACTGCCCTTTTTCAATCGTCAGATCAACACCATCCAGTGCATTGACCGGGCCGTCTTTCGAGACAAAACGTTTTTGGACATTTTCAAATTGAATCATCTTATTCCTCCCTCAGCAAAACGGCCGGGTCACTGGTAATCGCAAACACCATCGGCAGACAACTGGCAATCATGACAAACGCCGGCGCCCAGATTAGGACATCATTCAGCAACGACCGGTCGGCGGCAATCGACTTGGCCGTCACGGGGAAAATCTCAGGACCATAGGTCAGTGCCAACTGCGTCCCCGCATAATATCCAATGACAGCACCCAAAATTCCCGTCACCAGCGCCTTGCCAAGAAACATCAACGAAATCCCGGCTCCCTGATAGCCAAGGACTCGCAGTAAGCCGATTTCCGATTTTCGGTCACGTACATTAATCATCGCCAAAATGGCGATGACGCCACCACAGCCGAGAAACGTGCCGGACATGATGAAATTCATGTGTTTGCGTATCGAGGTTCGCTGCTTGATGCGGATTTGGGCAATCCCGTCCAGCAGCAGCACCCTGCCCTCCGGCAGCAAATCCTTCAACTGCTTCTGCGCGGCCGTCAACGGGTCCAAGTCCGTCGCCGTGTAGCACATACACTCCAGGGCCTTGATTTCGTTGATCTGCTCGGGCAGGTTCAAAATTGTCTGAGCCTCATGCAGATGGCAATAGAGGCGGATATCATCAATGCTTCCCTTAAATGTCAATATCCTGGCGACCTTCAAGGGAACACCGGCAACGTCAATGTCATCGTTCTCCTGAATCTGAAGACTTGACGCCAGTTCCGCCCCGATGTAAGCGGTGCCGGGCTTGACGGTAAACGTCATCGGCTTTTGAAAACTCTTATCCGGCGGCAGCACTTCCGGCAGAACCCCGGTCAAAATGACGGTGTTGCCTTGCCACTGGATTTTTTGATGCAGCGTCGCCGTCAAATGCGTATAACTGTAGCCGCTCTTTTCGGCAAAACGATACACATAATCTTCCGGCATGGTCACATCCGAAAATCCGGTAATCCAGAACTCATCCATCTGCGTTTCTTTTGGGATAATCCGCAGGTTCTGGCCCAGTTCCAGCATAAGCTTGCGGGTTTCATTCGCGGACGCTCTTCCAAGCATGGTAAACGCCACATACAGCCCTACCGCTAAAATAACTGCCAGAACTGACAGCAGGAAGTTGACCTTCCGATGGACAATTTCTTTTAGAATCAAACGAAAGAAAATCATGTTTTCCTCCCTGAACGAACAATCATCAATCCCACACCAACGACCAGCACAACAATCCCTATCCCGCCGACCATATATAATGGATTCCACAAGACAAATTCATCTTCAGCAGTTTCAACCTCCTGTTCAGCTGAAGCAGTATCTTCCGTATGACTGCTGAATGTCACCTCCGGTGTTGGTTCGGCCGCAGGAGTCTCTTGCTGACTATCCTGCTGCAGTTCGGGAGGCGGATCAAACGTCACCTCGATTTCCCGGTAGCCAATGTGAACCCCTTTGATGGCTTCAAAACCGGCGGGACTGGCATTTTGACGCCCTTTTTGCAGGATTTGACTCATTTCAATCTTAATCATGGGGTTTTCAGTATCAAAGTCTAACTGCCGGACTAATTCCGCTAATTGAGTACTGTCCCATTTGGCCGGCATCATTTCACCCTGCAGCCAGCTTCGGTCCAGCCCGCATTCGCAATCGGCCCCAATGACCGACAGCAGGCTTGTGATTTTTTCCGTGGTAATTTCGAGACCGCTTAACACCGGTCCCATCCGGCGAAGCCGGCCATAGAGCACAACAATCGACGGCTCGACAACCGATTTATCCTCAAGTCCCTGAGACCAGAGCAGCAGCGACTCAGCCGGGCGGTCCTGCCAGGGCAGGGCCATCAGCTCCGGCGGACGGGAAATCGGCTTGGGCAGTGTACCCATTGCCTGCTCGATCCTTTTGATCGCATCCTGTGCAGACTGACGAGCCTGCTCATTTTCATGTTCCCGCCGGCCCTCAATCAGCAAAACCACGCCGAATATATCAAGGCTTTTTTCCTGAATGGCGTTCCGCATCGGCGACGTCAGAATCGATGTAACGACAGAGCGAATCTGCTCCTCAATGTTCTTTTCCTTATCCAGGTTCCAAACCGGATACGGTTGACCGTCCGGATTAACAAGCAATAACTGACAGCCGGAACCTGCGGACGCATCCTCCAGCCATGACAGAGCCGGATGTGTTTTCTGATGAACCCGATGAACCGCCTGACCGCGGATATTAGTTCCCTTAAGCTGTGTCTGAAGAAACCGCGTCAAATTCTGAACGTCAGAGTCGGAAAAGGGGCTGTCCAGATAAAGATTCAGCAAATAAGGCCTGTCTTCCAAGTCCACAAACCCCATGTCACGCACATTATATTTACACGCAAACACAGAATGCCCCATGCAAAGGAGGACAAACAGCCACAGAAAGAATGAAGGATGAATCACTTTTTTCATACGTCGCCCTGAATAATGCGTGCTATCATTGGAAGGTAACTCTGTCATATTCACACTATACGTTCTCTTATTTTATTGAAACCACTTCGGAAACACAATGAGTCTTTTCATTTTTTAGCCGGTGGACAGTACCCCCTATTATTCTATCCCGACAATCATATAAATTTGACATTTTTTATTAAATCACAGTCGTATTAATACTATGGCAATAAGATCAAGGTTGCCATATCGTAGTCATAAGGCACTTATTCTCTATTCCATTGGGATTCATCCCCGGTTCAGTAAAATCCGCTGAAAGATTCACAATAAGCAATTATGCAGGTATTGTTCCGCGAAATAGCGTAAAACCATCTAAATTAGAGGTTCAAAGAAAGCCATACAGTCCGATGTCCCCCGTCAACCGACCCGAATGGGCCACCTCCCCATTTTTTCGCAAAACAATGATTATTTTCCGGGCTTGCAGATGGAAAACACTTAAAATTCACGCAAAAAAACACCGAGAAATCCGCCAACGTCCCATAAGCATACAATTTCTGGTTAATATTATATTTTTAAACAGACCACTACATAATTTAACAACATAGTCATGTGTTAATTTGCAGAATTTCTCCCTGTTTTTACAAAATAATGGTGATTTTATAAAATTAAATCAAATCGCTTTATCAAAACCAAATATAGAATATTTCCAATCTGTTTCACGTAAATTAGTTTAGCAAAATGTGGAAAAATTCTGCAAAAACCTCTTTTCTACGGACAATACTAAGTAAATAAATCCCTTACAGGAAATAATACCCAATACGGGGGTAAATCATTGATCAAAAGGCCTTTATCTGCTGCTTTGGGGAATATGCTCATTGAGTCCAAGCTAATTTATGGTGGATATAATAGAGATATTGGTGTTATATCAAGAGACTATGCTAATTATCGTGTGCAACGTGCAAATGTAAGCAAGAGAAGGCAAAAATTTTAGAATCTGAATAGTACATCTGAAAAGTAAAGACAAACCGGAGGTCTTATGAAATCAATCGTTTACTCGTTTTTAGTGTTGGCATGCTTCACCTGCCCTTGTTTATCCGCGAATTACTCCACTGACTGGTCGGACGTGCCGGACCGAACGTGGGTTGGGCCGGAATTCTGGGCCAACCGTCTGCAGGACTGGCAAATCAGCAATGGCCGCCTTGAGTGTATTGAGCATACGCTGAGCGGACGGACGGTCCACCTGCTGACCCGTCGGATTGGTGCCGGTAAAGGCGAGATATCCCTGCGTGTTAAACTGGGTGCTATCGATGTCAATGACACTTCGGCGCAAAGTGCGGCGGGCTTTCTTATCGGCGCCGGCAGCAGCGATCTGGACTATCGGGCCGCGGCACTGGTCCAGGAAGGCCCCGGCGCTGACGGCGGCTTCTTTGCCGGCGTCAGCGGTGACGGGCGGCTTGTGATTGCGGATAATTCCAAAGAAAACGGATGGCACAAAGACATCGGCATCAAAGGCACTGTGCCGACCGATGCCTGGAAGGTTATCCATGTTGACAGCGTTGAAGGCGCCACAAAAGCGGAGAATGTCTTTGACGGCGACCCGGCAACCATCTGGCATACGCAATGGAAAGACAAGAAAGTCCCGTACCCCCACGAATTACAGATTGATATGGGCCGCACGCAGTCGATTAACGGTTTTGTCTATTGGCCCCGGAAGGAAAGTTCGGTTGGACGCATCAAAGGCTATAAATTTTATGCCTCCACTGATAAATCACAGTGGGGCAATGCCGTGGCCAAGGGCAATTTGGCTGATAGCGACAAGCCGGAAATTATCAAGTTTGCCCCTGTCAAAGCCCGTTATATTCGGTTGGTCGCAATCTCGGGCCATCTGGACAGACCCGCCGGCGTCGTCGCAGAACTGGCAGTGCTCGATGCGAATGCCGCGGAACAGGGACTTGAAAGTATGCAGAGCAATGAAAGCCAGTTAGACGTCTCTGAACTGGTACTTGAGGTCAAGGGCACATCGCAACAAAATAGCTATCATCTGCTGCTCAGCGCACATAATCCAACAACCGGCCAAAAAATTGCTGAAGTTGAAAAAAACGGTATCGATGCCGAAGCCATCATCGGCAATATCGCCTTAGTCTCAAACTATGGCAGTAAAAAAGGAACAGGTTTCTGGTTTAATGAGCTGAGCATTAGCGGCTCGAAAATAAAAGCCTTCCCAGATCGGTTAGCCGGACCAGTTTTGTCCACCCAATACACCTTGTCAGATAAAATCTTAAAACTAACGGCGCAGTTAATGCCGATTAGCCAGACGGATGCGAAAAAGGCTATCCTGCAGGTCAAGCAGATGTTCGGATGGAAAGATATCGCCAAAGCGGAGATTATCGTACCGGGATACACCGCGACGTTTAAGGTGGAAAACTGGGACGACACAAAAGATTGCCAGTACCGTGTTGCCTATGACCTTAAAGTGTCAGCGGATAAAAGTCGCCGGTATTACTGGGGCGGCACCATTGCCAAAGACCCTGTTGACAAGCGGCAGATCGTTATCGCAGGTTTTACCGGCAATCATAACAATAAGCGGGGATTCGGCAAAGCCGGTTACAAGTGGAACAATGATACATTGTGGTTCCCGCATAATGACATTGTCAAACATGTGGCAGCACACCAGCCGGACGTGCTTTTCTTCAGCGGCGACCAGGTCTATGAAGGTGCCAGTCCGACCTTTGCCGACCGGAAAAACCTTGAGCTGGATTATCTGTACAAGTGGTATTTGTGGTGCTGGGCGTTTCGTGATCTGGCCAAAGATATTCCCTGCATCTGTGTGCCGGACGACCATGATGTGTACCAGGGCAACCTCTGGGGCCAGGGCGGCCGTAAAGCCAAACGCCAGGATGACGGAGGGTATGTCCAACCGGCTGATTTCGTGAAGATGGTGGAACGGACGCAAACCTCAAATCTGCCCGATCCGTACGACCCAACGCCGATCGAGCAAGGCATCGGTGTTTACTACACGTCGATGAAGTGCGGACAGGTTGACTTCGCGATACTGGAGGACCGTAAGTTTAAGATTGGTCAAAAATCCGAAGAAGCCGAGTCTGATGATGAGTCTAAACATGTGCTGCTGGGCGAGCGACAGTTGGCCTTTTTGGCGGACTGGTGTGCCGACTGGAGCGATGGCGTGCGGTTTAAAACCGCCTTGAGCCAAACCATCTTCGCGGCGATGCATACCGGCTGGGCCAGCAGAGGCCGCGGCAATCCGGGAACACCGTCCGTTGACAAAGATACCAACGGCTGGCCCGTCGCGGGACGCAACCGCGCACTGCGTGAACTTCGCAAGGGATATGCGTTTATGCTGGCCGGCGACCAGCATCTGGCCACGACCGTCCATCACGGCATCGATGCCCATGACGACGCCGGCTGGAGTTTGTGTGTGCCGTCCATCGCCAATTTCTACCCGAGGCATTGGACGCCCTCTTACAAAGGCAAAAATCATCAGGAAGGAATGCCGAACTACACCGGACAATATCTGGACGGTTACGGCAATAAGGTAACCGTCTGGGCAGCAGCCAACCCCGGCGCCGATACCGGCAGAGAACCGTCCATCCTGCACGATAGAATGCCCGGATACGGCATCGCCCGGTTTGACAAGAAGGACCGAACGATCACGATGGAAATCTGGCCACGCTACGCCAACCCCAAAGACCCGTCCACCGGCGGGCAGTATTTAGGCTGGCCCAAAACCATCGATATGTATGACAACTATGGGCGCAAAGCAGCCGCCTGACTGCCGGAGCTGGTCACAAAAGGCATGTCCGACCCGGTCGTCCAGGTCATCGACGAAAAGAACCAGAAAATCGTTTATACCGTCCGGATTAAAGGCCGCTCCTACCGACCCAAGGTATTTGCCGAGGGTACCTATACCGTTAAGATTGGTGAACCGGGAACGAACAACATGAAAACAATTAAAAATCTAAAAGCGGCAGCAGAAAACAACAGCGTTCTGAAGATTGAATTAGAGAACTAAAACAAAATCACCGGAGTTTATTATGCGTTTAAACAGACGAGCCTTTTTAAAGATAACCGGAGCGGCCGCACTTTTAGCGGCAGGCAATCCGTTGCTGGCCGCGGCGAATAAACCAAAAAACAAAAAAGGCCCGAATATTTTGTATCTTCTCACCGACCAATGGCGGGCGCAAGTACTGAGCTGTGCGGGCGATACCAATCTTAAAACGCCGCATATTGACTCACTTGCTAAAGACGGTATCCATCTGACTCACGCTTATTCCAACTCTCCGGTCTGCACGCCGCATCGAGCCATTTTGATGACAGGTAAATATGCCTCGCAAACCAATGTCTGGCATAATAATGACTTAATGGCACCGGATGAACATTGCATCGCTGAACATTTCGGTAAAGCTGGCTACGAAACCGGCTATATCGGAAAATGGCATCTCGACGGCCCATCAAAGCCCGGCCATGTCCGCTATCGACAGGGTTGGAAATACTGGGCCGGCTTCAATCGGGGACACGCTTTCAACAGAGGTGTGTACTTTACCGACTCGGAAGAAAAGAAAAAAGTGCCGGAAGGTATTTTCGAGCCGGTGCATCAGACGGACCTGGCCATTGACTTTATCGGCACGAAGTCCAAAACCGACGCTCCCTGGTTTTTGATGGTTTCATACGGCGGGCCGCACATGCCTTATACCGCCCCCAAGGAATATATGGACAAAGTTGATCCCAAGTCGTTCTCGCTGCGACCCAATGTCAAGAACATGAACGAAAGACACCGAAAAGCCCTGCACGGTTACTATGCCCACTACATGTGCCTCGATGACTGTATCGGCAAACTGCTCAAAACACTGAACAGCCTTGGAATTGCAGACGACACGCTCATTTGCTTTACGTCCGACCACGGCGACATGCACCGTTCACAAGGCGAGAGCTATAAATCCAAACCGTGGAAAGAATCCATTGGTGTGCCGTTTATTGCCCGCTGGGCCAAGGGGATTCCGGCCGGACGCCAAACCGCCTCGCTGTTTTCGACCATCGATATTTACCCAACCCTGTGCGGCCTGAGTAAGCTCGATAAACCCAAAGACCTGGACGGCAGCGATCTTTCACATGTATTCACAAAAACAACAGGCAAGGAGAATGAAATTGTCTATCTGACAATCGGCGCCCCCGATAAAGAAACCGCCTGGCGCGGCATTCGCACAAGACAATACACCTACGCATGGCACGCCAATAAAGAAACCGGCTATGTTTTATATGACAATCTTGTCGATCCGTATCAAACAAACAATCTTATTGATAAGCCGGAACACAAACAGCTTCAGCAGAAACTGCACCAAACACTGCTGCAGCAGATCAAAGCAATCGAAAAACCAATGAATGCATAATTGTGCCTGAATTTCATGATTCTTGCACATGTAATTTACAATAAAAATGCGGGCAGGCCTTAAGCGCCTGCCCACTTTTTTACCTTTTTGTTGAAATCGCTGACATGATCTCTTCGAGACTGACGCCGAGGGTGGCCCGGGCGATTTTGTCCAGTTCGGCCGGAGTGCCTTTCAGATGAATCGTCTGCTGGAAGTGCTGGATGGACTGGCCCGGATTCAAAGCTGCGGCCGGTGATGACGTTTCCAGTTCATAGAACGGGCCCATCGGCTTTTTACCCGGTGCCGGAGGGCCGTCATTATAGGAATTGACCACATCACCGCCGAACGGGTCGTCCTGCAACTCCCACATTGAATTCACATAATCGCCCGCTCCCTTCGGCACCGTGTAACGCACCAGCGTCAGCACCTGACCATCCGCATCGTAACTGCCGGCAATGGGTTTGGCGCGTTTGGGGCCGATGCCGATTTTGCTGCGGTGCTTGCCGTCACCGGAGAAAAACAGCACATCGTCTTTAACCACCAGCCGGCCTTCC
>JANQGW010000178.1 GCA_028282905.1 Sedimentisphaerales bacterium | reverse complement strand
TTCGTTAACCATATCACAGATCTGGCCGATCACACCGTGGGCTTCCTTGATAGCTTCAGCCGTAATATCTTCCGGCGTTTCCTTCGCATCGACTTCGATCATGTTGATCGCTTCTTTGCGACCGCCTAAAATCAGGTTAAAATCACTCTTTTCGCGTTCCTCATAGGTCGGGAACATGATGTTCTGACCGTCAACACGACTCAGGCGTACCGCACCCAGCGGGCCGAGGAACGGAATTTTGCTGATCGACAGCGCTGCACTGGCAGCGATCATCGACAACACATCAGGATCGTTATCCTTGTCAGCACTGATTACCTGTGCCATGATCTGAACTTCTTCAAAATATCCATCCGGAAACAGCGGACGAATCGGACGGTCGATCATACGGGCCGTCAGAATTTCCTTCGTCGAAGGACGCCCTTCGCGTTTCATAAAACCGCCGGGAAATTTACCCGCGGCACTGTATTTTTCGCGATAATCCACACTCAGTGGAAAATAATCGATATCGTCAAACCGCGGTGCAGCCGTGACCGCTGTCACCAGCACTATGGTTTCGCCCATTTGTGCGACAATCGCACCATGAGCCTGGCGGGCAATCCGGCCGGTCTCAAGACTGATCGTCTTGCCGCAAATTTCTTTTTCTACTCTTTGTATATTAAACATGTCCACTTTTCGTTTCTATAAAATTTGGTGACCCCGTCTCTTAAAGCAGGAAACGCTTTCCCGCTTTCAGACAGGATGTAGTATCAGCGCATCAAGGCTACTTACGCAGGCCCAGTTTGGTAATGATGGCCCGGTAACGGTTGACGTCTTTGTTCTTGACGTATTTCAGCAACGCAGAACGGTTCCCAACCATCTTCAGCAGCCCGCGGCGTGAGGAGTGATCCTTTTTATGGGTCTTGAGGTGTTCGGTCAGCTCGTTAATACGCGTCGTCAAAATGGCGATCTGTACTTCCGGCGAACCTGTGTCCTTCTCGTTGGTCTTGTTGTCTTCAATGACCTGTGATTTCTTTTCTTTCGTCAGCATACCTAACATTCTTCCTTTCACAACATGTCATAGGCCCGATTGCCTATATATAGTTACACGATCTCTATCAAAACAGGCATTATACAGACAAAAAACAGCAATGCAACGCTTTTTTGCCCCAAAATTCACAATCCAACCCCGATTTTCAACCGAAAATCGCCATTTAACCCTCGCAACTCAGTTGCGGGGGTCATGCTCGGAATACCCACATACCCACAACTGCAGAAAGCTTCCCCCAATTTTAAATCGACAATCAACAATATAAAATCAATTCGTCAATCCCTCCTGCTCATTTCTTCAAGTCCATTTATGCTCTTGGCCGATAATTGGGTATAGAATGTGTCGTCAATGAGTTAAAACTGATAAAACTGAATCTGACGGGAGAGGGAACCCCTTGGCTGATTTACTGGAAAGACGCAAAGCACTGCACCAACAGGCCGCCGACGCGGAAGAAAAACTTCGCCAATTGGAGGAGAATTTGACCAAACTGCAGCCGCTGGCCAACCTCGGGATGGCTTGGGCGATGACTGCGCATGAGCTAAATAACCTGATGATGCCGGTCCTGAATTATGCCCAGTTAGCCCTGCAAAATCCCGACGACCAGCAGCTTTGCGAAAAAGCACTCCAAAAGTCCCTCAAAGCCAGCGAGCAAGTCGGCGATATGATGGAAAAAATCATGTCCGTTGCCGGCAGCGGCACCGCAAAAATGGAAAATCACCCGCTCAATCAGATATTTGACGATGTCTTCACCTGTCTCGGCCGCGATTTCGGTAAGGACCGCATCCGGGTCACACGCGATATCGACATCTCTATCGAAGTCCGGGTGGATGCCACCGCTCTCCGTCAGGCTCTCATGAACCTGCTGCTCAACGCCCGCCATTCGATGCTCGAAAAAGGCGGCCGCCTCGACATCTCCGCCGAACAAAGCCCCGAGGGCACCACAATCCGCATTTCCGATACCGGTTGTGGCATGGAACCGCAGCGACTCAAAGATATCTTTACCCCCTTCTTCACGGAAGGAAAACAAAACGGCAACGGCCTCGGCTTGGCCTTCTGCCGCAAGGTTATCGAAGCCCACGGCGGCTATATCCAGGCCGACTCAACAGTCAATCAGGGCACAACCTTTAAGATTGTATTGCCAAATTTCCCTATTTAAGGTATAAATCCGCTAATGGATTATACCTTACACAGCTTAAACACCCTTGCAGAAGCAGGCCTTACAGGAGTGATCGGCCAGATCCTCTTCCTGCTGGCGTTGTTGGCTGCTTCAGCTTTTTTTTCCGGCTCGGAAACCGCTTTTTTCAATCTGCCCCGCCGGAAAGTCCGTCAATTTGCACAATCGACGATTCGACTCGAACGACTGACCGCTCGCGTCCTCTCAGACTCCAACCGTTTTCTGACCGCGCTGCTGCTCGGAAACATGACTGTCAACGTACTGTACTTTTCTGTCTCCAGTATGTTGTCGATCCAGATTGGCCAGGCTGCCGGCGCAGCCGTTGCGGCTGTCTGTTTTTTCGCCATCCTGCTGTGCGGCGAAATGCTGCCCAAATCTATCGCCTACGCCAACAGCCGCCGATTCTGTATGATCGCATCTCCAGCCTGTTACCTGTTGATGCGTATCCTCGGACCGCTGTTGAAAATTACCGATATGCTGCTCATTCAGCCTGTCGTAAGGCTTTTCATCCATACGGACAAAACGGATCCTGTCTCAGTCAACCAACTCCGTATGTTACTGGACTCATCCCGCCGAAGCGGCTTGATTACCGTGGATGAAAATCAACTGCTGGATGAAATATTAAATTTCAGCGTCTTAAAAGTCCGTCATGTTATGCAGCCGCGTGTCGAAATGCCCGCTTCTCCGATTGACTCATCACCCGAGACACTCAAGCAGCAGATGCTCAAGCACAAAATCGCCAAAATCCCGGTCTATACAAAATCGGTCGATTCAATTGTTGGCGTCGTTCACTTTCGGGACCTACTCCTGAACCCGGATCGAGCAGTATCTTCATTAGTCAAACGTGTCTCATTCGTCCCGGAGCAAAAATCTGTTGAGTCCCTAGTAGACTTCTTCAAGCAGTCACACAGTGACATCGCCGTTGTCGTTGATGAATACGGCGGCATCGCCGGCTGGGTCGAGCGGGAAGACGTCATCGAACAATTGCTGGGCACCGAGGAGACTTTTAACGGCGTCGAGCCGATTGAACAGCTTGGCCCTATGCAGTACCGCCTGCTGGCGGATTTGTCAATCCACGATTGGGGCCAGGCCTTTGGCATTGACATCGACCAGCAGCGGCTAACCACCCTTGGCGGCTTCGTCATGGCCCGGCTGGGACGGATCCCCAAAGCAGGCGATGTCGCAACCTTCAAAAATATGAAATTTACCGTCGAAGCGGTCGAAAACAACCGCATCCGAACCATCATATTAACACTGGAACCAATCGCCCAAAACGGTGATAAAACATGATGACGATTATAGTACAATTTGCTCTAATCCTCATTCTGTTCCTGCTAAGTGCGTTCTTCGCAGGCACCGAAACCGGAGTCTATCGTCTCAGCCGCCTGCGTCTGCGTATCGGCGTCCAGCAAAACAAAACCACCGCCAAACTACTGACCAAACTGCTCCGCGACGGCCAGGGCCTGATTCTGTCTATTCTGGTTGGCAATAACCTTGTCAATTATTGCGCCACCAGCCTGGTCACCGTCATGCTCTTTAACTACCTGCAGGACCATCACAAAGCGGAAATCTACGCCACGGCCATTTTGACCCCCACTCTGTTTCTCGCCGGCGAAATGCTCCCCAAAATCCTCTACTACCATAAAGCCAACACACTGATGCCGTCGCTGGCTTGGCTCGTCTGGCTGTTTAACCGGCTTTTCATACTGACTGGTATTGTTGCCATCCTGAAGGGCATCTCAAAAATGCTCGCGTTTGACACCACCGCCGTCGAAGCCGCCAAACGCCACCAGGTCCGTCAGATCATTCATGAAACACAGGAAGAAGGTCTGCTCACCGAGGCCCAAAAGGAAATGATGGGCCGATTAATGGACCTGGACAGCCTCACCGTCAGATCCGTCATGACTCGTCTGAAATCCGTCGAAATGGTGGATGTTAAAACCGATGCTCCCGCCCTGCTCGAACACCTTCGCCAAAATACGAACACCCGGCAGTTAGTCTGTGACGGCAGCCGACAAAATATCCTGGGCTTTGTCCCGATCTACAAGGTTCTCGCTGAAAACACACAATTCGACAACCTGCACAGATTTATCATCAAGCTGCCCGAAATCGACCGGCGAAAAACCGTCCTCGAAGGTATCAACTTCCTCCGCAATCAAAAATCCCCCATCGCCCTGGTCATGGCAAAAAACAAAAACCACAATACCCCGCTCGGCATCGTCACCCTCACCGACCTAATCGAAGAACTAACCGGCGACCTAACCCCATAATCCCAAACCATCACAATTAGTCACCAGTCATTATGATAGCTGACTTTTCACAATACACATATGGCAAATATTTCTTAAGAATTTCTATAAGTTCTCGAATATCGATAGGCTTGGGTAAATAATCATCACAACCTGCTTCAAAACATTTTTGTCGGTCTCCCTTCATAGCGTTTGCTGTTAGAGCAATAATGGGCGTTACAAATCCTTTCTCTCGAAGTGTTTTAGTTGCATTATAGCCATTCATGACAGGCATTTGCATGTCCATAAAAATCAAATCAACGGTTTCCGTCAATGCTGAATTGACCGCCTTCTGCCCATCTTCGACGATGACAACATTAAGCCCCAGTCTTTCAAACAAAACACGGATAAGCACTTGATTGGTCTTGATATCTTCTGCAACGAGCACCGAACCATCAAATACAATACTATTATCGGGAGTTTTGGGTTTTATGTTTGTATGAGGACTCATATCAGCCTGACAAAATTCTATATTGCCCACAGGAATTTGTATAACAAAGTTTGTTCCCTCACCAACTTTGCTTTGAACATCAATATGCCCTCCAAGTAGTTTAACAATCCGCTTTGTGATGGTAAGGCCCAGTCCGGTTCCTCCGAATTCCCTTGTCGTGCTGTTGTCTGCCTGTGTGAAAGCATCGAAAACACTCCTTATTTTATCTTCGGGTATTCCAATTCCGTTGTCTTCGATCGTGAACTGGATAAAGTCTTGACTTTCTTTTTGAACTGAAGATACCTTTAGGCAAACTCGACCGTTTTCTGAAAATTTTATAGCGTTACCAATAACATTAATTAAACACTGCCGTAAACGAGTTGGATCAGTGTTTATGTATATATGACTAAGACCCTCGATTTTTTTGCAGAACTCAACACCCCTCTTGATTGCTTCCGGACTCATCATGGATTCAATGCTATTGACGATTTCCAGAATATCTACATCAATCAGTTCGCAATTCAGTTTGCCAGCTTCAATTTTAGAAAAATCTAATATATCATTAATTAAGCAAAGCAGGTTCTCCGCTGAATCAACAACCAGTTCAGTGTACTCCTTATGAATTTCATCAATAATTTCCTCTTTTAGAATTCTCCCAAAACCGATAATGCTGTTCATTGGCGTTCGTATCTCATGGCTCATATTAGCAAGAAACTGGCTCTTGGCGATGTTCGCCTGCTCCGCTTTAGTAGCCAGTTCAAGGGCTTTCTGCTTAGCTAATTCTAAGTCCATATTGCTGATTTCAAGTTCTTTCTTTGCCTGACGCGACTGATATTCCGCATCTTCTGCCTTTTTGCGGGCTATATCTGACGCTATCATCATTTCAGCGATTTCCTTTTTCGCTTTCTTTAATTGCGCTACTTCATTGGCCAACTGCTGTTGTGTTTCATATAGCTCTTTACCATGATTGATGATTCTCATCGCCAGCTTTTTAGAGATATAATAGGTAACAGCTATAAGAATAACAAAAATGAGGAACGTGGAAGTAAAAAAGACATTCCATGTATCTTGCATATCTTGTTCAATGTCAGCTGTTTCGATAGCAACTAAGTGGTCAATATGATCTGCATAGGCACCTGCTCCCAAAACCCATTTCCATTGCGGGAAATACTTGACATATGACATTTTCAGATAGCCGATATTTGATGATTGCCCACGAAAAATCTTAGGCCAATAATACTTAACAACACCGGCACCGTCTTTTAGGCAAACATCATTGAACTCAAGGAAAATATTCACCGGTTTTATATGGCTGATTTGAGATGAACCATGTGGGTATATTTCTCCGTTATAGTAAAGGCTTTCAATACGTTTCAGGTCAATCATCCCGGATAAGTCTTTGTTCCGTATTTTATCTTCCGGATGAACAAGCATAAAAGCACTATCGGCTCTATTGGAATCAAGTTGGTGTACCCAAAGATAGTTTGTCTGGCCAAAACGAATATTGTTTAAAGCCTTCAGGCAATCTTCCTTTTTGAGATTGTTTTGGTAATAGTAATCGACAATTGACCATGCACTTTCAATCCTTCCTCGAAGTTCTTCAGCAATTGCGATTTCAAGATTGGTTCGAATGCTATCCTTTTGTTTTTGGAGATTTTTGTTAAGCACATGTGAAAGGATTATCCCATAAAGAAGCATACCGATAATTAAGGGCAGGATTGACAATAGCACTATTCTTAAAGGCCCTCTAAGTAATTGATTACCCACAACTTCATATGTGCTTTTCAATCTTTTAATCATGAGTAATCCTTTTTCCAAAAAATAATTTGAGTCGTTTCCCATAAAACCGGCACTGTATCACCTATCGGTTAAACCTCATACTCAGATAATTAGGATCAAATATTGATACTGTAAGGGATAAGTTGAATAATTACCCATTTTTATAGGGCAGTCTTATAACCATTGAAATTGTCTAATCTGAAGAATAGTTGGAAATTAATTAAGTTTAAATATTTTTGATATTCATGGACCATTTAATGAAATTTTTGTCAATATACCTGCGATGTGATCACTCTTTATCTATAGATGCTACGGGGATTTTGAATTCAGTTTAGACCAAAATCTCAGCAAATCAAGGTTGAGCATTCAATAGTGGAGGGCCCAAAATGGCCGAAAACGTTTTTGAGGATGTTCGAACGTATTATGTTTTTTTGCTGGCAGATGAATTATTTGCACTAGATACAAGTATCATTAAGGGAACTAAAGTCGGATATCAACTTCTTTCGAAATCTGTCGCAAATTTAAATTCTCATATAGTTGGAATGCTGGATTGGGGTTCTGAGTGTATCCAAGTGATTGATCTTAGATTGATATATGGCACCCAAAAAACACCAATAAAATCACAAACTGACATGGTCATTATTGTTGAAGTTATCTCATTTGAACAAAGGATAAGAGTCGGATTTGTGATTGATAGCTACTTGGATATTGAAAATATAAAAGTTAAGGACATCAAATCGACAAACCTTTGGACACCTGCGATAAAGAAGATGTTTCTGTCTAATCGCTTTTCGCAAAACAGGCAACTCGTTAAAATAATTGAACCTGTGGAAATTCTGGCAAATACCAAACGCCAACATAACATTTCTTTAGACAATCGGCACCGCTCTACTCATTAGATATGTGTAAAACCTCCCGGATTCAATACTTTCCGTCAAAAATCGCCTGCGTGATCTCATTGATACAGCCGCGAACCGAACTGCCGCCGCCTTCGGTGAGAATACTGAACAGCACATCGCCCCGCGGTGTCTTGCAGATACCCGAAAACGAACGCACCCCCGAAATATACCCGGTCTTGCCAAGGACATTGCCTTTGTAAGGACTGCTGCGGAAATATTTGCGAATCGTCCCGTCCACGCCGCCGACCGCCAGCGAACGATAAAACATATCACTATCATCCGACGCATACATATCCTTCAAAACCGCCACGAGTACCATCGCCGACAATTGATTCTTCCGGCTCAATCCGCTACCGTCATCCAACACCACCTGCTCGACCGAACAGCCTAATGACGACAAATACCGCCGAATCAACGCCTGCCCGTGCGGCCATTCACCGTTAATCTGCCCTTGCGTGTTCTCCGCGGAAATCGTCTTAACCAAACTTTCCGCCGCCAGTCCAAGGCTGTCCTTATTGCTCCGGTACAGAACCTCGGCAATCGGCGTCTCAAACGTCGTCAAGACACGAACATCTTTTGCATCCTTGGCGTACTTTTGAACAATCTGCCCCTTGACGCCAATGCCTGCTTGTTTCAGTCGGTCCCGCAAAATCGAACCAAACAATCCCTGCGGATTCTCAAACGCCACATCAAAACCAGCTTGCTTGTTCAGCCTGCCCTTGACCATCAGCTTATTCGGCACCGAATTGCGATACGCCCCGACCGCACTGGATCCTTTCGAGATCATTCGCAACTGGTTCACCAGCGTAATATACGAGTTAGTCGGCTCCATCGTCAACACACCCCGGCTGCCCTTTCGCGTCGCCACCACGCGAACACAGTTATTATAAAAATTCAGCCCGCTCACTTCGCACGCATACCACTGATTCAGCTGCTCACGCGGCCACGACGGATGCACACGGTTATTATCAAAAAAGCTGACATCCACAATAATATCCTGCACTGAAGAAACCCCCACCGCCTTCAGTTTCGCAATCACCTCGTCAAACAGCTTATCCGCATTCCGACGATCCTGCGTATCCAGCTTCGGCTCCCCCAAAAGCGGATCCCCGCCGCCAATCACAATCAGATCGCTGCCCTTCAGCCCAACCTGGGTCTTAAAAGAATAATCGCCGCCCAAGTAATGAACCGCTGCCGCCGCCGTTACCAGCTTCATATTCGACGCCGGAATCATCGGCACCGTCGCGTTCTTCTGGTAAAGCGTCCGCCCGCTGTCGGCATCCACCGCCAACACGGCAAACTTTACCTTCGTCAGTTTTTTCTGCTGAATGATTCGGCTAATCGTATCAGCCGATGCAAAAACAGTTACCCAGCAACACAAAAGTACCCAAATTGTTCGTTTATATCCAGTCATGGGGCATCTTTGTAACACATCACTCAGGAAAATTCAAGAACTCGAAAATGATTTCACCAATATTGCGGAAAACTCCCCCAAAATGCAGTCAATACCTCCCGCTTACGGACCAACCGTCGGAATAACCAGCCCCGAAAGCGACATAAAGTCGCCAAGATACTCAATCGCCTGCATGAATTGCGTATAATCCGACGGTTTAACAATATAAAACGCGCACCCCAGCTCATAGCAATGGTTGATCTCAGCCGGATTATTCGTCGTCGTCAGCATAACCACCGGAATATCTCGCAGATTCTCAGCCGCCTTTATCTGCTCAAGCGTTTCAATCCCGTCAATCCCCGGCATCTTGATATCCAGCAGAATAATATGCCGCCCCGCCTCAAATCCCTCCGGCCGTTTCGATTCATTCCGCAAATACGCCAGCAACTGTTCTCCATCCGGAAAATGCTCAATCCGCGCATCAATACAGCTTCGCCACAGGTTTTTTTTCACCAACGCGGCGTGTCCTTTATCATCTTCGGCCAGAAGAATCGTAAATTTTTCAACAACGTCCTTTTCCATCATTATTGCGTCCTAAGAGCAGGTATCTCAACAACCGAAAGAAAATGTCCCACCCCCGTCAGGGTTTCGGCAAGCAACTCGGATTCCACAGGCCCGGTAAGAATAATATTACAGCCCGCTTCATGGCATTGCGCAAGCACGTCATCACTGCACGATGAAGTCATCATAATCACGGGAATCACCTTCAGAAATGAGTCACTTTTGATCGCTTTCAAAACCTCAAGCCCTCCGACATCCGGAAGTTCCAGATCAAGCAGCATCATCCAAGCCTGTTTAGAATGGGGATTATCCGAGTCCTTTAAGCGTGTGAGAAAATCAAGAGCAGCCTGGCCATCGCCAAGCCGCAGAGTTTGGTTACTGAGTCCCGCACGGAACAGTGTCCGTTCGATCAGTAAAGAGCGATCTTCATCGCTGGCGGCAATTAAAATCCCTGCGTCATTTCGCATTTTGCCATCGTCTCCCTTCCGTGTCGTCTCTGACAAGAGCAATCAATCCATCGCCTCAAGGTCTATATTAAAACATTCGCAAAGTGAAGTCAACGTGAATATTCAAAATAAAGTGTTGCTATTTTGTCCGCTTTGTAGGATAAATTTTATTTTTTTCTCCAATTTCAATACAACATATTTATATATAAGAGCTTAAGTAATACGCGACATGGCACATCCGAAGATATGAATTATAATCTCATTTTGACCGGTTGACACGTTTGAAATTGACTGATATACTGCTTTTGTGAAGTGAGACAAAGGTGTTTGAATTCAGACGGCTTTCTTTGCCGTGGCGGGCTTCCGGAATATCCGTGGATGAATGTTCCGGGAGCTTTATTTTTTATAACACTTTATAATTAAAGAAGTTAGAACATGCACAATGAAGCGACACAAAAAGGTGTTTTTCAGGCAGAGGTTCTAAGTAACCAGCAGATCCGCCGTTGCTACTACCGGCTCAACATGAAATTTGACGCTCGGGGAAGCCGTCTCTTCCAGAACGTCCTGCCGGGTCAATTCCTCGAAATGGATCTAAGCGCGATTTCACTGCCTGACGAAACACAAATTCCCGAAAACCTGAAAGACAAAGCATCGCGGCAGGTCATGCTTCGCCGCCCCTTCAGTTTTTCCGATGTAATCATCACGCCAACCGCCGACGGCCCCTGCGTGAAAGTCGAAATTCTCTATTGCGTCCTCGGCCCCGCAACCGTGCGAATGATGAGCCTGAAGAAAGGCGATACCATTAACATTCTCGGTCCGCTCGGTAATGGATTTAGCATCCCGGATCACCTGACGCATGCCCTGCTGATCGCCGGCGGCATGGGATCGCCTCCGATCCTGCATCTGGCCAGCCACCTGAAGCATCACAACCCGAATGTGGAAGTGGTCAGCTTTATCGGCGCCCGAAATATCGAGGACTTGCCCTTTACCGTCCGTATCGGCAACTTCAAAGGCTTGGTATTGGAAGAATTCGAACTCATCCGCGTGCCCTCACACATCGCTACCGATGACGGCTCCGCCGGTTTTGACGGTTTTGTCACTGACTGTATGCGGCACTGGCTGGAAGATAACAAGATCGACCCGAAAGCCTCTGCCGTCTTCGCCTGCGGCCCGGAACCCATGCTGGCAGGCACAGCAAAACTTGCCAAAGACTATGACATGCCCTGTCAGGTCAGCATGGAGCGCATGATGGCCTGCGGCATTGGCCTCTGCCAAAGCTGTGCCGTCGAAACCAAAAAAGACGACAACCACACCGAGTACCAGCTCTGTTGCAAAAACGGACCTGTATTTGACGCCGAAAAAGTTAATTTTCACGCTGAATAATGGATAAAACGACGAATTTACAAATCGATTTTGCCGGATTAACACTCTCCGGGCCTGTCATGACCGCTTCAGGAACCTGCGGCTATGCCGATGAACTGTCCGAATTCATGGATATGTCAAACCTGGGAGCTCTGATTACCAAAAGTATCTCAATCGAGCCGCGTCCCGGTAACCCCACCCCGCGCATCGTCGAAACGAACGGCGGAATGCTCAACGCGATTGGTCTGGCCAACATGGGTCTGGAACGATTCCTCGAAGAAAAAATCCCCGTTCTTGAGCAGTTGGATACAAAAATTCTGGTCAATCTCGCCGGCAAAAGCATCGATGAATACGTCGCTGTCGCGGACCGGCTGGCTCGCGAAGAGGCTATCGATGGTTTCGAGCTGAATATCAGTTGCCCCAACGTTAAAAAAGGCGGCATCACTTTTGGTACTGACCCCGTCTTGATCGGCGAAATCACAGCTGCCGTCAAGGCCGTCTGCCAGAATAAGCCTCTGATGGTTAAACTGACACCGACCGTCACCGATATCAGCGTCACGGCACAAGCCGCCGTCGATGCCGGTGCCGACGCCCTGAGCCTGATTAACACCTTCACCGCAATGGTCATTGACGTCGAAAAACGCAAACCCGTACTGGCCAACCGCACCGGCGGCCTCAGCGGTCCCGCTGTCAAGCCGATTGCTGTTTACCTGGTCAACAAGGTCTATAACGAAGTCGCCAAAGACGCGGGGATCCCGATTCTCGGCATGGGCGGCATCCAGACAGTGACCGATGCTCTGGAATTTATTATTGCCGGCGCAACAACCGTCGCCGTGGGAACTTCTACATTTGTTTATCCCGATACCGCCGAAAAAATTACGCTCGGCCTGGCCGAATACTGCAAAAATAAAGGAATTTCCGACTTGCGGGAACTGATTGGCAGCTTGCGTTAGCGGCTCCAAACCGGTATAATACTTCCGGTTTGCATTCAGGTGACATTTGGAAAGTGGATTCGGAAAAAGAGAAGGGATGCCATGGGCCAGTCAGATATGCTGAAATTATTACAGGATTTTTTCCCAACCGCCGTTAATACAGGCCAAAGCCTGGTGTTTATCAGTGAAAACTGGCGAATTGAACTGCGCGAGCACCAAATCCCCCGTTTTGGTCAAAACGGCCATAACACCCCCGTCATCCGTGTAAAAGTCTTCAAAAAAGCCCTCAACGGCGAATTCGTGCATGGCCATTACGAAGATTTCCAGATTGCTGAAGTAAGTGAACTGGCAAGCCAGATTGAACGATATATACAGAATGCGGTCGGGCAAAACCTCCAGGAAAATCTCTGACGCAGGAAAAACCCGATGAGCAGTAGTCAGCAGGAGACACGCATTACCGTCAAAGTCGTCCCCGGCAGCAGCCGGACCGAAATTGGCGGTGTCTATGGCGAGATGCTGAAGATTAAAGTGGCCGCCCCGCCGGAAAAAGGAAAAGCCAACAAAGCATTGCTGGAATTTATTGCCAAACAACTGGGAATCAAAAAAAATGCACTACAGATTGAGAGCGGACAAACAAGCTGTGTCAAACAGATACGGATTGCCGATGTCACAACGGAGCAAGTTCAAAAACTGTTCAAATAATCTCTTGCAGAAAAAGGCTGTGCTTGGGCTGTGCCTTCTGTTGTTTGTGCTGCCAAGTTTTGCCTCGGCAGCAGCATTGGCCAACTATGGCAAACGCGGCCTGCGAGCCTACTCTATTGAAGGCGTTCTGCGTCTCGATGAAAACGAGATCGACCTCTGTACGGCGGCCTTGATTTTATCACGCGAATGGGGAACCAACAAAACCTCACACGTTTATCGACGCAAGATTGACGACATGGCCGAAGACATCATCGAACGTGTCAAAGACGCGCATGTTCCAATGAATCACCGGGCCATCCCGATAATTAACAAATATCTCTACGACGAACTCAACTACGCAACCATCGACAGCGCCGACGATCCGGACGATCTGTTCCTGCACATCGTCATCGAACGCAAACAGGGCTACTGCTTGAGCCTGTCAGTGCTGTATCTGTCTCTTGCCGAACGGCTGGGCTTGCCGATTTACGGCGTTGTCGTCCCGGGCCATTTCTTTGTGCGATACGACGACGGCCGAATGCGATTCAATATCGAAACCACCTCCTTTGGCAATTCCGCGCCGGACGAACATTACAAGGAAAAATTCAAGGCGCCCAAGCACCTCAAGAGCCTCTACATGAAAAACCTTACCAAAAAGCAGACACTCGGGTGCTTTTTCAACAACCTCGGCAACTGTTATCTGCAGGTCGGCGATACTGACGAAGCATTCCGCATTCTCAGTAATGCCGTACAGATCAATCCGCTGCTTAGTGAAGCGCACATGAATCTCGGCAATATCTACCTGCGCCGAAATCAACCCCACCAGGCCATCGCCAAATACGAACAGGCCCTCGGCATTGTCGGCCGGGACTCCAACGCTTTTAATAACCTTGGCGCTGCTTATATGCAGCTTCAAAACTATCCGAAGGCCGAGTCCTATTACAAAACCGCAATGAGTCTCGAACCCGAGAATCCCGATATCTACCGCAATCTCGCACACACCCTGCATTCTCAGGGCAAAAATGCATCTGCGATTACTGAGGTCAAAAACGCCCTCAAACTGGCCCCCAATGATGTACCAAGCCATGTCTTATTGGGGCAGATTTACCAATCGCTCAAGCAGCCCGGCAAAGCCCTTTTCCATCTGGAGCGAGCCGCCCAACTGGACCCGTACTATACCGAAGCGAGGACCGCACTGGGCTATCTCCTATTGGAAAAAAAGCAGACCGATTCGGCCTTGCGTGAATTTCGATTTGTTATCGATAACATCGGCGACGATATGCAGGCCTATTTCGGTATGGGCCGCGTCTATGACGAAACCGACCAGTCGGAGAATGCCATCTGGGCCTACGAGAAAGCCCTTGCGATTTCGCCGGACATGGTCCCCGCCCTGCAGAATCTGGGCAACGCCTACCTCAGCCAACAGCGATTCACTGAGGCTGTTACAGTCTATGATAAAGCCGTTGCGATTGAGCCGAAAAACGGGCCGCTGCACTACAATCTGGCCGTGGCATTAGCCAAAAACAATCAGCACCAGCAGGCCATCAATGAATTTTTAACCGCCGTGGATCTTGATTCCATGCGTCCGGCGGCCTACAATGGCATGGCCATCTCCTATTACCGCCTCGAAGATTTTGAAAATGCCAAATTTTATGCTCAAAAAGCAAAAGCCTTGGGGTATAATGTCCAGAAAGCGTTATTGAACCTTTAGATTCAAATTCTCGTCATTCCGAGCGAAGCCGAGGAATCTATTTAAAAAGCCATCCCGGCGCAGCCGGGATTCCATAATTTTGATATTTGCATTTTGATTTTTAAAATATATCATTGAACCTGTAATGACAGCCGAAAACAGGAGGTTATATCATGGCAAAGGGAAAACTTAAAAAAATCGTATCAGGTATCTTTATTCTGCTGGTAATCGTCATTATCGCGGCCGTCGTGCTGTTCCAAATCTTCGGCGATAATGCCATTCGTGCCGGCATCGAAATCGGCGCCGAAAAAGCCATGAAAGTAGACGTCCGGCTGGAAAATATCTCCACCGCCCTGCTCCGCGGCAAGGTCGAACTGACCGGACTGGAAATCGACAATCCCGAAGGCTACAACCATCCGACTTTCATGGAGTTGGGCCACGCCTATATGTCGCTGGATACCGGCACCCTGCTGGACGATACGATTGTCTTGGATAAAATTCAACTGGACAACATCACCGTTGTGATCGAACAGAAAGACCTGACGAAAAATAACCTGAAAGAAATTCTCAGCAATCTGCCCCAGTCCGACAAAACCGAAACGCCGGACACAAAGCCAAAAGAGGAAGAAAAGGCAAGCAAGAACGTCCGCATCAACAGTCTTGAAATTAACGGTGTCACCGTTAAGGCCAAACTGCTGCCGGTTCCCGGCCGGGCCGACACCGTCACGCTTAAACTCAATCCGATTCACCTGGAAAATATTGGAACCGACGAAAAGGTGGACGCCGCCGATGTCACCGCCAAAATCATCAAGGCCATCGCCGGCGGTATCGCCGAACAGGGCAAAGATTTACTGCCGCTGGACATGCTAAATTCCGTCACAGATGAATTGGTTAAACAGGGCGAGCAAATCCTTAAGGCTGGCGAAGATATCGGAAAAGACATCCTCAAAACCGGTGAAGACCTCGGCAAAGAAGCCACCGGCCTGCTGAAAGGCATCTTAGGCGGCAATAAAGACAAAGACGCCAAGGAAGAATAAGCTTGGGAACGCGGGCGTCCCGCCCGCACACGGCAGCACAGTGTCTCAACTTAATAATGGCTTTCTGGATGACGCATTGTCATTCCGAGCGAAGCCGAGGAATCTATTTAAACAGCATCGCCAAAGGCGATACCTTTTGATATTTCATTAAACCAGCGGCAGGCGAAAAAAAATAACTCGTCTGCCGCTTTAACATGAATCATGAAGAACTGTCAGAAACTAAAATCGGGTCTCATCATCCACACCGGCGCCATCGGTGACTGCCTACTGACCTTGCCGCTGGCCGCCCGCCTCAAAGAACTCTGCGCACTGGACCGGCTGGATTTCATCGGCCCACTCGATTACATCGATTTCTATCCGCACCGAACCTGTATCGATACCGTTCGTTCCACGGAATCTCTACCGCTGCATCGTTTCTTTAAAGCCGATTTCATCGAAACACTAGCCGAAAATGACCGCCTGATCACGGCCTTGGCTCCCTACGAACAAATTATCTCCTTTCTCGGCGCCGACTCAGACTGTTTTGAAACCAATCTGCTTTACACGACTCTCAGCACCTGCGCCGCCGAGGCAACGGTCATCCCCGCCAAACCAGCCAATGATACCGACCTGCACATCACGGAATTTTACCGACACTACTTCCAGCAACAGCACCAACTGGACGACGACGTCTCGCTTCCGAAAACAACCGTCACTCCCTTGCCTGAAGATTACACGGCCGGAGCTGATCTGCTGGAAGAAACCAACATCGACCCGGAAAAAACAATCGTCATTATCCAGCCCGGCAGCGGATCACGCGAAAAATCCTGGCATTGGGAAAACTTCATCGGCGTCGCCGAATTACTCACCAAAAACGCTGTCCAGCCGGTCTTTTTGTTAGGCCCGGCCGAACAGGAACGATTCATCCCGCAGGCACTGGACGCGGTCAACCGTTTTATACCCCTGAAAAATCTGACTTTGACAGAAGTCTTGCAGATACTCACACAGGCCGACGCATTCTGTGGCAACGACAGCGGCATCAGCCACCTGTCTGCCGCCATGGGCAAAAAAACGCTCAGCTTATTCGGCCCGGCAAGCAGCCCAACCCATTACGCCCCCCGCGGCCCCAAAACAGCCATCGCCCAGCCGCCGGAAAACAGTTTTACCACCCCCGACAGCGAACAGCAGCAAAAAATCGCCACCCAATTACTCCAAATACTTTAAACTTCTGATAATTGTATCCTAAGCCACCTTGTCATTCCGAGCGCAGCGAGGAATCTGTTTAAACGGTCATCGCCGCAGGCGATTCCTCAATTCATAATTCAAAATTCAGCATTCAAAATTATCAGTAATTGACGAATCCCGCCAACCTGCTATAATTCAGGCAAACAAAACCAATAATCAGGAATCCACCATGCAGACAAAAACATTACAGGAAATTGCTGACCACGTCGGCGGCACGCTCATCGGCGACGGTTCAATTATCATCGAATCCGCCTCAACGCTCGACAGCGCCGGCGACGGACAGATTACCTTTCTCAGCAATCCCAAATATACCCCGCAGGTCAAGACCACGAACGCCGCGGCCGTCCTCGTCGCCGAACAGGTCGAAACCAACGCCTGCCAGATCATTGCCGAAGACCCGTACTACGCCTTCATGCAAACCGTCGTTCTGCTGCACGGCCACCGTCAGCACCCAAATACCGGCGTCAGCCCAAAGGCAAGTATTGCAGACTCAGCCAAAATCGGCGACAACTGCAACATCGCCCAGTTCGCCACCATCAGCGACAACGCCGTCATCGGCGACAACTGCCAGATTTATCCCGGCGTCTTCGTCGGCCCCAATGCCCGCCTAGGCAGCGACTGCGTCCACTATCCGAACGCCGTGATTTACGACGGCTGCCAGCTCGGTGACCGCGTCATCGTCCAGTCCAACGCCTCCGTCGGACAGGACGGCTTCGGATTTGCCACTCACAAAGGCGCCCATCATAAAATCCCGCAGATCGGCATCGTTGTCCTCGAAGATGATACCGAAATTGGCGCCGGCGCCGCTATCGAACGCGGCACGCTGGAAGATACGATTATCGGCAAAGGCAGCAAGATCGGCGACAGCGTCGTCATCGGCCACGGCGCCAAGATCGGTGCCCACTGCCTGCTGGTTCCGCAGGTCGGCATTGCCGGCACCGCCCAGCTCGGGCAGTACTGTGTCCTCGGCGGACAGGCTGCCGTCGTCGGCCACATCAAGGTCGGCAACATGGTCAAAGTCGGCGGCCAAGCCGCGGTCATCAACGACGTCCCGGACGGCATGACCATCGTCGGCTCCCCGGCCATCGACGCCAACAAGGCCAAGCGCGCCTACGCCCTGATCGAAACCCTGCCCGACATGCGAAAGAAAATCAAACAGCTCGAAAAGAAACTGAAACAGTAGCCAAACAGCAGCGTGGAGCGATAGCGACACGACAAACCCCGAAGGGGTGATATTATTTGTCATTCCCGCGAAGGTGGGAATCCAATATAAAATCGACAATTTACAATATACAATGGACAATGCAAAAAACACAATCGGCCTCATCGCCGGCCAGGGCCGTCTGCCCTTCATGGTCGCTGACGGCGCCCGCCGCGCCGGCCTGAAGGTCATCTGCATTGGCCTTGCCGGCAGCGCCGACCCCGCACTGGCCGACCACGTCGATGCGTACTTTCCCGGTGCCGTCGCCCGTCCCGGCGGCTGGCTGCGAAGGCTCCGCAAGCACGGCGTCCGCGACACCATCATGGTCGGCCGCGTCGCCAAGACCAAAATCTACACCCCCCGCCGGATCCTGCACTACATGCCGGACTGGCGGGCACTGCGCATCTGGTACTGGCGGCTGCGCAAAAAAGACAAGCGAAACGACACCGTCCTCGGCGCGATTGCCGATGAATTTGCCGACGGCGGAATTATCCTGGAGGACTCGACAATGTACTGCAAAGAGCACATGGCCACCGAAGGCGTCATGACCGGCTGCCAGCCGCCCGCCAATGTATGGGAAGACATCAAGTTCGGCTGGGACATCGTCAAACAGTGCGGCAAACTCGACATCGGACAGGCCATCGCCGTCCGCGAACGCGAGATCATCGCCGTCGAAGCCATCGAAGGCACGGCAAAAATGATCAAACGCGCCGGAGAATTGTGCAGAAAAGGTGGCTGGACACTGCTCAAATCCGCCAAGCCCGATCAGGACATGCGATTCGACGTGCCCTGCATCGGCGTCGATACGATTCAATCTCTCAAAGACAATGGCGCCAAATGCGTCGTCGTCGAAAAAGACAAAACCATCATCATCGACAAACCCGAAACCCTCGCCCTCGCCGACAAACTCAAAATCCCCATCGTTGGGTACTAATACTCATTTATAGGGAGCACATAGATGAAACTTACAAAACAATCCAAGCAACTTCTGGTTATACTTTTTCTTCTTATAATTTTTGGTATCTCATTCCAAAGAACTTCCTACATAGAAAAAACGTCATGTATCGTTAAAGTAGATACGACTTTATTTGGAATTAAGATTACTTCCAAGGTTTTACCAACCGATATAAGCAATTATTTAGAAGCACTGGTCGGTAAAATTGAAAATAAAGAACAGTATGAGGCTTGCAAAAAAGTGTCATTATTAGAGGGATGGAGCATTGGTACTCCGCCAGGAAATTGGTTGTGGGTTAGGGCACTCAAGATATGTGAAGAAGATTTGGGGATGACTCGTGAAATGGCCATTGAAATTGCCAAGAAGCTGATTTCGGATGATATACTAGACAGAGATTTAGCCATAAAGCAAATAACTGAGTATCGGTCAAGAGAACAAGGGAAATCTCAAATACCGTGAAATGGAAAAACTAGTGATTTGACCTGTTCGATGACTTCTTCGACCATGGGATCGACGGATTCGCGTTGTTCGTGCGGGGTCATGAGAACACGGTCTCGCAGGCCCGCGCCGCCGGCCCAGTCGGTACTGGCCAGCATCACGCCGCCCATGCCGGCCATCATGTCGTCGTCACGCTGCTCGCCGCAGAGGGCCGTCCACACCAAAGCCCACGCCCGCACGGCGTTTTCAAC
>JANQGW010000031.1 GCA_028282905.1 Sedimentisphaerales bacterium | reverse complement strand
CGCTTCAATGAGTCTGATGCCCGTTCGATGGGTCGTGTCAGCCGGGGCGTTCGCGGCATCAAGTTGCGAGACGCCGACGCCGTCGTTGATATGGTGATCGCCGAAGAAGGCGCGTCACTGTTGACCATCTGTGAAAAAGGCTACGGCAAACGCACAAATCTGGAAGACTATCGCGTCCAGAGCCGCGGCGGTCTTGGCCTCATCGACATCAAGACGACCGACCGAAACGGCAAGGTTGTTGCTCTCAAGGCCGTCTTGCCGGGCGACGAACTGATGATGATTACCGCTAACGGCATGATTGTCCGAACCGGTCTCGACGATGTCCGGGCCATCGGTCGAAACACCGCCGGCGTGCGGCTGATCTCGCTCAAGCAAGGCGATCATCTCGTCGCTGCCGAACGATTGGTCGTTGAAGAGGACGAAGCTATCGAAGGCACCCAGCCGACTGATGCCCCTGAAGCACCAGCAAGCGACCAAACGCCGGAAGCCGAAACTCCCTCGGAGGAATAACGGGTAAGCAGTGGCAAAAAAAGCACCGCAATCGAGAAAGCCTTTAGGCGTCTATGTCATCGCCGGCGAGGACAAGTTCCTGCTCAGCAAGGAGTGCGAAAAGCTGCTGGATTCGGTTCTGGAGCCGGACCAGCGGGCGATGGCCCTCTATGAGCCGCGTGCCGACAGTGCCCAGATTACCGATGTGCTGGACGAACTGCGCACGCTGCCGTTTTTGGCCCCAAAGCGGGTGGTCCTCATCAAGGATGCCGAGCCGTTCATCAAGGCAAACGCTGACCATCTGATTAACTATCTTGACGACCCCAGCCCGTCGGGGTTGTTAATTATGATCGTTACCAGTTGGGACAAGCGCACCCGCCTGCATAAAAAAATGCAGAAGACCGGCGGCTTGATCGAGGTTGGCAGAATGTATTCCAACCAACTACCCGCTTATGTCGCAACTTATGCCCACGAAACGCACGGCATCCGGCTTGATACCCAGTGTAGCCGATTCCTCGTCGAATTGGTCGGCGATCAGCCGGGCCGCTTGTGCAGCGAAATGGATAAACTGGCGATCTTTGTTGCTCCGAAAAAAACGGTGACACCCGCTGATATCGAAGCCCTCATCGGCCAGAACAGAATGTTTGACGCGTTCGGTGTTATCGACGCCATCAATGCCGGCCAAATTGGCCCGGCCCTGTCTCGCCTGCGTAATATGTTTGCTGCTGACAAAAGCGCCGAGTTTACCGTCGTCGGCGCCTTCGGTTACCATTTCCGCCGCCTGTTTCGCGTCAAAGCCATGATCGAAAAGGGCACCTCGCCCCAGCAGGCCGCGATGAAATCCGGCGTCCGTTTCAAACAGCAGCAGTTTCTCCAGCAGGTCAGCCGCATGAGCCTGCCCCAACTCGGCAAAATTCTCGCCGAACTCGGTAAAATCGACTTCGGTCTCAAAACCGGTCAAACCTCCGCCGCAACGGCGATGGAGCGACTCATCACAAATATCTTCCTGGCCCAAAAATCCCGCTAATTAACCCTTTTACTTTTTAAGAGTGAATCCTGCTGATTTTAGGGTTTACGCTGTATTTACAAATTATCTCCGTCAATACAATATCCTGATTGGGCCATAAGGTCTTTCTCTGTAATCACTTAAAGATTTAACGTGGAAACGGGAGATGCCGCGGGCCAAAAAAAGCGATCTTGAAATCTGTGAAATGTCCATTATAAGCTGTAAATAATACATGTTCTAAACACTACTGCTTTGCTATGATTAAATTGGATTCACATAGTTATGTATTTCCCCGAATCCGGCGGGGTGAATAATATCGAAAGAGAATCATAGGTTCAGGAGACCATAAAATGCAGTCAAACCACAAAAAGACAGGTTTTACGCTCATCGAACTCTTAGTGGTTATCGCGATTATCGCGCTCTTATTGGCCATTGTTATGCCGGCTTTGAGTATTGCTAAAATGAAGGCCCAGGGCGTCGTCTGCCTGGCCAATCTGAATGGCCTGTCCAAAGCCTGGACCCTCTACGCCGAGGAAAACGACAACGAAGTCGTCGGCGCATTTACCGGCAGGGCGACCGAACCGGCTTACTCCTGGGTCGAAATCGCGCAGGACAAAAACGGCAACTCAAGAGCGAGCGGCAGCACCATTGAAGAAAAAATCAATGGTATTGAAAAAGGGCTCCTGTACTCCTATATCAATAACCCCAAATCCTATCACTGCCCGGGCGATAAACGATTTCTGAAACCGCCGGTCCACACAAGCTATTCCGGCATGGGCGGCTATCGCAGTTACTCCATCGTTGGCGGTGTTCGCGGCGTCGGCAATGGAGCCAATGGCCGTTATATCGATACGCAGTACTGGCACATCGAAGCGCATACCAAAACAACCACCATCAAATCCCCCGGCGATAAGTATATCTTCGTCGAAGAAATGGACGGTCGCGGATATAATATGGGGTCATGGGTCATCGACCCGACCACCCCCGACAGTTGGGTGGACCCGATTGCAATCTGGCACAAGGATACCAGCACATTCGGATTCGCCGACGGTCACGGCGAGTCGCACAAATGGCAGCAGGAAAAGATCATCGATATGGCCCAGCGGCAAACATTCTATGTCACCGCCCCCGGCGAAGACACCGAATGGATGCACCGAAACTACCCGTACCTCAAAATCGCCCAATAATCCGCTTTCGTTTATGCCAATTGGACATAGTATCTGCGCATTTTTCATACTCTAATCGGACCGTAGGTAAGTTGAGTAAAAAGACGTGACAAAACGGACAATTTCTGTTTAAATGTTTATCGTAATGGCGGAGGCTGAGGAAAGAATGGTTGTGTAAATATCCGGTCTTATCGTGAAGGACCGGCTCAAACGACAGTCTTTCTTTTTAGGAGGTGAACGTGAAGAAGCTATTACTAATCACCATGTTATGTTGCGCATTCAACTCGCTGCAAGCTGCCATCGTCCTTGACCAAGCCCAGGAAAACACCATCTACGGCTTTGCCTATGACAATGACAGCCAGGATCCGACCGCGGCCATCCGCTCCCAGACATTCATTCCGACGGCAGTCACGCTGGACCAGTTGGATTTGTACTTGGAAGTCTGGCAGCGAAATGACGGCGCCGGAGGTCTCGAAAAACCCTACGGCGATACCATCCACGCCGACATCACCGTTGAGGACGCTGGCGGCAATCCCATCTGGAATCTTGACTACACCTACGATGGCAGCGAAGGATTCAAATCGGAATGGTTCTCCTTTGCGGTGCCCTCCGTCACGCTGACCCCCGGCCAAACCTACAAAATCGTGGTTACCGGCCACGGCATTTGGCGGGGCGATAACAATTCAACCTATCCGGGAGTTCCGGACATTGTAGATGATTGGCCAAACTACGATTACGCCTTCAGAACCTACGGCACGATCCCCGAACCGGCAACCCTGTGCCTCTTCGCCGCCGGGCTGTTCGCAATTAAGAGAAAAAAGAAATAACCCCAAATAGTACCAATAAGCATATACCCACCCAAGAGCCGGCAAATCACCGGCTCTCTTTTTGTATACGCATTTCCTATGCTATTCCTATAAGTCCCACTTGAAATCAACCTAATCAGCGAAATTCGACTTTCACCTTACTGTATCAGCCAATTTAATGCAAATATTGCCCAGTCATTTAAATCAACCTCGCCATTTCCGTCTAAGTCAACCCCGGCACAGTTATTATTGCTGGCATAACAATCTGCCTCCATCCAGTGTACCGCAAAGAAATCGAAGTCTTCAAGATTGACGCCATCAGGACAAGCAAAGTCTCCGGTCCCTGATTGCCAATTTAACGTTGGGTAACTTGCACCATTTGAACACAATCTCCAATAATCATGTGATCCATTTGCAGTCTCGTTACTGAAATCCCATCCTGCATTCATGAATGTTTGCAGTGTCATCAATTCAGCAGTGGTTTTTCCTTCACCACCTCTGCTGGTTGTCTGTCCCGACGTCTGTATGTCCCAAAAGCTATTAATTGTAATAGTAGTAGCATCATAATAGACACCGCCTACTAATCCTCCAAAATCCATGCCAGGAGAGCCTTCGTTGACAAGACCGGATGAATAACAATTTCGAATAGTACTTTGGGAATTGTGTCCTACTAATCCTCCAAAATCACTACAGTTTTGAGAACCATCAACAGAACCCATTGCATAGCAATTGCTGATAACGCCGCCGCTGCTATTATACCCAACGAGACCACCTATACCTTGAGAGAAAATAGATGCGTTGACAGCAGAACCAGTTGCAAAGCAAGCATCAATATTTCCACAATTTTTTCCTATTAATCCACCAATTCCATTACCTCCACTAATCTGGCTGTCAGCATAACAATTATAAATATCACCATAATTTATTCCAATTAATCCTCCAACATAGCCTCCTCCATTTACAGTGCTACTCGAAGAACAATGATTGATACGACCATTGTTTTGTCCGGCTAAGGAGCCGATTGAATGTGCCTCAGGTATTCCTTCTATAACACAATTTTCCAAACAGAGTTTTTTGATTTGACCGCCCGCTTCAATCTGACTAAACAAGCCCAAGCAGTCTTCTTCGCTTTGGATTAACAGATTCATAATCTTATGGCCATTGCCATCAAACGTTCCTCGAAAAGCTGTATTGTCTAAGCCATAATATATAACTGCTCGAGGCCAGAGGATTCCATTTAAATTGATGTTACAATTTAGGATGAAACACTTATCCCAGTCTTTCCATGAATCAACAAAGGCCCGGAAATCATCTATTGTGGAAATCCGGTAAGGGTCTTTG
>JANQGW010000235.1 GCA_028282905.1 Sedimentisphaerales bacterium | reverse complement strand
GTAATACATCGTCGTCGGATCCAGCGGAGCAGGGGGGGTGTAGAAGGTGTCGGTCGTCGTTGTGAGCGGAACCGTCGGAGTATTCGGGTCAAGGGCAGGGTCAACGTCGTTCGGATCATCTGAGAAATAGACGTCAAAGTTAGCTGTACCTTGAGCAAGCCGTACATCCCAGTCCAACTGAACATCCTGGCCAACGCGCGTTGCGCCGTCGGTGGGACTTTGGCCCAGAACATAAACGTTTGGAGATGTGTACGATGTGTTCAAACCATATTTGGTTTCGAGATAATGTCCGACTTCGTTTTCTTCACCGGGTGACAGAGGACGGTCATAAATCAACAATTCAGCCAGTAAACCATCCCAGCCTCTGCCGGCAATTCCGCGGTCATTTGAGAAGCTCGAAGCAGTGACATTGCCGGTTGTTACGACACTGGCAATAGCCAGTGATGTTGGCGGTTTTGTCGTTGTTCCATCGACTTGTGAACCGTTGATACGTGTGATACCATCGCGGATATTTGTACTTGTATGTCCAATCCAGAGATTTCCGGCATCTGTGTCTCGATGGAAGTGGTAAACGGATCCGTCACCGAGCAAAAAACCGTCTTCGTTAGCATCGGCATCTTCTTTTACGACCCAGAATACAGTACGGATGTTTGTCATCCGATCAAAAGCGATGTGTCCGTCGCCGAAAAAATCAACCGCAGGCGTTCCACCGCCGCTGTCGGCGATATAGTTCGGAACGGCTGAGCCACCGAGTGTAGCATCATTTCCGACTGTTGCCGGCCATCCCGTAATGGGGTTGCCGTCGGCAATACCAGTGATAGCGTCTGCTTCAAGGTGAAGCATCAAGCCATCAGTGATAGGGGGAGCGGCAACTGCGGTACACGCCATGGCAATGACAATTAAGGTAAATAAAATTCCTTTATTCATTTTTTGCCCTTTCAATAAAAAGAAGTGAATAATTAACGATACAAAACCAATACTTTTTTACTACGATGTGTCGAGCCTTTTCACAGCCTTCCCCTTTCATTGAATTGATATATGGTCATTAAGTCTTCTCTGTGAAAATTGAAAGAGAAGCAGGAGTTCTGTAAAACCCCTGCTTCTGAATTAACTGTCAACAAAGATGCTTATAATCAAGGGTGTCCGTCAAGTTAGTTACTGGCGTCGAGCAGCCAGTCGCCTGCTAATACCTCAACGTCCAGGATGTCCACAATGCAGTCATTGTTCAAGTCCTCGGCGAACCAGTTTTCTTCAAAGCACAGCGGAACTTCCACACCGTCTTTGACCAGGTAGAAGTCACTGTATTCGATGGTGAACTCATTGTCGCCGACCCAGATATCAACTTTATAGATATCCAGAGTGCCTGAACCGCCGACTTCCCATTCGTAGTTGTGCCACTTGTCATTGTTGGCATTCATGCCCCACACAGTTTTTGTGATGGGTTGGGCTGCATTTGTGGTAATCGGACGGAACTGGAAATTACCGTCACAGTTCGTCTGATAGGTCCAGAAGCCGAACCGGTCAAACTGACTGAAGTCAATGGGGCCGTCTGGGAAGACGAGGCCGGCAAGCTGTTGCTGTCCCGCATCACCGGTTGCCGTCCAGAGGAGTGTCTGGGTTGGCGTGGGGAAGTTGGGATCTGTGCTTGTTGTCGGGTCTGTTTTGACCGTCAGTTCACTGGTTCCCCAGGCACCGCCCGGAGCCACATAAGCGTCAAACTCGGCGAGATTTGGGTCACCGCCGGTACTGCTCCATGCTTCCTGATCGACGAACGGGTGCTGTGCACCACTCGGGACGATTTCGAATGTATCAACGTTCCACTGGGCAGACAAAGCTCCAAAATCTTCCATGTTAACCATCAAGTTTCCACTGAGGTCACCCAACAGGTCACGGACAACGAAGTACCAGGTCGGTCCGGTAACAGGTGTGCCGTCATAGGTCGGAATGACACGCCAGTAGTATCCGGTGGAGGGTGTTAGGTGAATACCAAGACCTGCAAAGGTATCAAAGCTTGTCATGTCGCCTGTTAAGGCGACCGTGGTTGCATCCGACAGATCCGCCTCCATACCGATTTCGATAACGGCAGAGTCCGGAGTCTCAGCAAAACGCCATTCGAGCGTTGCATCCCACGGCATATCACCTGTACCGACAGCAGGACTCGGATTATAAGGCTTTCCGGCGAGGTCATCGATAAAGCTCTGCAATACCTGTGCGCCAGTCAGCGGTCGGCTGTAGAGTTTCAGGTCGTCAACCTTACCGTTGAACGGCTGGCTCAGGCCTTTTACATTACCCACAGATAATTCGCCGTCAAGAGTAAACGTTTTACCGGAATAGACTGATACCGACTCACCATTGATGTACCAAGTGGCAGCTCTTGCGACACTGTCATAAGAGATCGTGTGGCATTGCCATCCACCTCGCAGGTAGCTGGAATCGTTTGGAGTTGCCCGATAGGTGCCCGTCAGGCCGAAAATGTAACGGTTGAAGTTGTAACGACCAAATTCAAAGGTTCCCCAGCCGTCAGCATCGGCACCGTTACCGAGAATAGATTCCCAGCCGCCGCCGATTTCCGCATCACTGAAGTCCCAAAGGCTGATCGTCCAGCTTCCACCTGTCGCAACGTCTGGGATCGCAATGACGATCCGTTCGTCACCATAGGATTCCGAGAATTCTGCTGCGGAACCAGTGCCGATAACACCTGTGCCAAAGTGCGGATTTGCACGTGTGGCGTCATTGGAACCCACCATATCAGTCAGGTTGTCGTCAAACGGCCAGTAACCCACCAGTGAACCTGTGGTAAAGCTGACAGTGGCTTCGGCAACGGGGGTACCCATGTGCATGCTGACAACTTTACATTGATAGGTGGTGTTATCCGTAAGTTCAGGTGTTTGCCAGAACAGGTTTGGCTCTGTTGCTGTTGCGGACGGGGTACCTGGCAGTGTTTCACCGAAGTAAATCGCGTATTCATCGATATAGGTTGAGCCGGGAGCATCACCTGTCCAACTGATAGTTACATCGGTTTCAACGCCTGTTGCGCCGTCGGCCGGATACAGACCAACGACGTCACCGCCGGTGGTGAATGTAAAGACGTCGCCCATGATGGGAACCGTGTTGACATCATCTGAAACATCAATACGCCAATAGTAAAGAGTCGCCGGATCCAGCGGTGTGGCTGGCGTATAGAAGGTATCAGTGGTCGTTGCTGTTGCGACAGCATTCGGGTCAACATCGTTTGGATCGCTTGACAGATAAACATCAAAGCTGGGAGTTCCTGTCGCACTGCGCACATCCCAGTCCAACTGAACGTCCTGGCCGACACGTGTTGCGCCGTCAACGGGGCTTTGGTCGAGAACATGAACGACATCCGAAACCTCTGCGATGATAAAGGCCGTTAGCGGGGCACGGGAAGCGGGTGTCCGAACGGATGAAACCGTCAAGTCACCCGACAGGTTATTGACACGGACATAGTTACCATGAATAATCCCGTTGCTTTCGACCCAGCCGGTTCCATCTGTAACACGGCCATGAGCCGGAAATTCACCGCCTCCCAAAACAGCCGTTCCATTGATAGTGATGACACCGTGAGTGTAGTCACCGTTGTTGTCTGATGTGAACAGAACATAGACGTCATACGTGGTGAAGGGGATGCTCGTAACCGAGAAGCTGGCTCCGTCACCGCCGTCGTCCAGGTAGCCGACAGCCAGTTTGGCTTCGTCTGTGGCAGTGCCGTCACCATTGTACCATGTGTTGTTCGATGCCCAGGATGCATCGGCAGTCGTGGCAGCACCGGTTCCGTCAATCAGATCATCCATAGTTCCGGTAGGAATATTGGCGCCGGTGTTGTTCCAGTGCGAACTGTTTGTTTTCAACGGACCGATTAATTCTCCGCCGGAAAATACCTGATTCGTATTTTCCGCAAAGTTCATCGAGATCGTGTTAACAGCATATGCCGGGACTGATAAGAGTACCGTTGCCAACAAAATAAAACACCATAATTTCTTATTCATTTGTTTCCCTTTCAATAAAAAAGAAGTGAATAATTTACAATACAAAACTAATACTTTTACGATGTGTCGAGCCTTTTCACAGCCTTCTCCTTTCATTGAATTGATATATGGTCAATAAAAGAGTAGTGGGGTACACTTTAATGAAATGCGCTAGATCGAAACGATCGATAAAGCGGATAAAAGCCTGTAGAAAGGAGAGAACAAAAGAGGATCCCAATCTTGCAGGCAGTGCGTATTGCAGGGACTGTTCACCCACGCCACTTGGTTGAGAGTCGTTATGGCGACGTAGAAAAAAACAACCCATCAACTTAACATCATCCACCATCCGCTGCGGCAAAAGACCACTTTGACCGCGGGTGGAAAATACAAATGCCCGCTTAAAAATATTCACCCGATATTCCCCATATCATATTTCGCATCGAAGCCCGTGATATCGCAGGCTTCTGATTCATATATCTACCCGAACTTCGTGTCGAGGTTCGATAAAATCCAACAGGTTTACAATATGATGGGCATAAACCTGTTGGTTAGAAAGTATTTGAATTTTCAAAGCGTCATTACAGGCTCAGCCAGGCTGAGGCCAGTGCTGACAAATCAATCATATTGACGTCACAGTCCATATTAATGTCGGCCGGGTCGTATGCTCCGCAGGGTTCACCTTCATTGAAGAAGGTAATGTCGTCAAGCAGATATCGCACATCCGAGCCGGCGGTATCATAGGTTCCGATGACAATGGCTGAAACCATATCCCGCCCAAACGCTGAATCCGCATTGGCTGTGTCCATGACACCATTAATATCAAATTCGACGGTTTCCCAGACATTATCGGGGTATTCGAGGAAGTCGTTTCCGGGGGATGTCGAAAGAACTCTGAACTGGCCAATGAGTTTGATGTCCGGGCCGATCAGTCCGACCGCGAAAGAGTCGAGATTGGTGATATTGCTCGAATTCTTTTTGACTTTCATGGTCATTTTACCAATTGTCGTAAAGTCTGCCACCGGAAGCGTATCCAACGGTGCCGGTTGACCGGTTGGGATATTCACATATGGAAGGCCAAGATTATGCGCCAGCGTTAATAGATCACAGGAGGAGGCTTCACTGGTAAGTTGATAATGAACTTCTACAGATTGCGGACCGCTTGCATCTATTTCGCCAATAGCGGTAAAACCATTTGGGTCATTGGTGTCATTTGGATCGCCTGTTCCGTGCGGCGGGCTGGTGGCCAAATTAATCTCAAGTGTAGCCCCGGCGGCGATAGGTTTGCCGAATAATACATTTTCGAGTTCCTGCAGAATCCACCACGGACCGCCGGTAGTCAGACTGGTTGCCTTCATATCTGCTGTTGATGTGTAAGACTCAAAGTCGTCCATCACCCAGCCGTCAATTTTAGATCCCGCCATTGAGACACTGCCAATTGCAGTCAGCAAAAGGCACACATGCAATAGTTTTCTCCTGAACATGCTTTGTACCTCCGATCTAAATACGGTTTATCGTATTTCATCACCAATCACGCATCGGTGATGTATCGATTCTTTGGTTACGGCGTTACGCGCCGAAGCATATAGTATCCGTTCTCATCTCCTTCAAAAGTTCCACTCCAGGTTTGATTGTCGGTATATCCCTTACCGTCACCGGTCCATATCTCAGTTTGTCCGGCGAATGATATCTGCCCGCAGTCTTCGATTTTACCGTTTAATGTAAAGAGCGTCATCGCTCCCGGCTCAAATGACTCGACCGCGGCAAATTGGTAGCCTCCGTCGCCGGCAGCTGTAACATTGATCGAGACAGCCTCCTGCTGACCCCATTGGTCTTGCCATTGTCCCTGCCATTTTCCGGCAAGATTGATATCAGGTTTTTTATTGATTGTATGAAGAACAAACGTGCCGTTTTCACTGCCTTGGAATGCTCCCTTCAGAAGACCATTGGCAATAACGCCTTTGCCTTCGTGGATTACTTCGCCGCTGTCAAAAATCAGCGTATTCTTCTGAACGGACAAGGTGCTGTCAATTTCCGCGATGATCGGCGCATATTCCTCAGTGGATTCATAGACATTAATACGATATCGGTTATTATCAATATGAGCGATGTCTATCAGAACTTCTGATACTTGCCCCCAAGGCGTTTCCCAGTATCCATACCACTTGCCGGTAATAGCATCGTTCGGCTTTGGCGCAGTTTCGGTTATAACCGGAGTTAGGGCAACAGCCTCCTGTTCCGATTCAGCCGCAACAGGTGGTGGGGCTTCTGCTTTAGGTTTATTTAACGTGGTGTTGAGTGGCTCATCTGTCGTCTGACAGGAACATAATACAGCGATGATGGTAACAACAGACAGACATTGAGCGAGGTGCTTAAGAACTGGGTAAATATACCCATTCCGTTTTGAGCCGTGGTCAAAACTTTTCATGTTCCGTGCTCTCCATAACGAAGACGTTTAATCAAACAATCTTCCCGGCCGACTTACAAAATCAGTCAGAATCCTCACTTCTAAGACCACAATGAAGCCATGGAAACGCTTCTCATTCAACAAACATATCAAGTTTGTCCAGAAAAATCAAGAAAAATTTCCTTAAGTGCTTAAGAATTAAAAGAATGTTGCCAAAAAGTAAGTGTAATGTAAATATTAGTCTATAAGAGATGGATTCTATTCAGAGTCTTGGCATTATTGCTATAAGGTGTTTTTCCGGCTACTCTTAGGAGGTATTACCTGGCTTGCTTAGGTATTTTGTTTGTGGAGAAAGTAGATGCGATGGGTGTATTTTCGGAAGGGCATAAATGCTCTATAGCCTAAGTTCGGATAAGGAAGATAGCCGAGTTATGGAAAAATCAAGTCGGTGATTCTAAATGACTTACATGTGTTTACAAGAAATCTACAGGTGTTAATTGTTTCAGTTGATTTGGCAGGCTATTGGGTTGAAGATGACTCAAATGCAATTTTTTTAGATATCCCCAAAGTCTTTCTTTGGAAATAATCTTCCAGCCGTTAATATAGATTGAGGTTCTTAATACTCGAGTTTTAATATTGACCATGGAGATATATATGCGTTTTCCGACAACAGGACCAAGAAGGCTTCGTTCGAGCGAGGCAATGAGGCGTTTGGTGAGACAGACCCGACTGACGGTGGATAATCTTGTGTATCCTTTGTTTACCTGCCCGGGTGAGAATGTCAAAGAGCCTATTACGTCTATGGCGGGCTGTTTCCATTTTTCGCCGGACCGCATTGCCGAAGAAGCGGCCGAAACTGCGTCTTTGGGAATCGGGGCGGTCTTATTGTTTGGTTTGCCGGTATCAAAGGATGCTTCAGGCTCTGATGCGTACCGGGAAGATTCTACGGTTTGTCAGGCGATTCGTAAAATCAAAGAAGCGGTGCCGGACTTGCTTGTGATCACTGATGTTTGCTTGTGTGCCTATACCGATCATGGTCATTGCGGCCTTATTAAAGAAGGTAAGATCGATAATGACCCGACGCTGGATTTGCTGGCAAAGATGGCATTGGTTCATACTCAGGCCGGGGCTGATATGGTGGCGCCTTCAGATATGATGGACGGGCGGGTCGGCAGGATTCGCAGTGTGTTGGATGATGTGGGGTACACTGATACTGCCATCATGTCATACGCTGCTAAATATGCGTCCGCCTATTACGGACCGTTCCGCGAGGCGGCTCACAGTGCGCCGCAGGGGGGAGACCGCAAGAGCTACCAGATGGATCCCGGCAATAGCGACGAAGCCATGACTGAAATGCGGCTGGACCTTGAGGAAGGCGCTGACATCCTGATGGTCAAGCCTGCATTGGCGTATCTGGATATCATCCAGCGTGCCAGGCAGGCTTTTGACGTGCCGATTGCCGCCTACAATGTGTCCGGCGAGTACATGATGATCCAAGCCGCTGCCAAGCAGGGTTTGGTTGATCTTGAAGCGATCATGATGGAAACGCTTCTGTCGATCAAGCGGGCGGGTGCGGATATCCTGATTACGTATTTCGCCAAAGAGGCCGCGAAGGTGCTTGCTCGATGACAGATTATCAGTTTTCTTTGTCTCGCTGAATATCTTCCAATAATTTCCGGCCTCCTTCTTCCAGTATCTGCTGTGTCAGTAAGTCAGCAGTTTCGGCTGCTTTACTGACAGGGCATGAGGTGGCTTTGCGTATCTGCTGAGAAGCATCCAGATTGCTGAGAATCGCATGGATATGCATCGTTTCATTCTCGATGTATGAATAAACCCCCAATGGGATACTGCAGCCGCCGTGCAGTCCGGCCAGGATTCGCCGTTCTGTCTCGGCGGTTAATCGGGCATTCGGGTTATCAAGATTCGCCATGAGTTTGCATAATTCTTTATTGTCAACTCGTATCTGGATGGCCAGGGCACCCTGGCCCGGGGCCGGGATGAATTCTTCCGGCGGCAATATCATTGAGATATTTTCTGATAAATCGAGTCGGTTCAGGCCTGCCTGTGCAATCACAATCGCGTCAAACTGACCTTCGGTCACTTTACGGATGCGTGTTTCAATATTTCCACGCAGCGGTTGGCAATTCAGGTCCGGCCGGCGTCGTTTGAGTTGGGTAATGCGGCGCAGACTGGAGGTGCCGACGGTCGCATTGGCAGGCAAATCCTGGATGGAGGACATTTTGTTCGAGGCGATGATGACATCGGCGACTTGCTCTCTTTGCGGGATTGCTGAGACGACGAGTCCCGAAGTGATGGTTGTCGGCAAATCTTTGAGGCTGTGAACTGCCACATCAGCTCTGTCCTCCAGTAAAGCTCTTTCCACTTCCGAGGTAAAATAGCCGACAGAGCCGGATTTATAGAGAAAATCCGATTGATCGCGGTCGCCTTTTGTCGATATTTTGACAATTGATACGGGGATATCGGGGGCAATGGATGATAATTGGCGTAAGGTCCAATTGGCCTGGGCTAATGCTAATTTGCTGGCTCTGGTCGCTATTCGAATCTCTTTCACTATGTTCATACTCCGAAATAAAGTCTGTTTGCGGGTATCATAGGCCGTTTGGATGTGATTTTCAAGGAGGATTTCCACAGGATAATATCAAGAAAATAATGCGCTGCTTGATTATAACTTGTCTTTCTGGTATAACTTACAGAGTTTTATAGAATGCTAATCGATACTTTATGTTGACAGGGGGTATGATGTTTGACCTGCTGCCTGTGGAAAGGCTCCTGTTTTTCGGGATATTGCTGCTTTCGGTGATTTCGTCGATTCTGGCTCATTTGCAGATTGTCAAAAGCGATGTGAAATTCAGCCGTCTGCTGGTTGTCTTTACGTCTGTCCAGATTCTGTTGGCGGGGGGTTTATTGGCGATGCGGGCGGTCGCGGTCAAGGCGTTTCCGATGTCCGGCGTCTTTGAGTCGATGCTGATTTTGATGATTTTTATCGGCATTTCGTTTCTGCTACTTTCGGCCTATCTCAAGCAGATTTGGTTCGTATCGGTGACGGCCTGGATGCTTCTGGGGGTCAATATTCTGGCGGCGGTGGTGGCCAAACCGGCGTCCGTTCTTGAAGAAACCGTCAGGACGCCATGGGTGGTTGTCCATGCGTTGTCTATGACGATGGCCGGGGCGATGATCGTTCTTGCTTCCACGATGGCCGTTCTCTTTTTGTGGAGTCAAAAACGTCTCAAGAGCAAGCGTTTTGTGACGTTATTTGGAAAAATGCCGACGATAGAGACACTCGAAAAGCTGAATCTCTTAGGACTTCGGCTTAGTTTCGCGGCCATGACATTGGGGCTTATCAGCGGTATCGGTCTGATAGCCGCCAAATCTGCCGGGTTGGGAATGACACTGGCGGACTGGCTCTCGGATTCAAAAATCGTGCTGGTGGCTGTTTCCTGGATGATTTTACTGGTCACGCTTGTGTTGAGAAGAGTGTTGGGATTTGGCGGCAGAAAGATTGCCCAGTCAACACTTGTCGTGTGTTTTTTGATCTTGTTTGCGTTTATCGGCAGCAAAATCTTCTGTAAGTCAGACCATGACTTTGAAATCAAGTCGTCAACGCAAAGTCGTCAGGTTGAGTGAACACTATGCAGATTGTATTAATCGGGATTAATCATAAAACGGCACCTGTGGAGGTTCGCGAACAGCTTGCCTTCAATACGGAGCTGGTGTCTGATGCCTTGGGGGAACTTGCACAGGCATTCGGCGGTTGCGAATTTGCGCTGCTGTCAACCTGTAACCGGGTAGAGTGTTATGCGGTCGTGGAAAAAGCCGGCGGCCCGACGCCGAAGGAACTGGCCAGGTGGCTGGTTGAATTCAGATCGGTGGACTATGAAGCTGTGACCGAGCATCTGTATATCAAGATCAATGAGGACGCCGTGACGCATTTGTTTACGGTTTGTTCCAGCCTCGACAGCATGGTGATCGGTGAAAACCAGATTACGTCGCAGGTGAAGGAATGTTACAAGATCTCCTGTCAACACGAGACAACGGGTAAAGTGTTGAACCGTCTTTTCCATGATGCGTTTCGGACGACTAAAGAGATTATTACCAATACCTCCATTGCCAATCGTCGGGTCAGTGTGGCCGGAGTAGCCGTCGAGTTGGCCCGGCAGCTGTTTACGGACATCAAGTCCTCCAAAGTTGTCATTGCAGGCGCGGGCCAAATGGGCGAATTGCTGGTGGAGCATTTTCTCCATGAAAAGTGCCGGGATGTTACCGTTGTCAATCGCTCGCGGCAACGAGGCTGTCAACTCGCTGAAAAACATGGTGTGACTAATCAGCCATGGGAGCAGTTGGACAAGGAAATCCTTGAGGCTAATATTTTGGTCGGTGCTGCGTCGGCACCCGAAGGTTATTTATTCAGCAAGGACCGGATCAAATCGCTGATGTCCAAGAGGCGGAATCGCAGCCTGCTGATCGTTGATATTACGGTGCCGCGAAGTTTCGACCCGGCCATTGTAAAGATTGAAAATGTTTATCTTTACAGTATTGATGATCTGGCGCAAGTTGCTCAGGATAATATCAAATTGCGGGAAGGCGACCTGGAACAGGCGATAGAGATTATCTGCCAATCCGTTACCGCCTTTATGGATTGGTTTGTGACGCGGGATATTGGGCCGCTGATGGGACAAATCCGGGAGTCTTTTGAGCACATACGCGAAAATGAAATGGAAAAGTTCTTTGTCGGCCCTCGTCAGGATGCCGGGTGTCGGGAGTTTCTGGAGTCTTCGATGAGCCGGGTGGTGAACAAAGTTTGTCATTGTGTGATACGGCATATTGACAGCCTTTCAAAAGAACACGGGGCCGAGGAGGCGGAAAAGTTCGCCCGGGGTATTATCGAGAATGCTCAACAAATTATTTCTGAAGATACAAAGAAAAATCAATAATGAAACATTTGACTGACCATAAACGAAAACTTCGGCTGCTGTTTTGGGAAAGCACGATTCGGTGCAATCTGTCCTGTGCGCATTGCAGGCGGGTTGAGACGGATCAGGCCGTCGATACGGACTTAACAACAACGCAGGCTCGGCAGCTCATCGATCAGCTTGCCGACGTGGGGCGTGTACAGGATTTTATGCCGATCCTGGTGTTTAGCGGCGGCGAACCGCTGTGTCGAAGTGATATTTTCGAGTTAATCGAAGATGCCGCGGCAAAAGGCATCAAGCCTGCTTTAGCGACAAATGGGACACTGATAGATGAGGAGATTGCCGGCAAGATCAAAGACGCCGGTGTCGAACGCGTCTCGGTCAGTCTTGATGGTGCGACCGGTGAGATACACAATAAGCTGCGTAAACTTGAAGGTTCGTTTGAAGCGGCTCTCAATGGTATCGACTGTTTGTGCAACGCGGGGGTTCCATTCCAAATCAATATGACGATTACACGTTACAACGCCCACCAGCTGGATGACATTTTTGTTTTAGCTGAGCAGTTGGGAGCGGTTGCGGTTCATTTGTTTATGCTGGTGCCGGTCGGCTGTGGTGAAGAATTTTCCGAGGAAGACATGCTTTCGGCCGATGAATATGAAGAACTGATGAAGCGGATTGCCGGAAAAGAACGCACCGGTCGTCTTGAAATTAAGGTGACCTGCGGCCCTCATTACGAGCGAGTGGTGCGTGAAGAGAAAAAGGGGCAGGCAACGGCGGATATGCCGGTGCATCCGCATTCGATTGGCCATCCAACCGCCGGGGGGCATCCCGGCCCCAAACATGGTTCGATGTCCAAGGGCTGCCTGGCCGGGTCGGGGGTGATTTTTGTTTCGCATAACGGCGAGGTCTTTCCATGCGGCTATCTGCCCGTCCACTGCGGCAATATCTTGCAGACGCCGCTGCTTGAGATATGGAAGGGCAGCCCCGAACTTGCCAGCATGCGGGATACCGAGCAATTGAAAGGCAAATGCGGCGTTTGCGGCTATCGTGCCGTTTGCGGCGGTTGTCGAGCCCGGGCTTTTGCGGCGACGGGCGACTACATGGAAGCGGAACCGATGTGCCGGTATATGCCGCCCAATAAAAAGAAAAAATCCGAATAATAAAAGGTCAACGATGATTAATATATCTAAACTTTATTGTGATCAGCTTACGCCGGGCGACTGGCTCCGGTATGGGATTCGAGGGGGGCAAAAAGAGGGCGAACAGGTTCCCAAAAAGGCATCGGAACGGAAACCGATCGTTGTCTGGAACATTACCAGTCATTGCAACCTGAAATGTGTTCACTGTTACAACGACAGCGGTGCCAATGTCAACAGCAATGAATCCACAACGGCTGAGGCAAAAGCGGTTCTGGATGATCTGGCGGCTTTCGGGGTTCCGTCCGTTTTGTTCAGCGGCGGCGAACCGATGACCCGCAGGGATTTATTTGAATTGATTCCGTATGCGGTCGATCAGGGACTTCGCACGGTCATTTCTACGAATGGGACTTTAATCACCGCCGAGAAGGCCCGCGAGATCAAGAAGATGGGCGTTTCCTATGTGGGAATCAGCCTCGACGGCATTGGCAAGGTCAATGACCAGTTTCGTGGTGTCGAAGGCGCTTTTGACGATGCGGTTGCCGGGATTCGAAATTGTATGGACGCCGGCGTACGTGTAGGTTTGAGGTTAACCCTGACAAAGCGAAATGCACAGGATATTGAGGGTCTGTTTGACTTTTTTGAACAAGAGGGGATCGAAAGGGCGTGTTTTTATCATCTTGTCCCCAGCGGGCGTGGGCAGGATATGTTCAGCGATGACCTGACGCATGCTCAGAGCCGACAGGCGATTGAAACCATCCTGGCGAAGACAAAAGCGTTAAAAAACGCCGGCAGGAATACGGATATTCTGACTGTCGATAATCATGTGGATGGCGTTTATCTTTACCTGAAGCTGCTTGAAGAAGATCCTGAAAAAGCGGCCGAGGTCTGGAAACTGCTGACCTGGAACGGCGGAGGTCTTAACAGCAGCGGCGTCGGAATCGGCTGCATTGATTTTAATGGAAAGGTCCATGCCAACCAGTTCTGGGGGCATTACGATCTGGGGGATATCCATGACAAGCCGTTCAGTGAAATCTGGAGCAATCAGGAAGAACCGCTATTAAAAGGGCTTCGAAACCGCCGGGATTATGTGAAGGGACGCTGCCGGTTATGCAAGTTTTTCGACGCCTGCGGCGGCAGCCTCCGGGTGCGGGCGGACCTGTATTTTGACGATCCGTGGGCGCCGGAGCCGGCCTGCTATCTGACCGATGAAGAAATCGGCCTGACTGAAGACAAAAAAGAAGAACTTGTTCGCTCCGGAGAACAATTTACGCTTCCTGAGTAGAGCATGACATTAAACCGCTAATACACGCGAATCAACGCAAATGAATGATTTTACCACCGAGGACGCTGAGGACACTGATTTAAAAACTATTTCGGTGTCATCAGTGTCCTCGGTGGTTCCTATTTGCAGGCGAACTCACTGGTTCCCTTCTGTGTATTTCGGTGACTTCCGTGGTTATTTAGTATGGCTATCGTACTCTGAATTTTTTGGCGGCGGCCAGTGTCTTTTCCAGATGTCTTTCCGTGTGCGCGGTTGACAGGAAGTTAGCCTCAAATTGCGATGGCGGCAAATAGACACCACACTCCAGCATGTGCCTGAAGTATTGACCGTAGCGGTCGGTATCTGATTTTGCCGCGCTGTCGTAATCGGTGATTTCGATATCATTAAAGAACAGCGTAAACATAGACCCGATGCGGTTGATCTGGTGTTCAATTCCTTTCGCTGAAAGCGTCTGAGTAATGCCGCCGCACAGGCATTCCGTCATCGATTCCAGCTTAGGGTACGGATTTTGCTTTTTGAGCTGCGAGAGGGTGGCTAACCCCGCTGCGACACAGACCGGATTGCCCGAAAGGGTGCCGGCCTGATAGACCGTTCCTTCGGGAGACAGTTTTTTCATGATCGAGGCTTTGCCGCCGACAGCGCCGATGGGAAATCCCCCTCCGATGATTTTGCCGAGCGTGGTTAGATCGGGCTTGATATTCATAAGCGTTTGAACGCCGCCGAAGCCCAGGCGAAAGCCGGAGATGACTTCATCAAAAATCAGCAGGCTCTTGTTTTTAGTGCACAGGCTCCGCAGTTTTTTCAGAAATCCCGGCTTGGGCGGCACCGTACCCATATTGCCGGCGACGGGTTCGATAATCACCGCCGCAATGCGGTCGGCGTATTTCGCAAACAGTTTTTCCACAGCTTCGACGTTATTATATGGTGCCAGCAGGGTGTTTTTCGCGAAATCGCGGGGAACGCCTGGGCTGGAAGGGGCCCCGAGTGTCATCAGGCCGGAACCGGCACTGACCAGCATGTGGTCAACATGCCCGTGATAGCAGCCGATAAATTTAATCACCATGTCGCGTTCGGTAACACCGCGAGCCAGGCGAATGGCGGTCATGACCGCTTCGGTGCCTGAACTAACCAGGCGGACCTTGTCAATCGCGGGGAAGGCCTCGACGACCATCTCTGCTAATTGCGTTTCCTGACACGTTGGAATGCCATAGCTGGTGCCTTTGGCCATGGCTTGTTTGACTTCAGAAAGAACCGTTTTATTGGCGTGGCCGAGAATCATCGGTCCCCAAGACAGGCAGTAGTCGATATAGCGGTTGCCGTCTTCGTCATAAAGGAATGGCCCCTTAGCTTTTTCAATGAAAATTGGTTTGGCGCCAACGCTCTGAAAGGCGCGTACCGGGCTGTTAACGCCGCCGGGGATGACTTTTTTGGCATTTTTAAAAAGCTGTGCGCTTTTGCGATTCTGCATATAACATTCCTTGTCGATGATTAATTGGCTGCTTTTTCAATGATTTTGGCGTTGATGCCGTACTGCTTGGCAAATGCCTGTGTTGGTTCGCCCAGGCACAAGGCCTGAATATGGGCCGGAACCGTATTGAATTTATTGGCAAATGCTTTGACGGTCGAGCCGCTGGTAAAGAGGATCTGGTCGATATAGTCCAGGTCGACATCGTCGATTTCCCTTTCGACGGTTTTGTAGACGCCCAGCTTATCCACGGCTGCCCCGCGAAGCGAAAGTCCGTTGGGTAATTCGTCAGAACTGACCTCAGCCTGCGGCAGTAAGAACGACTTGCCTGCAATGTCAATACCGGCAAATGCTTCGAGTAGCCCTTTGCTGGATTCAACCTTCGCACAAAGGTCGGCCCGGATGCCGTATTCGGCCAGTCGCTCGCCGCTGGCTTTACCGATCACGCCGAAGCGGGTCTTCGCAAAGCTGCGGACGTCAAGGCCCTGTTCAAAGAGTTTTTTGAAGAAATATTTAATTCCGTTGCCGCTGGTGAAAACAATCCAGTCATAATGCCGGCAGCGTTGAAGTGTTTCGCTGTGTTTTTCGGTGTCACCAGCTTCAACACATTCGATAATCGGTCGATGAACAATTGTGCCGAGATGGGCATATCGCTGCGAATAATTACCCAGCAGGAGAACACGCGGCTTTTTGGAGAACCAGTCCAGCTTGTCCTGGAGTTCGACGACTTTACCGACAATGAAGATCGCCGGCGTTCGGAGTGGATTATCCTTGATGACAGTCAGGAAATTGTCCAGTGTTCCTTTGATAACACGCTGATCGTACCAGGTGCCGTGTTCGACGGCGGCGATTTTGGTTTCCGGCGGATATCCGGCCTCTAACAAAGAGCTGATAATGTTGTGGATATTGCCAACCGACATCAAAAACACAACCGTCCCGGCTTTGGGGATATCGATCGGGCGGGTGTCGCCTTTTTTGCGGTGACCGGTCACCACCGCGATATTGGATGTACAGTCACGATGTGTCGGCGGAATTCCCGCATAGCAGGGGGCCGCCAAGGCACTCGTAATGCCGGGTACAACCTCGAAAGCTACCCCGGCTTCATAGCAGGCCTCGGCTTCTTCACCGCCTCGCCCGAAAAGGTAGCAGTCGCCGCCCTTGAGACGGACTACGAGCTTGCCCTCTTTGGCCTTCTCAATGATCAGGGCATTGATGCCTTCCTGCGGCAAAGTGTGTTTGGCGGCAAATTTTCCAACGGATATCTTTTCGGCTTCCGCCTTGGCATGATTCAGCAGATCGTGTGAAATCAGGTGGTCATACAGAATCACGTCCGCCTGTGAAAGGATATTCAAACCTTTGACGGTAATCAAATCCTTATCGCCGGGACCGGCACCAATCAAAAAAACACTTGTTTTTGGCATGGGTTTTCTCTGCGTTATTTACTAAGACGCGATTTTCAGCAGAGAAATTTGGCACTAATTTCCTGGAAAATTCCCGTCTGGCGTTTATTTTACATTTATTGTTAGTTTATTCGGTACACGCTAAAATTATACAGTCTATGTATAGTATCCAAACAGGCGGCAGTCAACAAAAAACTGGCTGCTGTGACAGGTTCATTGCTCTGAAACAGAGATATTGTACAAAATATGCTGGAGCTTGCTTCTAAGCCCTGAAAAAGGGGCATCGACTCCGTCACCAAGACATACGAGTGCAGAATAAGACATGAAATTTACATTAACAGATATAGCCGACATTGTCAATTAGGGATAGAATGTTCTCAAAGAAATAGATGCCGTTTGATATTTTTTGGGGAATATGACTATGCGAATTAATAAGGGAATTGCCATTGTTGTGTTATCTTCGTTTATTGCTGTTATGAGTTCACCTGTCATCGCATCGGATTTTAGCAATCTGGATACATACAATGTCGTCTGGGAAAGCCCGAGCAAGGGTATGGGCGGTTCGATGCCGCTGGGCAATGGCGATATTGGCACGAATGTCTGGATGGAGGAGAACGGTGATCTGGTCTTCTATATCAGCAAAAATGACAGTTGGGGTGACAACGGCCGGTTGCTCAAGGTTGGCCGAGTTCGAGTTACGTTTTCGCCGAATCTTTTGAAGGAAAGAGCCGGCTTCCGGCAGGAGCTCGACCTGAAAAACGGTCAGATGCTGATAGACGTTGACGGTAAGAATCCTGTTTCAGTCAAGTTTTGGGTTGATGCCAATCATCCGGTTATTCATATTGAGACCCAAAGTAAAAAGCCGGTCACGGCTACGGCGAAAGTCGAACTTTGGCGCACTGGACAAATCACACGCAAAAACCAGGTCGGCGGCCCATATTCTCAGGATCCACAGAAAAGACAGCCTGTTGCCGAGCCTGATACGGTCGTAAAGGATTACCCGGATGGCGTGGCGTGGTATCATCGCAATATCAAGTCCATTGGGCCGGATATGACCATGAAATACCAGGGATTGGATGACTATCCCGGTTTTGTCGATACGTTATTGCATCGCACATTTGGTGCTGTTATCAAAGGCAAAAAAGCGAAGCGTCTGGATGATTTAACCCTTCAAAGCAGCGGCAAACAAAACCAATTCAGTGTGTATGTTGTAACGGAGCACCCATCGACGGAGAAAGACTGGTTCAATACGATTAACAATACCATCCAAAAGACAGAAAAGAAGTCTTTTTCTAAGCGGTACCGTGAACATTGCAAGTGGTGGAACGAATTCTGGGATCGAAGCTGGATTTATGCAAGCTCGCCAAAGCAAGAACCGACAAGTCTAATTCCGTCCAATGCGCATGCTGTTAAGATCGGCATCGATCAGCACGGCGGTAATCAATTCCAAGGGAAAATCGGCAGGGCCTCGTTTTTTAACAAAGCTCTCAGCAAAGATAAGGTTAAACAGATTGCAAATACCTCCAAAATCCCGGATTACGACATCAGTTACACCAATGTATCAAGCAAGGAAGTGCATAACTCCACTCAATGGGGCAGCGGCAATGTCAGCTTTGAAGTCACATTCAAACCAACTGAACAAGGCGGGCCGGCAAGGCTGGTCGATAAGATTACTCCCGGTGGTTCGGATGGCTTTTTACTGGACACGTATCCGAAAGGCCGCAGTCTTCGCCTGATTGTCGGGAAAACGATTCTGAATGTGCCGGACTGCCTTATTGCCGGTCAATGGCACCACGCGGCGGTCGTGGTAAACTCGGATATGGATAGCGTGGAACTGTACCTGGACGGAGAGCTTAAAATTGCGACCGAAGCGAGAGCAATGCTGGATGAAGCATCTTCTGTGACCCGGGCGTACACGCTCCAGCGGTTTATCGATGCCTGCGGCAGCCGGGGGCAGTTTCCGGTTAAGTTTAACGGCTCGATTTTTACGGTGGATATGGGTGGTGACCCGGATGACCGACGGTGGGGACAGGGCTACTGGTGGCAGAACAGCCGGCTGCCGTATATTAGTATGCCGATGTCCGGCGATTTTGACCTGATGAAGCCGCTGTTCAGGATGTACGCCGAGGATATTTTTCCGCTGTGTCAGTATCGGACGAAAAAATATTTCGGTTTTGAAGGCGCCTACTTTGCCGAGTGCATGTATCCGTGGGGGGCGGTTTTCTCACAGACCTATGGCTGGGACAAGCCGTTCAGTGAGCGGAAAGATCCGCTGCAGCGGAGTATGTGGCACAAGTGGGAGTGGGTGTGCGGGCCGGAGTTGGTGTTTATGATGATGGATTACTGTGACTATACTGGCGATGACAAGTACCGCCGGGAAACAGTCATTCCGATTGCCGAGGCGATCATGTCCTTTTTTGAAAATTATTACAAGTGCGGCGATGACGGCAAACTAGTCATGCATCCGTCACAGGCCTGTGAAACCTGGATCGAATGTACCAATACGATGCCGGAAGTGGCGGGTTTGCGTGCGATCACAAAACGGCTGCTGTTAATGGATGAAAAACTTTCAACGACACAGCAAAGAGAAAACTGGCAGGCTTTTATGGAAAAACTGCCGATGCTGCCAATGCGTGATACCGCCGATGGAACTGCCTTGGCTCCGGCGGAAAAGTTCGCCAGAAAGATTAATGTTGAAAATCCTGAATTATACGCGGTTTATCCGTTCAGGCAGATTGCCGTGGGTAATGATAACATTGAGTGGGGAGTCAATGCTTTAAAACACCGCTGGGACAAGGGGGCGTTTGGCTGGCGACAGGATGATATCTTCATGGCATACCTTGGTCTGGCAGAGCAGGCGAAGGAGTATGTAGTCAGCCGTGCTCGCAGTTATGACAAGAATTCCCGCTTTCCGGCGTTTTGGGGGCCGAACTATGATTGGGTGCCAGACCAGGATCACGGCGGGGTTTTAATGAAGGCGTTTCAGTCGATGCTGATGCAGGTGGATCCGTACAGCAAAAAAATCTATCTGTTACCGGCGTGGCCGAACCATTGGGATGCGAAGTTCAAGCTTCACGCGCCATACAATACAGTCATTGAGGGCACTGTCGTCAACGGGAAAATTGAAAAGCTGAATGTAACGCCGGCGACACGTAGAAACGATATTGAGATAATGCAAAAGCAGTAGAACATTTCCTTGAAAGCTCATACGCATTAACTGTATTTAGCCGGCAAGACATTTTGTTGGGGAGTGGTAGGGAGGCTCTAAATACTTTTATTGTCGATATAGAAAAGGGCGAACAAGAAGGTTTTGTAAAGCGTAGAATTAAAGGGGCGTAGGGAGTTTTTTCTGCGCCTACTGCTTGAGACATAAAAGACACAAATCTGAGTGCTGAATTCTTTGGGGCGGGAGGGTTAATCTGTATCTATATATTTGCGGCTGTATATTTGCGGCTGTCCGCATAGAGTCGCAAAGATGAGAAAATTGTTTATTTTTATAAATAACTTTTAAGATACAAGTCAGAAAACAAAGAAAACAGCGATCAAAATAGGTTATATCAGTATTGAAAAAGCGGATTACAGCAAGTTTGAATAAACACAGTATTTTTTTGATCCGGGGTTGTTTTTGCGCGACTTTTTGAGGTGACTACGCGATGTATTTATAGTGAAGCATATTGCTGATTTTAGTGGAGAAGTGAATCTGAAATGTCAGCGAAATTTTTCAATAATGTCAATGGCGGCGGAGACATGACCGGCGGATCAAGAGCAGAACGTTTTTTCAGCCACTTTATGAGTTGCCAGAAGCAGCTATACGGCTACATCCTCATGCTGGTTCCGGATTCTCACAGTGCTGATGATATTATTCAGGAAACAGCGACAATCCTGTGGGAAAAGTTCGATGAGTTTGAAGAGGGAACGAATTTCGTGGGATGGGCTATTACGGTTGCCCGCTTTCGGATTCTTCAATACCGCCGGCAGAAACGCAAAACAATGAAGCAGTTCAATGATGAAATCTGGGCAAAGGTGGAAGCCATTGCCAGCACCAGCCAGCGTGAAAGAAAACAGTCTCGAACCTCTGCGGTGGAGCATTGTGTTGAGAAGCTCAACGTCAAGGATAAAAAGTTGATCGAGATGAGATACACGCGTGATATTTCCACCAAGAAAGTAGCGGAACTGACGGGTCGGTCACGGACGGGACTTTATCGCAGTCTTGCACGGATACACAGCCTGCTGCATGACTGCATTCGAAACACCCTGGCCGCCTGGGAGATGCGATAATGGAACCACGAAAGAAAATTGAAATCAATGAACTCATCCTGGAGCTGATCGACGGGACCATTACGGATGAGCAGTTTGACCGGCTGGAGGACTGGCTTGGCAGTGAGTCTGGGGCAGTAGAATACTATGCTGACTTCATGAGCAATTATGCCGAGATTCGACATGGCGTGGCTCCTGACGCCAACGCGATGCCTTCTGCTGTTGATCAGTTGGCCGACAATGAAATCTGGCCGACGATGCTGGCATTGGCCGAATCGGAAATGATGGCACCGAGCATTGATATTCCCGAAGAAGCCTGTTATGAGGTAGGCCGTGAGCCGATCAGAATAGCCGAACGAATTCGGGTGTCCCGCAAGATCAGCAAGTTTTCAGTCTTTACCGCGATTATTTCAGCCGCGGCCGTTTTAATGGTTGTGGCAATGGTCAAGCTCAATCCCGTTCTTCCATCGGTCGGTTATTTATCTGATTCTATCAATGCCGAATGGGTTGTAAAAGGCGATGCGCCAATCAGTGGCGATGTTCTCAAGCAGTCTGAAGAAATGCTTTTGGTCAAAGGCATCGCTCAGATCACACTTGAACAGGGCGCGATTGTCACCATTGAGTCTCCGGCCAAATTCAAACTGGAAGGGATCAACAGTCTCTTTTTGGATTCCGGCAATCTCACGGCGAAAGTTTCCCGCTACGCCACCGGCTTTACGGTACATACACCATCGTGCAGTGTGGTGGACCTTGGCACCGAGTTTGGCGTTAGCGTCGAAGGCAACGGTTCCAGCCGGGTGCATATGTTTACCGGTAAGGCGAATATTTTAGCGGGGGCTGTGGGTTCTGAAATTGAAAGTGAAACGATTGTTGCTGAGCAGGCACGCAGCGTTAAGGCCGGAACCAGTGTGATTCAAACGATTCCGTGGGAGGACGGCCGTTATGTGCGTGAAATCGATTCCGAAACAGGGTTTGTCTGGCACGGTCAAAACTTCAACTTAGCCGATGTGGTCGGAGGCGGCAACGGTTTCGGAACCGGAACGATTGGCCATGTTCTCAATCTGGATGCGGGGCGGATTACACCTCGGCGATATGATGGGTTACTCAATAAGCCGACTTCCGGCAAGTGTGTAGCAATACCTGCATCACCATTTGTTGATTGCCTGTTTGTTCCTGACGGAGGTATCGGTGTTAATCTGATAAGCCTGGGTGGAACTCAGTTTGAAAATTGTCCGGACACGAATGGCTGTTCTTTTGGCGATATTTCTAACGGTGGTATTATACAACATGAATTCAATCGGTCTAACCCGCTGGTTCTTGATGGGGTGACCTATGGGACACAGCAGCAACCGGCAATTTACATTCACGGTAACCAGGGAGTGACGTTTGATCTTGAAGCAATTCGTCAGGCGTTGCCGGGTATTGAGATTGTCAAATTTTCAACATTGTACGGCATCAGCCAGAATGTCGCGGAAGATCCGACCTTTGGCGGTGGAACCCCGGTCAGCAGTTTATGGGTGCTGGTTGACGGAAAGGTTCGTTCGAGCAAAGAGCAGGCCAAGTACTCTGATACGGCAACTGAGGTCAGCATTGACCTGACCGGACAGGATCGCTACCTTTCCCTGGTCGTCACTGATTTTGATGGGAATCATGGTTTTTCCTGGGGCGTATTTGCTATGCCGAAGCTTGAGCTTCGCAGAAGATAATAAGTTGTGTGGGATTATAAGGGATTGGAAATGGAAAAGAAAAGAAAAGCTTTTACATTAATCGAACTGCTGGTGGTCATTGCGATTATTGGATTGTTAATGGCAATAATTCTGCCGGGGCTGAGAAAAGCCAAAAAGCAGGCGCGGACAGTTGTTTGCCGCTCCAATGTACGTCAATGGTCAACAATCTTTTTGACTTATACGGTTGATAATGACCACAAGTTCTGGATTGAAAATAATGTCTGGGTCACCGGCATTACACAGGGCGGATGGATGCCGCTGCTGTCGTCGCTGTATGGCGAAGTGGATCACCTGCGTTTGTGTCCGGAAGCTAAAAAGGAGAGCGGTCCGCAGGGCGGTGTCGGTTCGACCTTTACGCAATGGGGCGGTGAGATTATGGTCATGCACCAGTTTGGCCCGGATGCTTATAAAAATTACGGCAGCTATGGAACGAATTTGTGGATCAATGAGGTCGATCTTCCGGATGATCCAGGCTGGCGGAATGCTCCTGAAAAGCAATGGCGTACCACCATGGTCAGTACCAGCGCCTCGACGATTCCGATGCTGGCCGACTGTACCTGGTTTGGTACGAATCCGAGACCTTTGCAATATGGGGATGTTCCCAAAAAGGACTTTTGGGAAAAATTGATTGCTGCTGATCCGCTCCGGCCGGGCAATTGGGGCATGGATATGGCACGAGTTTGCCTGGACCGGCATAATCGTGGTATCAACATGGCATTTATGGATGGCTCTGCGTCAAAAGTTAAACTTGAAAATCTCTGGAGCTTTAACTGGCATAAAGATTTTGAAAAAACATCAGAAGTTGATTTGGCAAAACTATCCGGTGATGACTCTTGGTAAGCATGCAAGAGAGAATGTTTAGCTTAAAATCAGGCTTTTAGCAGTCCAGGGGCAGTGGACTGAGGTTATTTATCAAGTAAGAAAAAAGCGAACCAGCGTCCTGTTTTGGACGGCAGACGCTGGTCCGTGGGTGTATCGCGGGCTTTTTCTGCGCCTGCACGACACGAAGAAACAGTATGAGAAGCTGTTTGAAAAGTCAAGATTGAAATTGAAAGTGAATGAAGTGTGTGTAAAGGGTGTGAAGTTTACAGGTGTTTTGTAAACGAAAGTGAAAAGAATTTATTTATTGGAGGTAGTACGATGGAAAGAAAACTGTTTTTTGTAATTGCGACCGTACTGTGTGTCGCGGTGGCTGCGCAGGCAAGCGTAGTAACATTTGTGGGGAATGAAGTCGATGGAACCGCCGCCGAATGGCGGACATCGGGAACGGCTAAGCCGTACGACCTGGATGGTGACAATATCTACGGGACGACAGCAGGAGTCCATTGGACTGTCGCCTCTACCGGGGAAGGTCCTTTCTGGAGCTATATCTCTGCCGGTGGCCAGTACGGCGGTTTCCCGGCGATCGACAGTTTGGGTGCTGATGATGATGGTGTGACCGATGCCCCCGGTGGTATTGCGTTGAGTCAGTTTGCGTTCACCATTAATCAAGATGCCGCTACCGTCCGTGTTGGCCTCATGCATGACATCTTGGCCGAAGTCGAATGGGCGGCTGACTTTGGTTTTTCAGCGTCTTTGACGGAACTGCTCGATCTTGATGGCGACGGCATTTACGGTGAAACAGGGGTGGATGCCGAAGCAGGCGATGAAATCGGCAGTTCTGCAACCAGTGATATCCTGGCAGCTGCTAATGGCATACAGGATATGATCTTTTTTGACATTGATAATGTATATGCCGGCAGCTTGTTCGTTCTCGAAGGTATTTATAACGACGGCAGAACACAGAACGCCTATATGGGTCCGGTCTCTTGGGATGCGGTCGGCGTTCCGGAACCTGCGACGTTGGTGCTTCTGGGGATGGGCGGCTTGGCCTGCCTGCGAAGAAAGAAATAACTATTTGTTGAACATTCATCTTTTCAACAGACTTCACTGCAAGAGTTGGCCGCCTGAAAGCGGCCAACTGTTGTGTGAAGTTGAGACGGATGAAATCAAAAAGCAAGACAGATGCAAGTGAATAATCAGGAGTTTGGAACTCCTCAAGGGTGTTAAAGGAATATGGTTGATGTTAATTTATTTATCGGGAGGTCTATTATGAAACAGTACAGGTTTTTATTGTTCTTCATGGCGGCTATAGCAGTGGTGCTTTCCCCCAGTGTCCTTGCGGTGACCCTGGTGGGCGAAGATACCACGACCCAGTCCAATTGGCGAACAGCAGCGGCGCTTGAAGGCGACTTCGAGTACGGGACGGATGGGTACGTGATTTACGGTTTGAATTCTCCGGATGGTACTTGGAATTCTCCTTATGACGCCTCCTCATTGACCGCCGCGGCGGCAGACAGCGCGGTCCTGCAGCCAAGCTATATTGCCGATATTACACTGGCAGGCGCGACGGGCCGATGGTCTGGCGACGGCAACTTTGGCCAAATCGAAGACCCGGCCGCGGGCAATGCCCTGACGAGCACACCGGTTCTTGCATGGGGAGATATTCCCTATGTCTTTACGATCACACGTTCATCAGCAGAGGCCTTTTTGTTGACGGTGCTGTTGACGGATGGTGACGGAGTGGATGAAACCTGGAATGTGGATGTTCAGGCGGGGTCAGAGAGTGCAGCCCTGACGACTACCGCGAATGGAGGCAGCAATACTACTTATGTTGTTTTCGTCATTCCTTCAGGCGGTGATGATGTGGTTGTCACGATTTCATCAAATGTGAACACTTGGGGTGCAATTACGGGTTTTGCTTTTGATTCTGACTTTGTGACACCGCCGCATGATCCGGAACCCGCGAATGACCCGCTCGGTACTGGTGACAAGGTTGACGTTGACGATGTGACATTGACATGGAATACCGCAATGGATGCGAATGATTTGCTGATTCCGACAATAAAGAAGCACTCTTTATTCGGGACGTTCGCGAATCCGTCCGATCCAAATCTGTACTTTGTTGCTGATGTGGATGCCGGTGACCCGGTTCAGGCGACGGCTTCTTATAATGTGGGTGCATTGCAGCGTGACCAGGTCTATCGCTGGCAGATCATTGAAATTCTTGATGATGGTCAGGGCGGAACCTATCCGCTTGAAGACCCCAATAACATTGTTGGCCCGGTTTGGACATTCTATACGGCCCTGTCGGTTCCGGATATTGATTCGTTGACCCCGGCCAATCAAGTAGTAGGCGAAGGCGAAAATGCGATGTTTACTGTTGCCGCTATCAATCCTTTCACCGGTGACAGCACGGGTCTGGAATACCAATGGTACGAAAATGATGTCCTGATGAGCGGTGAAACAGCAGCAACGCTGACGGTAAATACTGTCACAGAGGCAATGAACGGCAATGCGTATTACTGCAAGGTGACGATCACGTCGAATGGTGCGGAGGCAGATTCCGGCACAGCTGCGCTGACTGTCAAAATGCTTATTGCGCACTGGCCCCTGGACGGTGATCCGAACGATATTTCCGGCAACGGTTATGACGGCACAGAGCAAAACGGTATCGCCTATGCGGAAGGTATCTGCGGCAGCCTGGCGGCCGACTGCGACGGTGCCGATGACTTTATCAATTTCGGCAATGTTCCTGTTATGCGGGACGGTGGCATGAGTATCTGTTTCTGGGCCAAGCCTCGCGATATTACAGGTGACTGGAAAGGGATTGTTTCCAAATGGGAAACAGCCAGTGAAGAAATTCCGCATACCTTCTGGATTGGTCAGCATTCAACAGACGGTATGCTGAACTACAGCACTTATTTGCCGGGCGAAACACGCAATACCCCTGCGGGCGTATTGACCAATAACGAATGGTCGCATTTTGTCTGTACCTTTGACGGTCAGTTCCAGAAGACGTTTGCCAATGGCCTGTTGGTTGCCGAAGTTGCAGTTACCGATACGCTGGATGATTTGGCCGGTGATTTCATGATTGGTCAGGTTCCGGCCGGCGCCAACTTCTTCAATGGTCTGGTCGATGACGTTCGGGTCTATAACTATGCTCTGGACGTATATGAAGCGGCAGATCTTTACGTTGCCTGTAACGGTCCGTTCTGTGTGGAAGAACCGGAATATGATGTGACTGGCGATTGCAAAGTAAATCTTCTGGATTTTGCCGAATTTGCGGCAGCCTGGCTCGACTGCGGTACCTACCCAACCTGCATCACGGAAGTTGAATAAAACGGAGTCGAACAATGAAAATGAACAAACCAAAGTATGATGATAAATGGAGGTCTATTATGAAACAGTACAGGTTCTTATTGTTCTTCATGGGAGCAATGGCTCTGATGATAACTTCCAGTGCCTTGGCAGCGCCGATTACAGGCGGAACCGAGATTGGCATTGATTTTGGTGCGACGGCTTCGGCTCCCGCAACGAATTTTAACGACGCCGGTGCTTCACTGGCGATTAATCTGACCAGTTTACAGGACACATCCGGTGTCGCCGTTGACGGTGTTTCTTTTACCGTTGGAAACAACGCGCCGTTATTCAGTAATTCAGATGCCGCTATTGGCGCAATCGACGCCTCGGTTGCGGCATTGGGCTTTGACGCCACTCACGCGGAAGATTTCATGGGATTCTATGGTCAGACTCCCAATGTCATGACGCTGACATTCAGCGGCCTGGATGACAGCCTTTCGTATGAGTTTGTCGGGGTTTCGGCATTTGACGGCCGGGATTTGGGTTGTTATTTCGAGTCCGGCAACCAGACTGCTCAGAGTCCTACGGACTCTGCAGATCCTTACGGCATTCTTTCAGGCCTGCTGACGGATGGATCAGGAAATCTTGTGATAAGAGTGTTGGCAGATGCTGATGTGGTCGTATTGAATACCGTTAAGTTGACAGCCTCTTTTGAATTGCCGCCGCATAATCCTGCTCCGGCTGATGATCCGGACGGAAGCGGGGTAAAGATTGCCGTTGATAATGTGGTCTTATCATGGAACACGGCCCTGGGTTCGGATGCCCAGCCGCTTTCCACAGTGAAAAAACACTACATTTTGGGCACATTTGCTAATCCGTCTGATCCTAACCTGTATTTAGTGGATGAAGTGGCTGCCGGTGACCCGGTGCAGGCGACAGCATCTTATATTGCCGGTGCATTGTCGCGTGACGAAGTTTATAAGTGGCAGATTGTCGAAGGTGTCGATGACGGCCAGGGCGGCGTTTACGCTGTAGACGACCCCAACAACATTGTGGGTCCTGTCTGGACATTCTATACGGCCTTGTCAATTCCTGAAATCGACCCGCTCACCCCGGCCGATCAATTCCTTGCCGAAGGTGAAGAGGCGGTCTTTAGCGTATCAGTGATCAATCCCTATACCGGCGATTCGACAGGCCTGGAATATCAGTGGTATGAAAATGACGTCCTTATGTCAGGTGAGGAATCCGCCACATTGACATTGAGTTCTGTGACAGGTGCTCAGGATGGAAATTCCTATTACTGCAAGGTTACTATTACCGCTAACGGTGCTGAAGCCGATTCCGGTGCGGCTACGTTGATTCTCAAAAAACTGATGATTGACGTTCCGTTTGATAATGGTGATCCCAACGACAAGTCACCGAACGCTTACTCACCAGTCGTTGAAGGCGCTCCGACCTATGAGGCCGGAAAAGTCGGTCAGGCCGTCCGGTTGAACGGCACCGATGACCGCTTTAATTACGGTGACGCACTGCTGACTGATTCCGGTGAAATTACGGTTTCCTACTGGATGAATCCGGATGATATTTCTGAAGACTGGGGCGGTGTTATGTGCAAGTGGCTGCCTGATGTTCCGGACGGATATTTCTGGATCGGACAACATGCGACGAATGGCTGGCTGCGATTTGAACTCAATGGGATAGCGATTGATTCAGGAACGCCTGTTCTGGAAGATGGCGTATGGGCGCATATCGTTGCTTCCTATGACGGCGATGAGGCTACGCTCTATATCAATGGTGTCCGCCTTGGCAGTGTGACGGGAATCAACAGCCCCTTCGTTGACAAGGGTGGCGACTTTATGATCGGAAGTGTCTGGGATGCTATCTGGTATGGTGGCCTGGTGGATGAAGTGAAGGTTTATAATTATGTCCGCTCGGCGACACAGGTGGCTGAAGAATACAGTGCGGTTATGGGCCCGTATTGTGTGGCAAAGCCGGCGTTTGATCTTACGGATGACTGCCAAGTGAACATTGACGATTTGGTGATGTTTGCCGGTCAGTGGCTTGACTGTGCGATTTATCCGACGTGCATTCAGACGCTGCCGTAAGTGGTTAGTTGAGTTTTATGTGATTTGATGAAAACGGGCCGGGGTCTGCGGTTGTTCGGCAGACCCCGGCACCGGTAATTAGTAAAACAGATGAATTTGGAGCTATTGACATGGAGAAAATCGTGTCAATAGCTCTGTATTCAGAAAATAGTAGATTGCGAAAGGGATAGAATTGTGAAGAGTAAAAAAGGATTTACATTAATTGAATTGTTGGTAGTTATCGCGATTATCGCATTGTTGATGGCCATTGTGATGCCGGCATTGAGGATTGCCAAACGTCAGGCGCGTATTCTCACTTGCACCTCCAATGTAAGGCAATTGGCCATGAGCTTTCTGTTATATGCTGAGGATTTTGATACAAAGCTGCCTCATAAGCCGGCCAATTCAGTGAATTATCCGCATATCTGGTGGTACACGACAGGCGGGACTACAAACCCTTCCGTGCATGATAACCGTATTTTCTTTGACGGCTATCTGGATGGATTTGTGCTGGAAAAAGCCGGCGAATGGACCGAGGGCGTGGACAAAGCGCCGGAAGTCATGTATTGCCCCGAGGTTAAGCGCTTAAACTCGCCGCAGTTTGGATATGGTCGACAATGGCCGACACAGCAGCATGCCGGCTGGCGTCCTTTTGAGTCATCTTATTCATATTTCAATCAGGGTGACATGCCCGGCACATGGCACAGTTCATCTCCGATGCCGCGAAAAACAACCGATCGCGGTTCATTGCCGATGTTTGGCGATATTATCGAAATTTACGGTTCCAATCTGGATATCTGGTCTCGCAGTAACAGCGAATTCCGACAGGTTAATCATTTTCCCCGGGGTTTTGATGAACATATCAAACCCGGCGATGAATGGCCGATGGGGATGAATCAGGCCTGCCTGGACGGTTCGGCTGGATTCCGAAAATATGAAGATTGCGAAGTTTATTGGAGTCAGGGCGCTCTGAATATATGGGCACGGCCATAAGAATAATCAATTTTTTACCGCGATGGAATAAAGTATAAACTCGAATGAATTGAAATGGGGGTTTGAACAGTGAGAAAATCGACTCGAAACGGTATCTTAGTAAGTGTACTGTTATTTATGGCAGCGGGTCTGCAGGCGGCGACGGTTGTCGGAGCCGACACATCGGCCGCCGCGAATTGGCGGACCGCCGCGGCGTTGGAAACCGATAGTGAGTACGGCTCTGATGGTTATATCATCTATGGAATCAACGAGAGTGACGGTCAATATCGTAATCCGTATGATTTCAGTAATGATCAAGCCTCTTTGCCGGCTTATATCAGCGGGATTGCGACGCCTGCCAATATCAATATGTGGTCAGGCAACAGTAATTTTGGCCAACTCGAAGACCCTGCCGCCGGTAACGCCCTGACGAACACCTCACTGTTGGCCGGTCTTGTTGATCCGCATATTTATACCATCAGTCGATCCACGGAAAAGGCATTTCGATTGACGGTGATGACCGCCAGCGGTGACAATGCGAATGTCACCTTTACGGTGGCTGTCGATGATGGTTCCGGGGCTGTCAACAGCACTCAGGCCCACGCTGCAGACGGATTGATCTACCATGTATTTGATGTCGATACGGGTTCGGGTGACGTGACCGTGTCGGTGACATGTAACAGCAATTTTTCCGTGACGGGCTTTGCCTTTGATCCGTCGAAATTGCCTCTCGTCGCGGTAGGTTCTGATGGCACGACGGTATCCAACTGGCGGACGGCCGCCGCGTTGGAGACTGACAATGAATATGGGACGGATGGCTATGTGGTTTACGGGTTGTATACACCCGACAATACCTGGAATTCTCCTTATGATGCTTCATCTCTTGTGGGCACCGATGCTGCGGCTGACAGCGCGATTTCTGTGCCGAGTTACATCGCGGATGTTTCGCTTGCCGCCAATAACAGCGGCCGTTGGTCCGGGAACAGCAATTTTGGCCAGATAGAAGACCCGGCCGCCGGTAATGCCCTGACGAATACGTCGGTGCTTGCCTGGGGAGGTCTTCCCTATGTCTTCACGGTTAGCCGTTCATCATCAGATGCTTTTCGGCTGACGGTGTTGTTGACGGATGGTGATGCGGTTGATGAGACCTGGGATGTGGATGTACAGGTTGGAGCCGAGAACGCCTCGCTGACGACTGCTGCCAATGGGGCGGATAATACCACCTATGCTGTTTTTGATATTCCGTCCGGCAGCGATGATGTCGTGGTGACGATCTCATCCAATGTGAACACGTGGGGGGCGATTACCGGTTTTGCATTTGATGCCTATGACGATGGCGACGGTCCCTCTGAACCGGACCCGGCGAATAACCCGCTGCCAACGGATGATCAGCCTAATGTTCTGCCGCTGACAATGCTTGGCTGGACCCCTTCGCCGGACGCAGATTCGCAGAAGGTCTATTTCGGAACGGTTTCCGGTGCTTTGTCATTGATTGCGGATCTTGACGCTGCTGCGGATGGAACGGCTCCTGTGCCTTCTCCCATGGCAAATACAGTCGAGTATTTCTGGCGGGTCGATACTATTGCTGACGGCCAGACGATTTCCGGTCCGGAGTGGAGTTTCACTACGATTGCTCCTCGCTCATGTGATTTGAATGCTAATGGAAGCATCGAGATCGGCGATGCGTTGATTGTCGCCGGCCAATGGCTTAACGATACATGCGGAATCGCCAACACCTGGTGTGGCGGCGCCGACCTGAATTATACCGGCATCGTTGACTTGTTCGATTTCAGTTTATTAGCGAATGAGTGGGGTGCCGAGTACGGCACCGACATTATTTTCGATTTTGAAACAGGCGACCTGCAGGACTGGCGTATTGTCGAAGGTGGTTTCGGACTGTTTGTCTGCGACCGGGACACCTTCCATAACGGCGGAGCAGTCTATAACAAGCAGGGAACTTACTTCCTGTCTTCGCTGGAGACGGAAAGTTATACGCCCAGTGACGGATACACTGGAACTGCTGAATCGCCGGTCTTTACCTTAACCGGACCAGATATTTCACTTCTGGTCGGCGGAGGCAACGGGTCTGCGACTTATATTGCTTTATGCACCGTCGATGACGACCTCAATGAACAGGAAGTCCTGTATGCCCGCGGCGCCAATACCGAAGCCATGCAGCGGATTAATTGGAATGCCCCGGAACTTGTTGGGCAAAAAGTTTTTGTCCGCTTACGCGATCATTCCACCGGCGGCTGGGGCCATATTACATTTGATGATTTCTCGGCTACGGGTGTTATTGACAGTGCATTAACCGCACGTCGCTGGGCGAATCTTCCGCTGCCGATTAATCTCGATGCCGCTCGTGCGGCGGTTGTGGACCTGATGGAAACCTATCCGGCAGAAGATTACCCCAATGGCCAAAGTTATCTTGACCAGTTGGACAGCTATGCTCAACAGCTTAGAGATATCATGACCGGTATCGAAGAAGGCACGGCCACTCAAGCCGACCTGGATGCTTTAGTGGCGGTTGTAGAAGACTATATCCGCCAAGTACTGATTGCTAACCCGATGGTCAGCGACCAGCCGATTCTGTTTATCGCTCGTGACCAGTATCCCGGCGATCACCATAATACGCATACCTTCTTCCCGAGCTATGACAGCGAGATGAACAATGGTTACTTCCGCACCGGAGGTGCCATGAAAACGGTTGACTTGGGCAATGGCGGCACCGTGACGACGCTGGTTGATACGCCGAACGGAATGGTTCGTGATCCGGATGTCTATTTCGACGGCAGCAAGATTGTTTTTGCCAAACGAAACAGCACCAGTGACAATTATAATCTCTATGAAATCAACTCCGATGGTACGAATCTGGTTCAATTGACGACAATTGACCGTGTCAGCGATCTGGACCCGATTTATATGCCGGATGACACTGTCGTATTCTCTTCGACGCGTGAACCGAAGTACGTTCACTGTAACCGGCACATCCAGTGCAACCTGTATAAGATGAACGCCGATGGTGCCAATATTCACCAGATCAGCAACAATACGCTGTTTGACTTTACACCGTCGCTGACAGATGACGGGCGGATCATGTATGCCCGCTGGGAATATGTGGATCGCAACTTTGGTGATGCCGAGTCTGTCTGGACAGCGCACCCGGACGGCAATAATCACGCAGTTTATTTTGGCAACAATACGATTTCGCCGGGTGCCGTACTGGATCCGAGACAGATTCCCGGGACTCAGCAGATGGTATGTATCTTTGGTTCCTGTCATGACCGGCCGTGGGGTGCTTTGGCGATTGTGGATCGGCGTTTGGGCGTTGATCTGCCGCAGCCGGGCAAGCCCAATCCTATTCAGCACATCTGGCCGGAAAGTGCCATTGACCTGTCCGGCGGATGGGATGGAACCAAACCGATTCCGACGCCTTACGCGGGTATTTATGGATTTGATAACCATGTCGGTGTCAGTCCTAAATATGAAGACCCGTATCCGCTGTATGATCCAGATTATCCGGACAGTACGGGGAAATATTTCCTGGTCTCCCGGATGACCGGCAGCGGTGAAAAAATGGGTATTTATCTTGTGGACACCTTTGGCAATCAGATTCTGCTGCATGAAGAAGCGAGTAAAGGCTGTTACGACCCGATGCCGATCCGCAGTCGGACGCGTCCGCCGCAGATTCCGACATTACGCAAGTACACCGAAAATACCAACGGTAAGTTCTATGTGACCGATGTGTATGAAGGGACACACATGGAAGGTGTTGCTCCCGGAGCGGCCAAGTTCCTGCGTGTGCTGGAAGCGACCGAAAAACTGCAATGGACCTACAATGGCTGGTCTGGTCAGGGGTTTGAAGGCCCCGGCATGGCGTGGCACGACTTCTACAGCAAGAAGGTTCTCGGCACCGTTCCGATTGAAGATGACGGCTCGGCCTACTTCGAAGTGCCGTCAGAAGTGCCGGTTTACTTCCAGTTGCTGGATGAAAACGGCATGATGATCCAGTCCATGCGGAGTCTGACCATCGCTCAGCCGGGTGAGATGGTCGGGTGTGTCGGCTGTCACGAGTCACGCACGGATGCGTATCCGGTTGCGGAGGATAACTACTATCTGCCGACGGCCATTCAGCGTGACGCTGACCAATTGGGCGGCTGGTACGGCCAGACCAAAAACTACAATTATCTGGATGATGTCCAGCCGGTCTTTACGGCCAATTGTGTCAGTTGTCACGGTTTTGATACGCCAGGTGGTGCCAAGGCGGGACTGCTTCTGGAACCGGATAAAGAGGTTCATTTTAATACCTCGTATAATGAACTCTGGCGGAAAGGTCTTACCGGCGTTGTGGGGGCGGGCAAGGCTCCAATCTACGCGGCCTATTCGTGGGGATCCCATGCCAGTCCGCTGATTGCGGCTCTGGATGACCCACAGCATGCGAGCGTGACACTGACGGCTGAAGAACGCGACCGGCTGATTACCTGGATTGACCTGAATGCACCGTATTACCCGGTCTATACCAGTGCCTATCCTGGCAACTCGGCGGGACGTTCGCCGTTGAGTGGTTCCCAGCTATCGAGTCTGTCGTCACTGACCGGCTACAGCTTTGGTCAAAAGGCACCAGCTTATTTGAGTTTTGACCGACCCGAAAAGAGTATCTGTCTGTCTGGTTTAAGTGGTTCGGCCTATGATCAGGCACTGGCGATTATTCAGGCCGGTGCTGATAACTTGGCCGCTAATCCGCGGGCGGATATGGCCGGCCATGTGCCTAACGCAACAGATCAGGCCAGGCAAGCGAAGTATGATATGCGTAAGATTATCGAATGGACGAATCGCCAGGCGATTAGAGAGGGGTGGCTCAATTATGACTAATCAATGTAAAAACATGACGTGTCGTAACAATCGCTCATTTGATAAGATAGGATTAACCATGATAAATCATAAAAGTTTTCGATTGCTGGTTTTGTTGAGTGTTTTTTCGTTGCTGGTTTCAATTTCTCCTGCGGCGTATTTATCGCCGTCTGATGTGTGTGCGTCTCCGGATGGGGCGACGTTGTATGTGGCCGAACGGGATGCCGGCAAGGTGGCTGTCTTTGATACAGCGTCC
>JANQGW010000122.1 GCA_028282905.1 Sedimentisphaerales bacterium | reverse complement strand
CTGCTGCTGCTGCTGGAGCAGTGACAATGCCCGCAAGTACATCGGCATGCGTCGTATTGTCTCATCCGGTATCCGTCGGTATTTCATAGCCTTGCTGTCGTTTGTGTCTCTATTTAGTTTTAACTGGGTTAAACCAACTGCACAACCTTATCACCATCACCGAAAGGCTGGCGGAAACTGCCGTTGCGGCAGCGGAAAGCCAAGCGTTTATTCGGCTATGTGGTTGCGCTCACATTCACAAGCACGAAGTGTCAAAGTACAGATTTTATTGCACTATGTCAAGGCGAAATAACACGTAAAATAGAACAAATAAAAATATTTTTATTGTGAAATTGATAACAAAAATTTGCAAAACCGGAAGGCTTGCTTGGCTGCAATCTTGGGCTTGTGAAAAACGGTGCAGATCGATTAAGGGGCCTATAAAATGCCTCTTTAAGTGCTTTGTGCCGGGAAGGTGGACGTGTTATCTTAAAATAACATTCTTCTGAGGTTCGCGGCGTTCCTCAGTAATTTCAAGAGTATAATCTTTACAATTCAATTGTTGAAGAAAACCAAATGGAAAACCTCTGTTAATGAATAAGAAATCTATGTCTTCCATTTCTGCATAACCATCTTCATCTATGATATTAGGATTCTCTACAGACAATTTTTCACAAAGAAGCAATAGTACCCCTTCATATGGAATATCACTATCATCATCCTTAGGAATAATTGAAAAAGTCAAATGGGCATGTAAGTGTTTTCTATAGCAGTAATAGGGCTTCAAGTAATGAAGGCATTTCTTCGAATGCTTATCTGCGTCACTCAGGCTTAACATATGTATTTCTCGGCTGTCATCTATAGAATGGAAATTGTTGAGAAATGTGTTTTTTTGGAAGACATCCTTTAAATTATCAGGAGCACTTTTCCATCTGTATCTATTGAATACTGAAGTACTATTTAGCAGCAAGTCAAAAAACTGTTCAACTTCAATGTCAGTGGCAAGTGATAATATTCTACCTTCTGAGTCAGCAAGCTTAATAAAGAATCGTATATAATCGCATGGATAACTGGAACCTCCTTCTGGGATAATTTCACAGAAAAGTTCAAAAGAAACATTTCCTTTTTTCACATGAACGACATGGTCATCGCAGTCTAAACAGTAGTTTTCAGAAACTTTTACTGAAGTTAAAGGGATCTGAATCATGGCTCTCCTCTAAGTAATTATTTGCATATCCTGTTGCTGTTGTTGGAAATTTTTAAAAGGCTTCTTACAATCTATAGAATAACTTTCGAAAAACAATTATCCAAAGTCTCACACTGACAGTCAAATGAAAAAAACGAAATCTTTAGTTGTCGTCTGGTTGAGAGTTTGATGTTTTGGCGATGGTTGCTGTGATGGGCAGGTGGTCGGACAGATTGGTTTTGAGGACTTGTTTTTCGGTTAGCTGCAATGGGGTTGAGGTGAAGATCCAGTCGATGGTTCTTGCCGGATTTGCTGCGGGGAAGGTATAGTCTTCCGGTTTGACCGGCATGTCTTTTGGCAGGGTTGTCCAATCGGGATTTTTCAGCAAGGCTTCGATGGCGTTTTCACTGTTTGGGCCGATGTGGTGGCCGGGGCAGTTCTGGGCGGTGCTGTTGAAGTCGCCCATGGCGATCATGGGCAGGCCGGATTGTTTTTGATGATTGATGATCATTTCAACGCTGCCGGTTCGGTAGCCCTCGCCCTCGAGTGACAAATGAACCGCGGCGACCTGTATTTTTTCGCCGGTTGGCAGAGTAACGTCAGTGACCAGGCCGTCTTTATAGCCGCCGATGAAAAGCTCCTGGAACCGAGACGGATGCGGAAAGTCCAGAAATATCGTATCTGAGATCGGAAAGCGGCTCAAAATGGCATTGCCAAATCGCAGGCTCGCAAAGGGAATGGCTATGTCAATATTTCGCTGTTCGGCAAGGTAGCGGTAACCGGCTTGACGAGCAATCAGTATAGCCTGGTCAGTATGGCCGCTCCAGAGACTGTCAAAGTCTGCCTCATTCAGCACGACGATGTCCAGATTCTGCTGTTTAAGCAGGTCGGCGATCTGTTGGAGGCGATTTTGCTTGTCGGTCTCATTGCCGCCGCCCCAATTGCTGGTGCCCACCGAGCCGCGGCCGTGGGCGATGTTGTAACAGCCAATGCGAAGCTTATCAAATGTCCGTCCCGGCTCCGGAGGTGCAGATTGAACGTCCTCAAGCTCAATGATTTTTACCACGGTCAGCGGGCTGACCAGCCGGTTAATCAGAAAACACCCGGCGACAAAACCAATCACTGCTGGCAGAATCAGCAGCCAAAGTCGTTTCTTTGGACGCTTAGCCGACATGTCTTTACTTGATTTCATAAGATTATTTTAGCCTGAAATTGTAGTTTTTGAAGTTAAAAAGGGCTTTGGTGAAAAATATTTTCTAAAACATCAAAATATCGAGAACTCTCGATATTTTGATTCGTATGAAATGGCAATAGAATCGAGAGGATGACTTATGAGCGAGATGAATACAGAAAATATTGAGTTGCTGCCGGATGAGTTGATTGAGAAGGCGGCTGAATGTTTGAAGGTGATGGCCCATCCGGTGCGGCTGCGGATTGTCAATATCCTGATGCAGGGTGAGTTTGCGGTCCATGAGATTGCCGAGATGGCAAAGACCTCGGCTAATCAGACGTGTGAACACCTGCGGCTGCTGAAAGGCCACGGCTTGCTGAATGCCGAGCGGCGAGGTCGGACGGTTTATTATACGATTGCCAGTCCGCAACTGCCGGGGCTGATTAATTGTATTAAGAGGAATTGTGCGATGTGAAGAGCGGCCTTTCCTTTCTTGTCATGCCGGGCTTGACCCGGCATCCAGACAGTGTCGTACTGGACCCCGGATCAAGTCCGGGGTGACAAAGCTTCGCTCGGAATGACAATGCGACCGGTGGAATGATATTACTGATAAATTGAATGATGTTTAATGGTTCGCGGGCGAGACGCCCGCTTTCCCAGTGGAGATAGCAATGAGTCATAAACGTGTATTGATTGTTGGGGGTGTGGCCGGCGGGGCGTCTGCGGCGGCGCGGCTTCGGCGGCTGGATGAGAATGTTGAGATCGTCCTGTTTGAGCGGGGTGAGTATATTTCGTTTGCCAACTGTGGGCTGCCGTATCATATTGGCAATGTGATTGCCGATCGCGAGCGGCTGCTGGTTCAGACGCCGGAAAATATGAACCGGCGGTTTGAGATTGATGTACGGATTCAATCGGAAGTGACGGCGATTGACCGCGCCAATAAGCAGGTGCATGTACGGGATGGGCGCAATAATACTGAGTATACCGAGTGTTATGATACGCTGATACTCAGCCCGGGGGCAGAGCCGTTTTGCCCGCCGATTGCCGGGGCCGACAGCGAGGGCGTTTACACGCTGCGAAACATCCCGGATATGGACGTGATCAAAAGTAAGGTCGATAATGAAAAGCCCAAACATGCCGTCGTGGTCGGCGGCGGCTATATCGGCCTGGAAATGGCCGAGGCGCTGATCGAGCGGGACATGTCGGTGACGCTGGTAGAGTTGGAGCCGCAGGTGATGGGCACGGTCGATCCGGAAATGGCGGCACCGCTGCATCAGGAGTTAACACTTAATGGTGTCGATCTGGAACTGAACAACAGCGTGACCAAAATTGAGCAGGCCGATTCGGGGCTGACAGTGCATCTAAGCAACAACCAAGCGATTACCACCGACATGGTGATTATGGCGGTTGGCGTCCGGCCCGAAACGACGCTGGCCAAGAATGCAGGGTTGGAATTGGGCAGTCGCGGCGGTATCAAAG
>JANQGW010000007.1 GCA_028282905.1 Sedimentisphaerales bacterium | reverse complement strand
GCAAAGCCGTCATGGTGCTCAGCCACCGGACCGGCAAAGCGCGCGCCGGCTTTTTCAAAGAGGTCAGCCCATTCTTCAGCATCGAATTTATCCGCCTTGAACATCGGAACAAAGTCATGGTAACCAAATTCCGTCGGCTGCCCATATGTTTTAATGTGATGTTTGTTAACGTGGTTTCCCTTTATGAACATATGCCGTGGATACCACTCATTCCCAAAGGCAGGAACAGAGTAGACGCCCCAGTGAAAGTAGATGCCAAATTTGGCGTCCCGAAACCACTCAGGCGCCTCATCATGTTCATTGAGGGATTTCCAGGTCGTTTCATAAGCCGCATCCTCATCTGACAAAGCATAAGCCAAACCGGATACTACACAACAACACAATATGACATGAATAATTAGGCGTAATTCGCTAACTTTCATCGCAATCCCTTTCATCTAAGGCTACTCACTTATTCTTTAGAATTTGACATAAGCAGAACAGAATACTATATCTTTTAACTGACGGTTCGTTTTCCGGCTTTACGATCGTTGTACTGCTGTTCAATCCACTTGTAAGTGCGTTCCAAACCTTCACGGAACGACAGATCCGGCTCCCAGCCTAAGACCTCTTTAATGAAGGTATTGTCACTGTTACGGCCGGCCACACCCTGCGGAGCATCCAGGTCATGCTCACGTTCCAGCTTGACACCGCCAATCTCTTCTGCATAGTCAGCCAATTTGTTAATAGCAACCAGTTCGCTTGACCCCAGGTTGATCGGCGTAGCAATCAGATCGTCACAGTGCATAATCATATCAATACCGAGCACACAGTCATCGATGTACATGAAGCTGCGGGTCTGCTCACCGGTACCCCAGATGTCGATCTTCAGGTCACCACTGTCCTTGGCTTCGATCACCTTGCGGCAGATGGCTGCCGGTGCCTTTTCACGACCGCCGTCCCAGGTACCGTACGGGCCGTAAACGTTATGGAAACGGGCAATTGCCGTCTTCATCCCGCGTTCTGCCCAGTATTCCTCACAGAACATCTCAGAAATCAGCTTTTCCCAGCCATAACCACGCTCAGACATCGCAGGGTAGGCATCTGACTCTTTGAGTGCTCTTACGTTTGGATCTTTCTGCAACTCAACATTGTATGCACAGGCCGAAGAAGAGAAGAAGTAACGTTCGGCTCCTGCACGATTGGCCGCCTCAATCATGTGCGTATTAATCAGAACACTTCGCAGACATTCAATCCGGAACTTTTCGATAAAGCCCATACCGCCCATATCCGCAGCCAGATTATAAACTTCTTTGGCTCCGCGACAGGCAATAATGCTGTTTTCCTCATGACTCAAATCCATGCAAAGGTTCTCAACACCTTCGACCACCTGGTACCATTCCGGCAGCGGTTTCTTGTCAATCGCACGAATGCGGGTAAAACCCTGATCCTTGAAATACCGGGTCAAAGCACCTGCAATAAATCCGCCGGCTCCGCCGATCACGATCAAATCATCTTTCTTGATACAATCAATCGCTTTTTTGTTTGCCATTTTTATTACCTTTCTTGTCTAAAACATTCATTTCTTTTTCAATATGAATAATATTGATTTTGCTTTTAGTTTACAAAATGATTATAGTTAGATATAAAGTACTGAAAAATGGACATAATTGCCTATTGCATGCCATTTATTGACTTAATGGGAGTTTCGTATGCAAAATTCTAAAGAACCGGATTTCTTCTCAACACAAGTGGCTCAGGCCAAGCGGTTTTATCTTGAAAAATCGCGAACGAAAGAGCCTCGAATCAAGGTTATCTGCGGGGGATGTGAGCATACCACACCCGATTTTGAGATAGACAGAATGGATTTTCCTTACTACTGCATCGAATTCGTCGCCAAGGGTAACGGGACAGTGATACTCAATGATCAGACTTATAAACTGAAAGCCGGAACACTTTTCTCCTATGGTCCCGGCATCAGCCAGCGGATTACATCCGTTCCCGACCGGCCGATGACCAAGTATTTCATCGATTTTACAGGAACTCCTGGGAAACAACTGCTGAAGAAGCACATTTCACCGCTGGGCACAGCGATACACGTCAACAGACCTGACGAAATCACTCGAATTTTGGATGATTTGTTGCTCCACGGCCTTTCCGACAGCCCCTATAAATCTATGACCTGCTCAACGCTGTTGGAATATTTACTGTATAGAGTTGCGGAGATGACTGCAGACGAAACGGAAAGCCCTTCCAAAGCCTTTACTACCTACCAAAACTGCCGCCAATATATCAGAGAACATTTTTTAACATTAAATTCTCTGCAAGAAATTGCAGATGCGTGCATGCTCGATCACGCGTATTTATGCCGATTATTTAAACGTTTCGACACTCAAAGCCCCTACCAGTATCTGCTGAATCTTAAAATGGCCTATGCCGCGGACCGTTTCCAGGAATCCGGCATACTGGTCAAAGAAATCGCCCATGAACTGGGTTTTAATGATCCATTCCACTTTACCCGGGCTTTTAAAAAGGTCTTCGGTATTTCTCCTCAAGCATTTAAAGGTTTAAGGTAATCTCCAAAAATTTAATTTAAATAACTTCGCCCTTCTGTCAAATACGTTGTCGTAAAACATCGTTTTTATATAGACCAAATGCGTCTATTTACTGTGTTTATCTAATCGTAATCGTTTTTTGCGCTTCCAAAACACCCATGAACGGACCGGTGTCCTGAGTGACAACGATAGTATATTTTCCCGCTTTCGGTTCTCGCCACGAGAACCCGCATGAACCGCCTCATCCATACTCGATTTTACCAGAGATGATCTCGCGTTTATCGCAATCATATATTTTTAGCAATGTATTATTGAGATCCTTATTATTAAGATGCTTGAAACAGGAATATATTTCTCCCGAAGCCCCTCTAAAAACGGTATCTATAAATATACTGTCGCCTTGATCAAACTCCGTTTGATTCTGCACATCTTTATGACGGTTTTTCAGCTTTATGATCCGCAGACCGGCTTGTACATTGCCAAGATTGACAGTGGTTGTCTCGCCTTTCTTGACTGAAAAAGCCGGTATATGGTCAAAAAAAGTCAGATAACCTCTGGCTTCATTCTTGCCGTAGCCAATACGTCCGCTGGAGGCGACATATTCACCAACCGGCAATTCAGCCCCCTTACCTCGCAAAGACACTTGAATGGTTTTGTCATGAACGCTGTGAAGAGAGAAGCCGCCGAGGACAAACTTAAAGCCTTCTTTGCCTTGGAAATTGAACGCAAACTTACCACGCGGGCTTTTGTCCTCAGCGATAGCGAGTTGAAGCGTTCGACCATCCTCAGAAGTCCCCTTGACCTTGACGCGATATAAGATTCCATCATGCTGAATCAGCGAACTGAAACTTCCACCGGATGTGACGCTCGTTTTTTCATTGGCTGCAGGAGAGAGTTTCCAATAACTACGACCATATTGTGTATAACTTTGGCTTGCAAAATGTGGATTTAAGACGAGCTTCATGTCCTTACCACCAAGCCTGGCAACCCCCTCGTAAAGGCCCATCATTGTCCAGTTTATATCAAAGTTACCAAAAAAAATTCTTGCCAGAAGGATGACACGAAACAGCGAATGCTGCCCGTCCTGGTCAGTAACCCTAAAATCCGGTGTCCGAAAGGTGATGACATCAGGACCTCCTTTTTGAGCCCCCGGGATGTCTGTAGGGGGCAGTTTCTCATTATCAGATAATTGTCCATCTGCATTGACATCAAAATAAAGAAAAAGCGGTGCTTCGTCTTTGTGCTCAACAGCCGAAAATTCCCTGCCGACAAGTAATGGATTATGCGTTATATGAACATCATTTTCCGCCTGCTCTTTGACTGAGGCAATGAAGGTGGAATCAGAAAAATCCGCATCCCTGAATAAATACGCGGCAGATATCAGGCTTTCATTTTCACCCGTCCTGCCATGGTACGTCAGCGTGAAAGTGATCTCTTCGCCTGTGATCACTTCGGGGGCTTGGGTTATTTCTTGTGGAGATGTGTTCCTGAAGTAGTGAACACAGCTCAACCCTGCAATAATGCAGACAACCGCTACAGCAGGAGCCAATGACTTTCTCATAGCATCTCCTATAATAACTGTGTACTTTGATATCCTAGCACACAGTTCATAACAATATTATCTACACAACCACTCTCTATCATACCGACACTGACCTGACAAATTCATTTGAGATGATAACAGGAATGTACACTTCATCATTCCGCGAATATCTCAATTTCAGCAACGCCTAACCAGGGATTGTCCTTGACTGCTTTGAGTGCAACAAACCTGAAATAACGGGCGTTGAATTTTTTATCAAAATGAACCGTACGCAAGGATGGATCATTCAGGATGTTACCAAATTTCCCTTCAGATGCAATTTCCCAATTCTCGCCGTCACGGCTCACTTCAAAACGATAATGCTCAACAATACCAACGCCCCGTTTCCATCCTTTAGGGGCAAGATAACTAAATCCGCCAATCACTTTTTCGCTGCCGGAATCAATCGCAATATAATGCGTTCTATCCACAGTATCTTTTCCCAGCCAGTACGTGTTGGCCTTCCCGTCAAAAGCAAATTGCCCCACATGTCTCTCGTTCGGATAGCTGTCCACACTCATCAGTTTCCAATCATTTCTTGGATACCCCATTGTTCGCGTGACAATGCTTCCTTTTTTATCCCCGACAATTGTGCAAGCCTTTAACAGTCCTCCATTCGGCAAATCAAGGGGAACTGTATAAACACTCGAATCTTTCGCAGGCACCGAACCGTCAAGAGTATAAACAATTTTCTGGCTCTGGTCTGCAGAACCATGATTTTTCCATGAAAAACCACCAGAAGCCGCCTCAAGGACAACCTTACCATTGCTATTGGTAGAAACGCGAACTGCTTTAGGAGGCTCGTCGTAATAATGCACAGATATTTCAGAAACCGTAGCCTCTGCACGTGATTTTATAATTCTCAGTCTCAAACGATTGGTCTTGACAGGAGAAAATCTCAATATCTTCTTAAAGCCCACGGTTTTACCGGACGCAACCTGCTGCCAGCAACCATCGACCCAGGCGTCAAGGGCATGTTCAGCAATCCGCTGACCATGACCGGCAAGCTCTTCCTGCAGTACAAAACGATTCACGAGATAAGGTTTATTCATGAAGGCTTCGATCTGACCGGTTAAACCTTCTGCCTGCCAATACGTTTTTGGATTTCCGTCCAGAACAGCTTTTACCGTTGACTTGACAGGGATTCGATTGCCATAAACTGCCTTGATACGCTTTCCTACCTCAATTAAACAATCTGCATCGCGTTTTGAGAACAGTCCTTGTCGATTCGGTGGAATATTCAGCAGAAAGACAGCATTTCCGCCAACCGCTCTTTCATAAATATCAAAAACATCATCCGGCGTTCGAACATTTTGCTTGTTATCATCACGATAAAACCACCCATGACGAATGGAAGTGTTCACTTCTGCAGGCAAATAGTATAGATAAGCAGCCCCTTTCAACATTTGATCGGAGCCAATATCAATTGCCGTTTTGTCCTTCCAAACCTCCATTGCAGCATTCATGGGCAGAACATTCCATTCCGCCTCTCTGGTTTTTCCCCCTTCATTACCGCACCAACGAATATCACTTCCGCCAAATATAACGGCTTGGGGCGCTAATTTATGAACGAACTCATACCATTCGCGACGAATATACTGCTGTCCGCCTTTGCGCTTTGGATGCGCCCCATCGAACCATACTTCATGAATTGGGCCGTATTCAGTTAATAATTCAAACAGCTGATTCATGAAATACTCATTGTAATCGTCAACATTGTATGTAAAGGTGCGTTTATCCTTAAACGGTCTGCCGTCAACAGCCCTTGGAATCGTTCTTGAGGAATACTTGCTTTCATTGCCGTAAAGACCATCCGAAGCTTCCATCTGGTATAGGTCAGCGGGTGAAAGATAAACCCCAAGCTTTAAATCGTATTTCCGGCACGATATAGACAAATCACGCAGCACATCGCCCTTGCCGTCTCGCCAGGGAGTAGAAGCAACAGAATGTTTTGTATAACGCGTTTGCCAGAGGCAGAAGCCGTCATGATGTTTTACCGTAATGATGACTTTTGACATCCCGGCCGCCTTCATCAGGCGACACCACTGGTCCGTATCCATACCAACCGGATTAAAGCTTGCCGGATCCTCTTTGCCGTTGCCCCACTCCCGGCGGCTAAATGTGTTTGGCCCAAAATGAATAAACGCAATAAACTCATGATTGTGCCAGAGCAATTGATTTGGGGACGGAACCACCTTCGCTGCCAAGTCAACAATGTCTTGATGCGAGGCACCTTGAGGAACTTCCGCAATCTTTTCAAATACCTGCTGACCATTACATGCCATAGACGTTAAAATCAGCAACGCGAATAACACCTGCTTAATCATATAGTTCCCCTTTAGGCGAAGACAGGTTTCCATAAGTTACAACAACTTAAATACATACTCAAACTGGTTATGTTATCATAGAAAGTGATTACTCGAATGGATATTATTGCCTTTTAGATGCCATAAATTGACTTTTAAATTCTACCGCAAAAACTTCGCCGCAATTCCATCTTTGACCAAGAATGGGGAGCAGGTCAATAAGAGATGGTAACTTTGCTATTATTTTCGAGTTCCTGTTGTAATTTTGAGAACATAAGCATGTTTGCAAGGCTTATCTTCCGGCAGGTTTACTGTTAAGCCATTAGCCCCTAAAGACCACTGGAGCAAAGCGTCACTGCCCATCAAAGCCACATCTTTGACATTTAGCCCCTGAAAACTTCTCAGCGTCACGTCATTTGGACATTCTAGCAATATCGCATAAACAGTTTTGCCGTCTTTGGATTGGGTAAAACGCACTCCTGAGAAGTGTTTGGATTTTCCGGAGTTAACCCCCTCCCCAAATGTTTCCCAGCACCGCGTCGCATAAATCGCCTCACCATTGACTTCCAACCACTGACCGATATCCAGCAAACGCTGAACCTGTGACTGCGGAATCGTGCCGTCCGCTTTGGGACCGATATTCAGCAAAAGTGAACCGTTTTTACTGACCACATCTGTCAGCAGATGCACCAGTCGAGTCGAGCTTTTATAGGCGCCGATTTCTTCATCTTTGCGATTATACCCATAGGATTTCGCGATTGTCGCTGGATTTTCCCAATCAGGAGCCGGAAATTCCGAAATATCCATGTTATCCCTTGACCGACAACCAAGCTTGACAGGCCAGTTCGGATGTTTGCCTTTGTTGTTCAAGTAAACTTCCTTGTCCCACTCCTGTGCCGCATTGAAGTAGCCGGCAATCATGCCCGCACACGCCTGGCGGAATCGTTCAATCTGTGGGTCGTTAGCGCCTTTCTGATTCCAGTAAAAAATCGGAATGTCATCGATCCACATGAAATCGGGTCGGTATTTTTCCTGTATTTCCTTCCATCGTGCGATATAATCGGCGATAAATGCATCGTCGTATTGAAACGGGCCATACAATTCCGCCGCCTCCGGCATCTGTTTGATCTCCTCAACGATCGCCGGCCAGGGTTTTGACTTAATAACATATTTTTCCTGAGTAAAATAGCTGGGATGACGTTCGCGATGATAAGACGGTCCATACTTGAGTCCGCGGCCGCGGCAGGCTTTTTCCAATTCGCCAATAATATCCCGCCGGGGGCCGCGCTCGGCAACGTCCCATGTGGTCAATTTACTGTCCCACATCGCAAAACCGTCATGGTGTTCGGCCACGGGAATGACATACCTGGCACCGGCTTGAACGAAGATATCCGCCCATGCCTCAGGATCCCATTTTTCAGCTTTAAACATCTGAATTAAATCCTTATATCCCACTTCAGACAGCGCCCCGAATGTCTTTTCGTGATACTCCTGAATCCGACGGTCGTAGTAGAGTCTATGGGGATACCATTCGGCATAGCCTGCCGGAACCCATCCCGGCACAGAGTAGGCTCCCCAATGAATCATAATACCAAACTTAGCATCCTGATACCATTCAGGGACTGGATAGCCTTCCAATGACTTCCAATCAGCTGAATACTCTTGTGAGTGCGAGCAGCCTTGTGCAAGCAAAACCAAAATGGAAACAAGCAGGCTGTAACACACGATTATCTTAACTTTTTTCTTCGTCATCAAGGATTCTCCAGACACCTAATACTCTCGGTAATTTACCGACAACTATTTATAATCAGGTTTGCTTAGGCAATTTCATCGTCTTTTCATCATAGGGCGGCTTACTTTTGTCAAGTTCGCCTTTAACCCGAATTCGGAAAGCCAAGGCCCATTCGTTCGGCAGCTTTTTGGGAAGTTTAATTTCGAGAGTTTCTCCGGTACGTTTCCATTCGACCGGGCCGGTCCCAAGCAGTTCAACCGACTCAATTTTGTTGATATCGGAAATTGCGGTTTCCGTTGAAAGCGTCTTGATTTTGACAACTCCTGACGGTGCAATCCCCAATACGGTTGCATAGAGATTTTCACCATTTCGAGTAAATCGAACATCTGTCCAGTCCAATCTTTTTGGATCAGGCTGAATGCTGCGTGACTTTGCTCCATCTTCGCGAACCTGATAATGCTCCAATCGCTCGGTGTGCCCTTCCGCAAACACTTTCCATGGCACGGTATTGTAAATTGCCTCACCATTCTGGCCGAGCCATTGGCCGATTCCTTCCAGCAGATCAATCTGCCCCTGGTCCAGTGTACCATCCGGTCGCGGGTTCATTGACAGCAGCAACCCTCCGTTACGTGCCACCAGATCACAAAGCCGGACAACCACATCTCTTGGCTTCTTATACTCAATATTCTTAAACCAAGGCCAGTCACACCAACCAATAGCCGACGGCGTATCGTCTTCCCACGGCCACTCAACATAAAGCGGCCGCTTATGACCATTCTCATAGGAGTAAACCCCGAAATTCTTGCCGAAGTTGCCCTTATTATGCACGCAGGCTTCTTTGCCTTCGCGATGAGCCATATTAAAGAAATCCGCCAGTATGCGTTCGGTTCCAAACCCGCCAGCGCCGCCGTCAAACCAGATAACGTCCGGTTTATACCGTTCAATGACCTCTTTGGTTAACTCATATCTGACTCTGGAGAAATTATCCTGTTCACCTAAGAACCAGTAATAGTTGCGATACCGAGGATCCAGGATATCGACATTCTCCATTCCCTCCGCCTGTTCCATTTTTTTGACAACACTCTGAAAGTGCTTGTAGGTGCGGGCATGGTGGAACGACGTCATCGTTTTCATGCCGCGTTTCTTAACCTCCTTGAGAAAATCTCCAAGAAGGTCACGGCGCGGGCCTAATTTGCCGGCATTAAAATCCATGACTTCGCTGTCCCACATGGCATAGCCATCATGATGAATCGCACAAATGCCGGCATACCGAGCGCCTGAACGCTTGACCAGATCGGCCCAATAAGCGGGATCAAATTTTTCGGCCTTAAACTGTTTTGCCAGATCTTTATAGCCGAAACCCTCATTGACAGGACCAATGTGTTTCTCAAACTCACGCCTTTTGTCCTGCCTTTTATTTGGACTATAGACCCCGTGATAGGCACAAGCAATATCATTCGCCCAGTTCTTATTGACATCCCAACCGCCGACGACAGAGTAAAGCCCCCAGTGGGCATAGACGCCGAATTTTGCATCTTTGGCCCACTGCGGCACCTGATGCTTTCGAAGAGAATCCCATTTTGCTTCATACGGGGGCTCCTGATTGCTGCTTTTTCCAAATGCACAACAAATAATAAAACATCCCAGTAATAAAAATCTGTATTTTTGTAACATCATAAACTCCATAATTAAATTTTGATTTTGAATGCGAACTGTAAACCATCTCAAGACCGCTTTTGGGGTAGCTTCTAATTATTAAATTGAACAGTAACAAAGTAAGCCACACCGTCTTTACCGTCACCAATCAGCGAGGTTTCCAGAAAGGCATCACCGGCCTCCAGTTCCAGTGTAAAACTGGCGTGTTTATCCTCGGGTGTTACCGCTTTTTCCATCGTCTGACCGGCAATTGACATACGCACTTTTTCGATGGCGAAATCCTTCTTCATTTTAGACCCGCCTTTTCCAAAAGGTAAACCGGTATAGAGCGGATAGCGGGAAAGCTTGAATGTATATCGACCGCTGCGGGCCAGCGTTACTGCATAGGGGCCATAAGACTGTGTCAGATTGATGGCGTTTCGCTGAGTAAACGATTGGGGACCCGTTTTAGGAGCACTATAAACATCCTGACTGGTCAGTTCAGCCTTTGGCGCACGTGCGTCACCCAAAATAATCCGCACCGGATCCTTGACCAACTGAAGCCCTCTGGCATGGTAGGCGTCAAACTCCGTTGTCATCTTATCGACCACTTCCGGAAATTCAGCTGCAACATCATCTTGCTGCATGCGATCCTTTGAGATATTGTAAAGGTTTTCTCCGCCCAGCAGTCGCCAGTTTTTCCAGATCACACAGGCACTCTTGTGATCATCCAACCGTTTGGGATTGAAGTAATAGAAAAAGAATGTGCGTTCATCCTTTTCCGGATCAAGTGGTTTTTGCAGGTAGGGCTTGAACGACCGGCCACTGAATTTGACACCCGCAGGTGGTTCGAGATTGCAGAGTTCCAGCAGGGTCGGATAGACATCCATCACTGAAATTAATGTATCGTTGTTGGTTCCAGCGCCAATGCTGCCGTCCGGCCAGCGAAGATAAGAGAAGACACGATGGCCGCCTTCCTCTTTCGACCCCTTACTGCCTCGCATTCCCATATTCCAGTACTTTGGTGTTCGGGAAACAGCAGTCCCTTGAACGCCATCATCCGTCGTAAATAAAATGATTGTATTATTATCAAGTTGCTCTTCCTTCAGGCAGGTCATCAACCGCCCAAAATTTTCATCAAGATTATCAATCATCCCGTAGAGAATTGCCAGTTTTTCATCAATCCCCTTATCGATATGTGGCTTAGAATATTTTTCTGCCACAATCAGCGGCAAATGGGTGATGTTCGGAGCAAGATAGATAAAAAATGGCTCGCTCTTTTTTTCTTTGATAAATCGTATGGTTTCATCGAAGAATACATCCGTGCAGTAGCCTTCGTACTGTTTCGGCTTACCATTGTGATAAAAAGTATCATCAAAATAATCATTGGCCCAGTAGTCGGCGATCTGGCCAACCGCACCACAGCGATGTCCGACGACCTCATCGAATCCCTGGTCCTGCGGCCGCATCGGCCAGTTGTCACCCAGATGCCACTTGCCAAACTGGGCGGTCGCATAGCCATTGGCCTTAAACGTTTCGGCGACCGTCACATTATCCGCCCGCATCAGTGTTCGCCCCAGGCTGGTTCGCCAGGCGCCAGTCTGCTCGGCATACTTACCTGTCATCAACGCGGCACGCGATGCCGTGCACATCGGCATCTGATGGAAATTGCTCAGACGGACCGACTGCTCGGCAAACTTATCGATATGAGGAGTTGCCAAGTAGGGATTGCCCTGAAAACCCAAGTTATTGCCTTGGTCATCGGTCATGATGATAATGACATTCGGTCTATCCTGACTCTGCCTGAGAGAATGACTCCCCTTGACAGGAAGATTGATTATACCTGTCAGTATGGATATAATAATCAGTGTTCGCTTCAGATTAACGGTTTTCGTGAAATCCTGTTTATTCATTTGTCTCATTCTAACTTATCTGAAATTCCCATTTAATTATTGTTCACCGATGTTCGGTCATTTATTCACTTTCAAGATCCCAAGCCTTCTGTCTTCCCCGAAAACATGCCGGCTTGATCTCCCCAAGGGCGCAAAAGGCTCTGAAATAACCGTCTTGCCAGCACGGGTTTGGTAGTCATTCATTGTGGTTGACCGGTTCTATCGCATCAGATCGAACACGTCATTTCACACTGAATCTGCTTTCGAGTTCATAAATACTCATACTTTTAGTCAGTATATCGCTTATGAGCTTTGCAACAGTTTAGACTTCGAGGCAGTCTTCAATTATAGTAATCCCAGAAGGTTGTTACATGAATAGAATATTTTGACATTCAAATGCCATAATTTGACTTTTCAAGATTAATTGCAGTACAAAAATATTTCCCATCAACAGAAAAGATAGCGCTGAAATATTGCAGAGGCCATTCGAAATAAAGAATCGCCCCGGCTTCTTTTCGGCTATTTCACCAGTGACTTATTTTCATTTAACAAACGTTTTTGCTAACGCTATCCCCAGGTTGATGTTAACCAGTGTGATTTAACGGTGCTCTTTATTTTATCATCTCCGGGAGCGATTGCTGACCGTGGCCATCGGCTCCAATTTTTTCACCTTCCTGATTCGCATCTTCAACGGAAGGAGATGCGTTATTAGCATTGGCAGACATTAAGGATACCGGGCTGGTACAATTGATTTTGAAAACATACGCCACCTGTTCTTTATACTTCAAGGTTTTCACCTCAAGTCCTTCACTTGTCAGATTCCAGGAAATATCACCACCGCCAAGCATTTGAACGCTTGCAACATCCTCAGCTTTCCAGCCCTTCAATGAACGGAGCAGCACCGAGGCATCCGAAGCCTGTAACAAGATAGCATAAAGAGTTTCACCTTTCGTTGTAAACCGTATATTTTCCTCACCAAATACGTGCCAGGGGCGCGTTTCATAGATAGCCTGGCCGTTTCTTTTGAGCCATTGCCCAATGCCTTTGAGGGTTTTAACGGTCTGCTCATCAAAACTGCCGTCCGCAAGCGGAGGAACATTCAGCAATAGATTGTTATTTTTGGAAACCACATCTGCCAACTGATGGATGATCTTACGGATCTGATCCGGTTGATAGCTGGAATGGCCGGTATGAAACCACGGGCCGATTGAATTATCCGTCTGCCTGGGTTCATCTTCAATTTTATCTGAGAAACCGCGTTCCATGACAACCGTTGCAATATCCGGATAAAAAATACCGTGGTCAGGGATTTTTTTAAATACCATCACCCCCTCGTTATTACCACCATGCTTCCGGGCATTATGATTGTAAAAATGCGCAATCACTTCCAGCCCCGTCTTGCCGTCATCATCAATGAATGGAACAGAAGCATCGAAGTAGAAATGATCCGGATGATACCGATCAATCAGGTCAAACATCCGGTTTTTCCAATTATCTTTGTATTCCTGTGGAGACCATTGCGGGGCGCGAAGCTCATAGTGTGAACCACCAAGTTGAGAGCGATCCGGTACTTTGGCAAAGTAAAGATCTTCATAGTCTGGATCATTTCCATCATAAGGAATCCCTTTTTTCGCTCCTCTCGTATCTGCATCTTTATTAACCTGCCACCAACTATATGCACGTGACAGGTGCGTTGTCACCCCCCAGCGCAGTCCGGCTTTGAGCGTTTCGCGGCGAATCTCTGCACAGACGTCCACCTTCGGACCGTAGTTCGTGGAGTTCCACCGCGGCTGGTATCTGGAATCCCACATATCAAAGTTGTCGTGGTGGTTCGCCATCGTCACGACATACTTCGCGCCCGTTTCCTTGAACAGGTCAACCCACTCGACAGCATTAAATTTATCCGCCTGCCAAGCCTTAATAATGTCTTTGTAGCCGACCTCGGAAGGATGCCCCCAATTTCTCAGATGGTCTTTGTACGCCGGCGAGCCTTCCATATACATACTTCGCGCATACCAACCGTTGTGACGAGATTTTGAAGCGGTCTGCGCATTCCAATGGCAGTAAATCCCAAATTTAGCATCTCGAAACCACTCCGGACACTGGTATTGACTCAGGGATTCTACAGTCGGCTCAAATCGCTGTGCACAGCCAACCTGGCAACACAGGAGAAATAAGATCACAGGTGTCAATAGAAGCATTCGTAATCTTTTTGATAGGCACATTATTTACCCTCTCTAAATATCAATATCTTATCTATTAATGAACCAGCAAGGTTACATGAAAATTGCCGTTACATTGATATCGCTAATTTTTCATCGCCGGCAACAGTTAAATCGCTATTATTTCATTTTAGATTTCAGAAATTCATTCGATATCTTTATTGCTTTAGCACGTGCCAGGTCATCATATTCCCAAAACTCTTCTACTATTTTGTTAACCACCCTTATCTCATCGGCAACATACGCATTGAGAGCTTTGGACGGATCATCGACGCCTATCTTTGATCGCAGTTTTTTCAAACGCTCTTTAAGTTCCTTGACCACTGAAGCATACTTTGGATCATCATAAACATTATTCATTTCCTGCCGATCACGTTTTAAATCGTATAGCTCCCAGCCCGGCGGAGTCGCCAATCTCGTATTTTTTTCAGAAGCGGGATGCTTGCGTCGGCCATAGAAAAAGATCAGTTTGTAGTCTTTTGTACGGATTGCAAAATGCCCCGGATTGTCATGATGGGACATGTGCATCCAGTACTGATAATAGGCCTCCTGCTTCCAGTCATCGGGTTCCACGCTGGTTTCAAGAATCGCTTTAAAACTTCGCCCCTGCATGTAGGAAGGTGTTTCAACACCTGCAAAATCAAGCATTGTCGGGCCATAATCAATGTTTTCAACAATCGCATTTGTCCGGCTGCCGGCTTTAATTCTCGAAGGATAC
>JANQGW010000067.1 GCA_028282905.1 Sedimentisphaerales bacterium | reverse complement strand
TGCTCGACGCCAGTAACTAAATTGACGAACATCCTTGATTTTAAGCATCTTTGTTGACAGTTAATTCAGAAGCAGGGGTTTCCAAAAACCCCTGCTTCTTCCTGAAACTCTATGCGTTTTATAACACGATTTATTGCATGGCTTTTTGGATGTTTGAGAATAATGCTTCAGAGAACAATATATTACTCAGGGGTATAAGCTAAAGAGAGTTGCCTTTTTATATAATAAGACGGTGCTTTATTCTAACAAGCATATATAGGAAATAATTTTAACAACTCAAAGTCTTTGCAGTGAAAGCGGATAGAAAGTTTGCTGACTTAATAGTTTGTGTGGGGGATTGATATTTATAAAGAAAGGTATTTGATGATGAAGAAGTTTAAAGGTTTTACCCTGATCGAACTGCTGGTGGTCATTGCCATCATCGCTTTGCTCCTTGCGATTGTGATGCCCGCCTTGAGTCTGGCGAAAGAGAAGGCGAAAAATTTATCCTGCCGTGCCAACGTGCGATCACTGGCGCTGGCTCTGCGTCTATATAGTGAGCAGACGAATGGAAAGCTGTTTAGCTATTATGACGGCCTTTATTTGAATCAGCTTACAGATCATATTGGGGAGCTTAACAAAGTTCGTTATTGCCCTTCGACAAAAGTTGACGAAAGTGTTACGTCAACGTCCTGGGGGTCGTCCCGGACGTCCTGGACCTGGGCACGCGGAGTCCAGGAACCGGAACACGGTTCCTACGGGCTGAACGGCTGGCTTTACGCCTATCCCGATGATTACGATAACAGTTGGGTGGAATCCAAGGTCAATCTCGAACGGAAGTCATTCCCCAATACACTTCAGGCCCGCAGCAGTGCACAGGTCCCGGTCTTTTTTGACGCCATTTGGGTGGATGCCTGGCCGCAGGACACGGATACGGTTCAAAGCAGTCTGAATCTGGACATTGGGCACAGCGGCAATGATAGACCGGTGACGAATCATATACGCCGCCTGCTGATTCGCCGTCACCGGGGTGGGTCCAATCTTTCATTTCTGGATGGTCATGTGGAATCCGTCAAGCTGGAGAAATTGTGGTCCCTGAAATGGCATCGCGAGTACATGCAGTTTCATGATGAAAAGCTTAGAGATGACAACCGGACACCGATCTACATTAAAGAATAGATGACCTGAGTTGTTGTCTGTTACTATTTGCTTTATTTTGCCAAAGTTTGCATTTTGCTTTTTTCTTCCAATTGCCCTGTTTGCTCCATGAGCAGATGGGGCAATTGACAATCCATTTAACATCCGAATCGGATATCGGTGGCCAATTCCGAAAAGCGACATATCCTGCGAATTCTCAAATTTCTTTCCGGATTAGTTTCTTGACACGACCGGGGGCTTGTTATATATGTCTTGCTGGTTAGCTCATGATTGAGTTGATACTTGCGATTTGTGATACCGATTCTCTGTTTGAGAGTACCGGTTCTCCGGTAAAAAATGTATTGTAAAAACGCCTTGGATATAGAGGCCATTTTTTGATAGGGATCAATGATGTCAAAGCACACAAAATCTTTCTTGGTAGGAATCATTGTATTAACGTCAATTTGCGGAGCCGCTCAAAAGGTATATCTCGATGAAATGGACGCTTTTTTATTCAGCACCGGCTGGGGTTCGGTCAATATCAACCGTTCGGTCTTGGGCAATCCTCTGTCGATTGCCGGGGTGAAGTACGACCGTGGCGTTGGGCTGCATGCCGTCAGTGTCGGCCGCATTGACCTGAAAGGAACGGCTGTTTCCTTTGATGCGCTGGTAGGTGTTGACGACGGCAACAGCGGTTCCGTGCGGTTCATCGTCAAGGCCGACGGCCACGTGCTGTACAAATCGACCATTATGAAGAAAGGCACTCCCGCGGCAACGATCCATGTCGATCTGAAGGACAGGAAAACGCTCGAATTGATTGTGGCCGACGGTGGCAACGGTATCGGCGCCGATCATGCCGACTGGGTCAATGCCTATATCACCTATACCGGCGAGAAACCCGAAGTGGTTCCTCCGCCGCGTGAAATGCCGCCGGCGTTTGTCCCGACGATTCCGATGGAAGCCCTCAAAGCGGCTCGAAAACCGCTGATTCCGTTCCCCAAAGCGGCCCGCTGGAGCAAGGGGGACTTTACGGCTGACAAATTAACAATCTGTGTGCTTGAAAAAGAGCTTCCTGCTTCGGCCAATGCGTTATCGTCACTGGTTGAAGCCTTGTTGGCCGAAAATTTCACGGCCTTTGAAATCCAACACTGCCAAAAACTCAAGGAAGTGCCCAAAGATTCAATTTTGCTTCAAATTGGCAATGTGGACCAACCCTTTGCTGACGAGGCGTACCAATTGATCGTCGAAAAGAGCCGGATGATAATTACTGCACCAAAATCAGCCGGCCTGTTTTATGGCGTCCAGACGCTGCGGCAGCTATGGGACATTGAAAATAAGTTTAAAGTGCCGTGCTGTGAGATTGTCGATACGCCGTCCTTCAAAATTCGTGGTTTTATGCACGATAACGGTCGGAATTTCCAGAGCATTGATTCACTCAAGGAGCAGATGAAAACCTTTGCTCTGTACAAAATCAACACGTTTCATTGGCACCTGACCGACAATCCCGCCTGGCGGATTGAATGCAAAAAGTATCCACAGCTCAATGACCCGAAAAATCATCGTCCCGGTCGTGATCCCGGCAAATTCTACACTTACGAGGAAATCAACGATTTTATCGATTACTGCGCCCGCCTGCATATCCAGGTAATCCCGGAAATTGACATGCCCGGCCACAGTGAATATTTCCCCGTTGCGATGGGTTTCAAAATGCACACGCCGCAGGGCATGAAAGTCCTGAAGGACTGTCTGCACGAGTTTTTCGAGCATGTCCCGTTTGAAAAGGCTCCCATTATCCACCTTGGCTCCGACGAAGTGCATATTCCAAACCCCAAGGAATTTATTGAAACAATGGTTGATTGCGTTACCCAAACAGGCCGCAGGGTTGTCATTTGGTCGCCGGGGCTGGAAGGTACCGACGAAACCATCTACCAGTACTGGGGAGGTGATCGTAGAGCCAACCCCAATACCCTTTCGCTGGACTCGACCAACGGCTATACCAACGGTGTGACTTATTATGATGCGGTGTCACGCAACTATTTCCACCAGCCGTGTCTCGTCGAAAGCGGCGACGACAAAGCACTCGGTGCGATTCTGTGCCATTGGCCCGACATCCGTGTCGATGACAAGGCCAATATCTTCCGTCACAGCCCGGTCTATCCGTCACTGGTCAGTTTTTCGGAAATGGTCTGGGTGGGTCGCAAGGAACACAATCGCGCGTACGGCATCAACTTGCCGGTTCATGACAAGCAGGCAATGAACCACTTCCGGGAATTTGAAAGCCGTCTGACGGCCCATCGCGATCGGTTCTTCGCGTACAAGCCGTTCCAATATGTCAAAAATACGCATATCGAATGGTCCGTCATCGGCCCGTTCAATCACGGCGGTGACATCGAAAAATCCTTTGCGCCGGAAAAAGAAATCAAGCCTGAGTACGAAATCGACGGTCGCAAATACACCTGGACCAGAGCCGTTGGCGGCGAAATTAAGATGAGCCATCAGCCGTTTACCCGTCCGGTGTCCCCGACTTCGACGGCCTATGCACTGACATGGATTAACAGCTCCGTCGAGCAAACCGTGCCGGTAATGATCGGTTTTGAATTCCCCGGCCGTGCCAATCGTCAATATCGCGGCCTGCCCGCAAACGGCCAATGGGACGCCAACGGCGGGGCAATCTGGATTAACGACCAACCGCTGGCCGGGCCGACATGGAACAATCCGAATTCCTTTGACAACCACAAAAAAGCAACCTGGCATACACCGCAAAATGAAATCCCCATCACGGATGAGGAACTTTACTGGACTCGCCCCGTGACGAATATCACGCTCAAAAAAGGCTGGAACAAGGTGCTGATTAAATGCCCGCGTTCCTATGACAAGCAAAAATGGATATTCGCCTTTATCCCCGTTCAGCCTGGCGGCCCGACCACAAAAGCCTGCCCCGGTCTGGAGTTTGCAAGCCAAAAGCCCTAAGCCTATGTGAGTCTGTCGGCCTTGCTTTCTGGGGTATGCAAAAGGATATCCCAACCCGGAATCGCTGCGATTTTATATTACAACCGCAAAGGAGAGTGTCAGCAGGAGTAAAGCGAGTGACAGCCTTCACGGAATGAAAAATACAAATCAATATCGCATTTTTAATCGAAATTGGGACTGTTTGGGGGCGATTTCTTTCGTGTAAAACGGAAAGAATCTATAATATTAAACCACCTTTCTCAAAATTCTCTCAAATTTTTTTGTAAAAAGAAGTGCCGACTGGATAGATACTTTCAGGCCTGTCACAAGATGGTTCGGAATTGAGCGAATAAAGTGCATTTTGAAAAATCCGGACTGCGAATAAAAAAGTGACGGCTTTGAAAGTCCCAGGGGACTTTTGAGAGGATGATAAGTGATGCGGAGGGTGGAAAGATGAAAAGGCATTTACGTTGTGCCCTGACAGACATTGTTACGGGCCGATTACCCGACAGCTCTCTTCCTTCTCGACTGTAGATTTCCGAAAGTGTGCGTGAAGTGTGTACGTTGAAATGTAAATGTAATGTTTTATGGAGGTAGAAAGATGAAGAAAGTAATTGTTAGTTTAATGGCTGTGCTGCTGTGTGTCTCAGCCGCCAACGCAACGATTCTGATCGGCGGAAGCGTTCAGAACGGTGACTTTGAAGATCCGACAACAGGGAAAGTTATGGTTGAGAGCGGCAATGTTCCCTCCTGGTCAGTCTGGACGGAAGTTGCCACCGCTTCCAATGACACCGGCACAGACACCATTGCCGGTGGTGTTGCAGGTGTTGATACCCGGATCCTGTTTATCCAGCCGGGTGGTGCCGTCAAAAACATGACCACCGAGACAATCGATGCCGGTGAAACCTTTACATACAGCCTTGATTTTACAACGGCGGGCCGTTCACCGGCGGACATTGCGTTGGTCTATGAAGATGCGGGTGTGTTCAATGTTATTGCCGGTACAACCTTGACCATCAATGCTGTTGGCACGGTTGATGGATCATTCACTGCTCTTGCCGGCGAAGCGTACATTGGCAAGGCAATCGGTGTCGGCCTCATCTCAGGTGGTAGTTGGCCGGAAGTGGACAATGCGACATTGACACTTGTTCCGGAACCGGCAACCATGATGCTGTTGGGTCTGGGTGGTCTGTTGCTTCGTAAGCGTCGCTAAAAAAAGCGTTTACGGACAAAAATATCAGGAATAGACAGGCGGGCCGTGCGGCGAATGCACGCCCCGCCTTGTTTATTTCTGTAGAAGGGGGCATATCTTTTTGGAGTTGAATTCGGCTTTCTTTTTACCGGAAATAGTAGATCAGAATACGCCCATGTTGCATCAGTACCTCTATTTCATACCGTGGCGACGCTTTTTTTGAGGGAATATTGGATTTTTTTTAAGAATATTTTCTTTTTTTTCGTAAAAAAAAGAGCCGGCCGGATAGATACTATCGAGCCAGTCCCCTCTGAGACCGGCATAAAGCGAAGAAAGGTGTTTTTTTGGCTGATCTGGACAATAAAAATCAGGAACAGTTTTTGCGGCTGTTGATGCTGAATGATAAGAGGATTTACAGCTACATATTGTCCATTGTTCCGAACGTCAGTGATGCCGATGACATTATGCAGGAAACCTCGGCGGTCATGTGGCGGAAATTCTCTGATTTTAAACCCGAAATGAGTTTTGCCGCCTGGGGCTTTACCATTGCCCGATATCAAATCATGAGTCATTTCAAAAAGCAAAAGAGGTCAAAGCTGTGCTTTAACGAAGATCTCACAAAATTACTCGAAGAGGAAGTCGAAGGCCAATTTACGGAGATGGATGATCGGTTAGATGCCCTCAGACATTGTGTGAAGAAACTTGGCGATTCCGACCAGAGGCTGCTCCAATTACGTTACGAGCGAAACCTGACACTCCAAAATATCGGGGCGCATATTTCCAAGTCCACCCGGGCAACATTTTATTCATTATCCCGTATTCATAAACTATTACTGCGGTGCCTCCAGAGGACAATTTCGATGAGAGGAGGACTCGATGGGTGAGTATGACAGCAAATTTTATGATTTGATTCTGGCCAGTCTTTGCGGCATGGCCACCGAGGAGCAGCAGCAGCAGTTGGCTGAGATGCTGGAAAATGATCCGGCGTTAAGAACCGAGTACCTGAACTATATATCGATTTACACGATTTTGAGCCGCAGGGGCGGCGCTTCGGTGTTTGTGGAAGAGATGGATGATTCAGCGTTGGATATGTCCGTCTGGAAGGCACTGGCCAGACAGGAACTGGAGGCCGAGACCGTTGTTCTTGAAGAAACGGAAGAAGTGCCGCGAATTCCGATCAAAGTGGTCAAGGCCGAAAGGCAGCCCCGGCAAATCAATAAGTTCTCACTATATTCTGCGATTATTTCTGTGGCGGCAGTATTAGTACTGATTCTCGTGCTGCAGATGAATCCCGTACGTCCGGCCGTTGCGTATCTGACCGATTCGGTTCATGCCGAGTGGGTAAATGTTAAGCAGGCTCCAACAGTAGGTCAGGTTTTCCGACAGGACGATGTTTTGACGCTGACACGGGGAATTGCCAAGATTGCTTTCGATAATGGAGCCGTGGTGATTGTCGAAGCCCCGGCGGTCTTTGAGATGGAAAGTGACAAGAGCATGTTTGTCAGCAGGGGCAAGGTCAGTGCGCTTGTTTCCGAATATGCGACCGGTTTTACGGTCAACACGCCCAGTGCCAGCATTGTGGACTTGGGGACCGAGTTTGGCGTCAGCGTCGAAGGCGACGGCGTCTGCAGCCTGCACATGTTCAAGGGCAAGGCCAGCCTGATTGCCGGAAAAGACGACCAGAAAAAGACCAGCCTGCTTGTGACGGAAAATATGGCTCGGCGTGTGAGTATTAACACAGGTGCGGTGAAGAATATTCCGTTGTCTGAAAACAGCTTTATTCGCCGAGTGGATTCCGCCAGCGGACTTGTGTGGCGTGGTGAAAATATGGATATGGCCGATGTCGTCGGCGGCGGTACTGGCTTTGGCTCCGGCCGACAGCACCGCGGGATCGATCCTTCGACAGGGATGGTTACAGAGTATCTGGTCAGAATTACCGAGCGTCCTGGCCAAACCGGTTATTTTGAGGTTCCAAATTATCCGTTTGTGGACGGAGTATTTATTCCGGATCGTTCCGACAAACCGGCGGTTGTCTCTTCCGAAGGCGACGTGTTTGTTGAATGCCCTGATACCAACGGTGCCTTTT
>JANQGW010000038.1 GCA_028282905.1 Sedimentisphaerales bacterium | reverse complement strand
TCATTCCGGGAAGTGAATTTTCATCTGCCCACATCAGATTGTACTGTGTCAGCATAGTCCATTCATCAGCCGGCTTAAAGGAATATCCGACACCCACGCGGTGCAAATTAGCCACTTCGCCCACGTTGCCGCTCTCTTTGGTCCAGATGTATGACTGCAAATCACCGCCGCGACCATACTGAGGCCAGTCACCCCACAGGGTATCAAACTTCTCATTGGCGTTGGTACTCGGATCATCGCCGGAAAGGTATTCATACATGAAGAAGATTTTGCTTTTTTTATCATCGTTGAAAGCATAGGTCAGCGTATTGTTAGTACCCAAACCCGTCATGCTTTCTTCATCACGTTTGCCCCACTGCGTAGCGGCTTCACAACTGTACGACCAGTTTTCATCCAGCTTGCCGGCCAAACGGCCGCCGATGGTGTGAATTTCTGCGTCACGAGTTGAAGCGGCAGATGAGAAGTGAGAGTTCTCATCTTTTTTGTACATATAGTACAATTCACGCTGCTGGTCGCCGCACTTATTGGTCAGGTAAAAGATCAGGCCCTTTTCATCCTGTCCATTGGTAAAGTGACGAGAATCTTCATGATCAAATGGCTTGAGCCATTTGGTCTCGTTGTCATACTGCTCCAGATAAATCATGTCCAACTTGGTCGCATCGCTCAACTGGTAGGTGCCGCGAATCGCATCAAAATGGATCGTCCGCGAACCGTCCGCAGGCGTGCCGTCCAGCACCAGCCAGCCGGTACCGAGGATGATGTCCTGGCGACCAATGGTCAAGGTCAGCGGCATATCAAATGCATTGCGAATCTGGACATTCATGTGATCAAACACCCATTCGTCAAAATCAACTTCCTGCTGCAGATCAGTATGCACGTTGCCTTTGTTGTCCGGCTCATCCCACGCACGGAATTCCCAGACCAACCGCGTGTTGAAATCAACATCTTCACTCAGCGACCACTTGGTGGACCAGCGTGTCCGATAACGGCCATACCGCCAGACATCCTCTTCCATAAAGATGTTCTCGGCATAGACCTGACGAAGACGGATATCCAAACCCATCGTCACACCTTCCATCGGGTTGTGGAAGGTCTTCATGAAGTCACTGTCAACTTCATGCCAGTGCTTGGCGGGCGCCTGGGCATAATCTTCCGGCCCGTTCGCCGCCACGGCAAATGCCGCCAGCATCATCAACAGTACTAAACTCATCCCTGCTTTCATCGTTTGTGTCTCCTAAAAAAACTCATGTTACTATTGTTTCGCAACGATTCAACCATTGATCGTTTTCACAACAATTATTTTAGCTGTTCAGGTCACAATCTTAAATTATTTCCCAAAACATTTATTCAGATGTGCCTCTGACGGCGGTTTCGTCATCAAACTAACCACTACCGCCACGATGATCGAAATCGGCAACGCCACACAAATCGGATCAACCACCGACCAGTTAGGTTTGTCAAGCAGCAATGAATGCTTTTCAAACAGACTGTAGCAGAAACCAATCGCCCGTGCTTCTTTGTCTTTGATAAACAACAGCCAGAACGCTGTAATCAGAAAACCAACGATCATTGAAGCGATAGCCCCGGATTTCGTCATACGTTTCCAGAATAATCCGCCAATAAACGCCGGCAAAAAGGCTGAGGCACATAAGCCAAAGAAAATCGCTGTCGCACGAGCGATAATATAGCCACTACGAATATAGTAACTGAACAATACCGCCACAAGAATACCGATAATAATCCCGGTACGCGTTATCCCAATACTCTTATTGTGCCGGCCGGTAATCTGCTCATAAACATCACGACCAATACTGGTTCCAACCGCATGGAACTGACTCGACAGCGTACTCATCGCCGCTGACAGCAATGTCACAAGGAAAATCAAACCGAACCACTTCGGCATCGCTCCCTGGATGTAGGCGGGGATAATCTTGCTTGTTTGACACTCGTAAACAACCCGCTCAGGCTCACCCTCTTCTTTAACAACGCTCTTTACAATGGCCCGCAAATAGGCGGTTGCCCGCGGGTGAACCTTAACGGCTTGGCCCACCAGAGGTGTCGGATCGGCTCCTTTTTCTAATCCCTCAATCTCAGCCGCCGGCGTAATCGCCGCGGCACCACCATATCCCTTATAAATCAGATAAGTGTCCGCCTCAGCGTTACTGTCCGTATCAATATGAAGCAGCACACATGGCAGCGATTTTTCATCCGGGCCAATCGCCGGATTAATCGGCGTCCCATCAGGCTTAACATTTATGCCGCGTTCTTTCTTGGCAATTACCCAGGAAAATTCTGCAGGTGACTTGCCGACACCTGTCACATCAACTAAAGTGCCTTCAACCACTTCTTTTTGCAGGAAAAACAGGTTGCTCAGCGGGCCAACCGTAAAAGCCACGCCGGTCATAATCAAAATAAACACTCCGCCGACCAGTACCGCACGATTCAATTCCTTTTTGCTTTTAACGGTCATAAATCGAACTGCTAATTGCGGTTGGGCCAGTACACCAATACCCACCCCCAGCGTAATCGTACTGATCATAATCCACCAGAGATTATAGGCTGCAGGGTTTGGCCCTTTTGCCGATTCAGCAACTCCCCAGCCAAACCTGGGCATGGAAGTCCACCCCTGAAAACCAATGCCGCCAAACAATGACGGGCCTTTGCCGGCTTCTGTCAGAGCGACATGGGCCTCTTTAACACCACCAAGCATTTTGTAGGACCAGACAAGCAAAATCAGCATTCCCACAAACATAATGGAACCTTGAAGGGCATCCGAATACATAACCCCTTTCAGTCCACCCATAATGACGTAAGCCGCGATAATCACGCTGAATACCAAAAGAGCCATTTCATAGTCAATGCCAAACTGAGATGCAATGAATGCACAACCGCCAATCAAGACCGCCGCTGCGTAAAGCGGAATAAACAGGAAAATAACAAGACCGGCAAAAATCTGGATAAACTTGCTTTCAAAACGATTTGCCAGCAGTTCCGGGAATGTATGAGAATCTAATCGATGGCCCAAACGACGTGTCGGTCCACCCAGAAATACAAAGGCCACAAAGATGCCCACAAAAATATTAAAGAATGTCAGCCACAGACAACTCATGCCGAACATGCCGGCCACACCGCCAAAGCCAACGATCGCACTGGTCGAGATAAACGTCGCGCCATAGCTCATCGCCATGACAAATGGATGCACTTCCCGACCCGCAATCAGGTAATCAGTCGCGCTGCGGGTGCGTTTCCAGCCAAGAAAACCCAAGTAAACGACGACCAGCAGATACAATAAGACAACGATTATTTCCGTGATTCCAACAGCTTGTGCTAACATAACAGAACCTCCCTGTTCAATTAATTGCGGTTCTCAAATAATCCTGTGAGCGAGACACTACAATTCCTCTTCGATCTCTTTCTCTTCAGCAGCCCACTTGACATCGTCGGGCTGAATGTCTTCTTCGCCACGATTCCAGTTCACTAAGCCATAGATCACACAGAGAATAGCACTTGCGATGCAGAGCAGGTAAGCCGTCAAGACCGCCTTGTCTTCGATTCCAAGCATAATTATCTCCTTATTATTACCCACCTATCTATCCGGATGTCTAAAGTCCGGATGGAGTGTTTCTACGCATAATAACTACTGCGCATAATATTTCAACAAAATCTCAGCAATTTGATTGTATTTTCGGCGTTTTATTGTGAAACAAGTGAATTTTTATAGGGTTGATAATGCACCGCTTTCACAAAAACCGGGTTATCAGTATAGAAAAACCCGAAAAATATTTATAAAAAATTCTTTATCTAAGGCTTTTTTAATGAATAACTTAAGTAACAAAACCCTTTATTGGACGTAAAAAAGGCAAAAAGCAGACTTAACTAAGTATTTTTTTTGCATTTTTATAAAGAATTTTTGACATAAGATCCTCCGGAAGCCCAAGTTGCCTGAAAGTCGAAATCTGCTCCTTTTGGTCGGCCCAGGGCGAATCGGTCCCGAACAGCAGGTATTCGGATGGGTGAGCCAGAAGCATCCGTTTCAACTGATCCAACCCCAAATATTGCATCGACATGGATGTTTCCATATAAATCGGCTTGCCAATCAATAGTTCTTCCACTTCATCCCACTGCTGCCAACTGCCCAAATGCGTGGTAATGAGCTTTAAATCAGGAAATTTCGCTAAAACATTCGCAATCCGCCGCGGTCCGGCCCGGTCAATCCACTCAAACGCGAAGTCAAAACCCGTATGCATCGTCAATAGCAGCCCGTTTTCCTGCAACGCCGCATATAATGGATCCAGACGCTCATCATCCAGATCAAAGTCCTGATAATACGGATGCATCTTAATTCCTGCCAGTCCTGCGTCAGTGATTTTACGGACATGCTCAACACCGGCCGGATCAAACGGGTGAATCGACGCCAGCGGGACAATGCGATCAGAGGCAATCGACTTCGACCACTCGAAAATCGGCTCAAACTGCCCCGGCTTGGTCGCAATACTGCAAATCACACTCTTTTCAATGCCGTTTTCATCCATTGACGCCAGCAGCGAAGACAGCCGCCCATCTAAAAACGCTGTCACCTGATCGGTTTCACTCGTCAAATGAGTCATCGCCCTATCCGCCACCGCATCCGGAAAAGCATGTGTATGAAAATCAATTACCCGCATATCCATGACACCACCATAAGAAGTTTCCGAAAAAGTGCTAATCTGATAAACTACTCTTCGGAAGTTATAAATAAATCCAAAAAAAAGGCTCGATTCCTATCGAGCCTTTACATTCACAGAACAACATCCTGTTGTCAACCGCTTAGCAGGGTTTGACTTGTGTTGCTTCCATTCCTTTCTTGCCCTGTGCGGCTTCATACTCTACACGCTGACCATCTCGCAATGTACGGAATCCTTCCGATGCGATATTGGTGTGATGGACAAACAGGTCGTCGCCGCCTTCGTCCGGAGTGATGAAACCAAAGCCCTTCTTCTCATTGAACCACTTGACTGTACCTTCGCTCATACCTACTTCTCCCTGGGTCTCGAAACCCAACATGCCGGTTCCCCCGATGGTTTCCAAGGGACGGCCCGAGGGAAAAACACCGTCCCCATCTTGACATTGGCAACTATTAAACCATTTGCGTGTCAAAAGTGCAACTGAAAATCCTGTAAGAACTCATTTTTTATTATCTTTGACCAAAATGTCCGTTTCCTTATGTCGCGCAAACTCAACTTGAGCGATGTTTGAATACATAAGCAGGGGGTATCCAGAAGCCGGAATTGCTGAGATTAAGTATAAATACCCATTTTAGGCTTTTTTATCGGTCTTTAATCCGTTTTTTCTTTCTTATTCAGAGGGGTGTGGTATCATGGTTGTCACATCTTCGAGCAGTCACTGCTTTGCAAAAAACATCCACTGATGAGTCGGCAAGGCATAAGATGGACGGGAGAAAACGCGACAACCTGTTGTTGGAGCGAATCATTCACACAGTCATTCGATGTGCGCTAAACGGGTTCTATCCGCACTCTACTGCTGCCCCACCCTTTTTTGCCAAAAACCAAGACCCTCTCCATCACACTCACGTTACGCAATTATCTATTTCCTTGAATCCGTTTGTAACCTCGAAAAGAAAGGACCGGAATCATGAAAACGAAACGAACTCTCCAAATTTATCTTTTGGTACTGCTCTGGCTTGTTGGCCCGGCATCAGCCGCAATCTGGTATGTTGATTCAGATGCCCCCCTCGGCGGCGACGGTACAAGCTGGGCAACCGCTTACCGTTCAATCCAACAGGCCATTAACTCAGCCAGCCCGTTCTGGCAAGTCTGTTTCAGCCCGACGGACCACATTTATGTCAAGTCCGGCACTTACACCCTCGCCTCTGAACTGACGCTTGGCAAAACGGTCATTATGTACGGCGGATTTCCTAACTCAATGGCCAACCCCACAATGAGTAACCGGAATCCATCAATCTATCCGACAATTATTGACGGCAATAACGTCACCCGATGTCTCACGGTCACCTCCTACAATGTCATCGACGGCTTCACCTTCCAAGACGGATACAGCACCTTAAACGCCGGAGCTATTTTTCTCGATGAAGTTCCGACCTACAATTGTCCGCTTGGCCTGGTGTTATCAGTGACCATTCGCAATTGCAGATTTATCGATAACTATGCAGGTGTTCACGGCGGAGCAATATATGATTTGAGATCAGATGCAAAAATCCAGGATTGTACTTTCGACGGAAACACCGCCGACAACGGCGGCGCCATCAAGCAGTGGGAGACCTCAAGTATCATTGAAAGCTGCGTCTTTAACAACAACTCTTCTACGACACCCAGCTTTGGCGGCGGCGCCATTCTTGGCGATTATCAGGTTTACGGCTCCATCACTAACTGCCTGTTCACCAATAATACGTCCACAACCTACGGCGGCGCAATTTCTTATCACCAAGGCTGGCCGACCATCACCAACTGTACCTTTGTGGGCAATACCGCCACGACGGACGGTGGTGCCATTTACTGCAATACTGCAAGCCCTGTTCTGAAAAACTGCATTCTGTGGGACAATAGTGACGATGAAATCGCAAACTATTTCAGCAGCCCCGGTGCAACTGCCACTTATAGTTGTATCCAGGGCGGATTTCCCGGCACGGGTAACATTCCTGACGACCCATCGTTTGTCGGCGGAGGAGATTACCACCTCGATGATGACAGTCTCTGCCGCGACGCCGGCACCAACAGCAGCGCTCCCAGCGATGACCTCGACGGCAACGCGCGCCCGCAAGACAGTGACGGCAACGGTTCCGCCATAACGGACATGGGCTGCTATGAACATGAGTATGTCAATGTCGATCTGCGCGTCACTTGGATCGATTATACCCCTGACATCGCACGCGTCGGAGAACCGGTCACGATTGAGGTAACCGTCCGGAACTTCGGCGAAACAGACGCCGGCCCCTTCTGGGTGGATTGGTATGCCAACGAACCCAGCACACCCGGCGTTGGTGATTTTGGCCAAAGATTTCAGTCTTATAGCTCCCTGGCATCCAGCGCATCACTTATCATGACCAAAACCTGGATCTACACCACACAGCAAACCAACAGAACCTACGCCCAGGTCGATTCCACCGGCGCCGTGGATGAAACCAACGAAACAAACAATGTCTATTACAGACGACTGCACTCGGTGGATGGAGAATTGGTTCCCTTCGATCTTAAGGAAGATACTTCGAACGCCTCGATGTGGTTTGGCGGTGATGACAGGCCGGGGCAGGTTCGCAATATCGGCGGCGGCCAAAGCGTCAATCTACCGCGAGCTGCTATCATCAGTTCGGTGGGATTCAATTTTGGCGGTCCCTTCGATTATTATGAAAATCCGGACGGCTACGGTCACGAGGTCGTTCTGGATCTGTACCCACGCAGAGCCGATGGCACTGCTTTGCTTGGTACGGCCAAACTCATCCCCGCCAGCTTTAACGGCGGCTGGATTGACTTCAACCTTGGCAATCTCATTATGCTGGATGCTGACAGCGATTACATCTTTACCTGTCATCTGCGTGACGGCGAAATCAACCAGCTGAAAAGCTCGATTTTGGGCCGAAGCGATGATCCCTGGCCAACCTGCAATGGGTATTATGCAAATGTCTCCGGCACACCGGCAAATATGAGCTACTGGCCCAACTGGTCCACGCATTCCTGGGACTTCAACCTGTCATTGACCGGCTGGTATATCGAGAAATACCCCGGCGACGTCAATCAGGATCGTTCGGTCGATGTGGGTGATGTTGTTTATCTGGCTTCCGAATGGGTACGTGACGACTGCATCATGCCGGGTTTCTGCGGCTGGAAAGACGTCAACTGGAACAAAACTGTTGAACTGAACGATTACAGCCTGATTGCCGCCAACTATGGTCGCACCTGGTACAGCTATGACGACCTGAACCGTGCGGCGATTTATTCACTGCGAGGCCTGCTGACCTCTGGAACAATTGACTGCTCAGACAGCACTTCACCCAAACCGCTCGATGCCGGCAGCGTCGTTATTTACCTTACGGACATGGGCCGATACGGCAAGTTCGCCGTCGAAAACTTCGATCAAGCTGACATGAACAAACTGACCATCAAATGGACTACTTACAATTCGAACGGCACGGTCTTTAGCTCCGGAACCGGACTGGTCATTCGCGGCACCTACCTCTGCGGACTGGATTCAGGAAGGGAATTTTCCACCACCGGTATGGGAGAGGATTTCTGGTGGAATATCTTCAGCTCGACGACTCGCAGCATTGTGCCGCAAAACGGCGCGACGTTCCATGTTCTGTATCCGACACCGTAGTGTTGGCTTTTAGAGCATTTCAAGTAAAGATGTGGCTGCTTAGGCCGTCACGAGGACGAGTCCGGCAAGGCGAAAAACGCAGCCTATGCTATTCATAGGCGAGTCTTTTCAACGACGCCGGGCGAAGCCGCAG
>JANQGW010000003.1 GCA_028282905.1 Sedimentisphaerales bacterium | reverse complement strand
ATAGACTTTCATGACAATCTCCTCTCCTGTCTTTTCCTTGCACGGACGCACGACGGGGTAAATATTCGCTGGGGGCGAGTATTTGCCCCGTTCTTTTTTTGCGCTTGTCCAAACTCGACCGTCATTGTAGAATACCCGCAGTTATTCTGAAGATAACTCGTCCGGAGCATTTTCCGCAATGTATTCGACCGAGTTATTCCCAGAAGCCGGACTGTCCTTATTAATTTATAACTGATTGAATTAGCAATGTTATTACCGATACGCACGAGTATCTATCCCAGAAGAACACCGTATGCGAACTACTTTCTGATCGCTGCTAATATCATTGTGTTTTTTCTAAGTTACTATCCGCATCGAATCGGCAACGACACATTCGTGCTGCGTAGTTGGGCGTATATATTCCAACTGTTTCCCGCTCAGCCGTTGGTCTTTCAATTTGTCACCTATGCGTTTCTGCACAGCGGCTATGGGCATATTTTGGGAAACATGTATTTTCTATACCTATTCGGCAATAACGTCAATGATAAACTGGGCAATATCGGATATCTGTGTTTTTACCTGGCCGGAGCAGTCTTCTCGGGATTGGGACACTCGATGCTGCACATCGAAGCTATTCCCGTTCTTGGCGCCAGCGGCGCTGTCGCTGCCGTCACAGGCGCCTACCTCGTGCTGTTTCCCAATACGCTGATCACTGTTATCTATTGGCTGTTTTTTATCGGCACCGTCGAAATCCGAGCATTGTACTTTATCGCTTTTAAGCTTATTTTCTGGGACAATGTGCTTCAAAAAGAGTTCTCCGACAGTAACATTGCCTTCGATGCGCATCTGGCCGGATATTTTTCTGGAATCATCATGATTTTAGCCCTATTGGCAACGCGGCTGATTCAACCGGACTTTAACGATCTGTGGTCAATGATTCGCCAATGGAACCGTCGGCGCCGATTCAGAGATGTCACCTCTGACGGTTACGATCCACACAAAGGCGGGCGTTTCAAATCCGTTGCCAGTACCGTTCGTTCATCAACGCCGGTTTCGCCCGAGCAGGAAAAAATCGCTCAATTGCGTGCCGATATCAGCCGAGCCATGTCGAATCGCTTGGCCTCGCAGGCGGCAAGATTGTATCTGAAACTGATGGACATCGATCCTTCTCAGATTCTGCCGCGTCAGCTTCAGCTGGATATTGCCAACCAACTGATGTCCGAAAGCCAATGGCTGCAGTCCGCACACGCTTATGAGGGCTTTTTGGCCCAATATGCCGACTATGAATTCTCCGAACAGGTTCACCTGATGCTGGGTCTGCTTTACGGACGCTATCTGAACCGCCCGCAGGATGCATTAACACAGCTTCACAAGGCCGAAGATCGCCTGCGCGACCCCGGCCAGAAGAATCTGTGCCGCCAGGAGATCGAGCGGCTGGAAAAAGCGTAAATATCTGGTTTTTTATCCAATATCGCCCTATTGGGCCGAATTCAGGAGCAAAACACACCAAAAACACTGGAGTACACCCTGTAAAGTGGTCGATGAAATTCAACGTCGGTCTGGTGGAAAATATTTGACAAGTGCCCAGACCGGTGATACCTTAATTTGTTGAAAAACAAGGATTTCAAGTCCAAAACAGAGAAATATCCATACGATTGGGAGATCAGTACCATGCGTTTGACAAAAATATTCTTAGCGGCTGTTATGTTTTTGAGCCTTCTGGCCGGAAGTCTATTTGCGACCGCAGAGACCGCACCTACGGCTCCGCAGGTAACAGGCAAACCGGCAGACGCCAAATACCCGTTTGTGGCGGAAGTAACCGGTACCAATGTCTATGTCCGATCAGACAAAAAGTTATCGGCGTATGCTTGTACGAAACTGCATCGACCGGATAAGGTGATCGTCGGCGGTGAAGAGTCCGGTTGGGCAAAGATTATGCCCCCCCGCGGCAGCTATTCCTGGATTTACAAGGCCTACGTCAAGATCGACCCGGATAACCCCAAAGTCGGCATTGTCACCGGCGAAAATGTCCGCGTCTGGGCCGGAGCTGACGGCATTGAAGCGGGACGGTCCATGGGCTTCCAGGTAAAAATGAACAAAGACCCCGAAAATATCGATGATGATGATATCGTGGAACTGCGACCCGATCAGCCTGAAACAGGTGAATACTATAAGATCAAACCGCCGGCGGACGCGTATCTGTGGATCAGCACGGAATTTTTGAAATATGTCGGCCCCTTTGAACAGGAAAAGCCGATTGTCATTCCGCCGAAACCGGAAATAAAGTCCGGCCAGCCCGTTGATCCCGCTAACCAGCCAACCGCGCAGCCGCGACCGAAGTTTATCAACCTGGGCGAAAAACCTGACCCCGTCACACCGGTCAAGGTCGAAATTCAGCAGCCGAAAACTGAAGGTGACAAAGATGACGCTAAGGTTGAGCAGCCAAAACCCGAACCGCCCAAGCCGGTCGTCCCGAAGATGACTGAAAAGGAAATCGAATACACCAAGAAGTGCCATGAGGCGGCAGCGACCATTGATGAAGAGTTGAAAAAACCGCTGAGTATTCAGGATTACACCGGCGTTAAGAAAACACTGGATAAGATTCTTGCTGACAAAGACGCCGGGAAAGCCGCGACCTATGCGAAAATGCTGAACGCTCGCGTCTCACGTTATGAACTGGCCCAGAGCGTAACCAAGGAAATCCAGAAGCAGGACGCTCAGTTGGCCAAGGCACGCCAGAATATTCAAAAGGCCCGTCAGGCCCAACTGGATAAAATACCCGCAGAGGTCAAGTTCCTCTATACCGGCCAGCTTAAAGCATCGTCCGTCTATACCGGCAAAAGCGGTCCCAAACGCTATATCCTGACCGATGCAAGCGGCAAGATCGCCTGCTATGTCATTGCCGGATCAACCGCAATCGACGCTAAACTCCAAGCCAATCTCGGCAAACAGGTCGGCGTTAACGGCGGACTCATCAGCACTGCCAAATCGCTGACGGCCGTTGTCTCGGCAAACGCGGTTGAGCCGATTACCCCGTAAACACTGCAATGAATAACCATAAGTCAACAGAAGCCTCAGATAATTGATCTGAGGCTTTTTTTGTAACTGTTCAGGCAACCATTTTTTGAAAAAACAGTTGCAAAGAGCCATATTGACCGATTATTTTATCTCCAAAATTATTCTTCCCATAACCGCAATATTACTGCCCTAAGCGGCGTTTTAAAGAGTACTATGACTTATACTAACAACAAAAAAACACAGGTTATAACGACAATCGCACTGCTATTGATGGCTGCCGCTCATAGCTTTTCAGCCGGCAAGTTCCCCGCTTCGCCCGAGCCGCAGACGCCCCCGAAGGTAGTTAATATTGAAAACCGTCAGGATTTTCCAACGCTGCTGGAAGCCAAAAAGAAGGATATCCGCAGCGCACTGAATAGAGATAAAACCGATAAAACAAATCATTCAGCTGCCGTCATAAAAAAAGCGGCCAAAGAACTGTTCGATGCGCACCCTGTTGTCTTTGACTGGTTTTTGCAGGATATCAATAATCAGCTCAAGACGTGGTATCAACACGACAATACCAATCTACTGATTCAACAGTTGATTGATAATGTCGCCGGTCAACTTCCCGACGCTGAAAGCAAAGGCATTCTGTCTCGCAAAGCAGATCTTCAACAGAATAACGCGTCTACTTCTGCCTGGTTCGATCTCTATTTTAAAGCCTGCCAGCTTCGCCGTCAAAATCGCCTGACAACGATACCGGAAAACTGGAACCAGATTGTTTTTGTCAAACACTACGAACTTGGCGGCTCGCACTATGCCTATACGGAAGGTCAGTCCGACGCACAAAATGAATCACACTTTATCGGCGGCTCAGCATTGTGCGTACTCGAAATAGATGGCCAATACGGCACGATTCGCACACTGCTGGAAGATAACGAAGGCGTCATCCGTGACCCGGATGTTTCCTATGACGGCAAACGCATCCTGTTCGCCTGGAAACGCCATCAAAAGAAAGACGACTACCATCTTTACGAATTCCAACCGCACCCGCGGCGACTGCGTCAGATTACTCGCGGCGCGGGTGTCGCCGACTACGAGGGCATTTATCTGCCCGACGGCGACCTGCTGTTCAATTCCACCCGCTGTATCCAGACAGTGGACTGCTGGTGGACGGAAGTCTCCAACTTGTACACCTGTGACGGACGCGGCAAATACCTGCGGCGGCTGTCGTTTGACCAGGTCCATACGAACTATCCACAGGTCATGCCGGACGGACGCATTGTTTATACCCGCTGGGACTATAACGATCGCGGCCAGCTTTTCCCGCAACCGCTGTTCCAAATGAACCCCGACGGAACCGAACAAACCGAATACTACGGCAATAACTCATGGTTTCCGACAACGATTCTTCATGCCCGCGGGATTCCCGGAACAAGCAAGGTGCTTTCGGTCATCTCAGGCCACCACACGCACCAACGCGGCAAACTGGGCGTCATTGACCCGGCCAAGGGCCGCCAGGAAAACGAAGGCGTTCAGTTAATCGCACCGGTTCGAGAAACCGAAGCGGTCCGCATCGACCAATATGGTCAGAACGGTGACTTGTTCCAGTATCCGTATCCAATTGACGAACAGCAGTTCCTCGTTTGCTATAGTCCTGTCGGCGACAACGGCGCTCACACCAAACGGCACTACGGCCTGTACTGGATGGACATCGACGGGCACCGCGAAATGCTGGCCTACGACGAGAAACTATCCTGTGTTCAGCCGGTTCCGCTGGCCGAACGCCCCAAGCCGCACGTTCGACCTTCGCTGGTAGATTACACGCAGGACAGCGGAGTTTATTATGTCCACGATGTGTATATTGGCCCGGGTTTGAAAGATATCGAACGCGGCACCGCCAAGTCGATTCGCGTCGTGGCACTGGATTTCCGAGCCGCCGGCATTGGCAGCAACAGTAATCGCGGCCCCGCCGGCAGCGCCTTGGTATCCACGCCGCCGGCCATCAACAACGGTACATGGGATGTCAAAAAAGTACTCGGCACAACCCCAATCTATGAGGACGGTTCGGCCATGTTTACCGTGCCGGCGAAAACTCCGGTGTATTTCCAGGTGCTGGATAAAGACAACTATGTCATCCAGACGATGCGCTCATGGTCCACACTTCAGCCCGGCGAAAAGTTTTCCTGTACAGGCTGCCATGAGAATAAAAACGAAGCTCCACCGGTTTCGGTCAATGTAACGCAAGCCATGCAGCAAGGCCCGCTTGAACTAACGCCCTTTTACGGGCCGGCCCGAGGTTTCAGCTTTGCAAAGGAAATCCAGCCAATTCTTAACAAGCACTGCGTTCGCTGCCACAACCCATCCGGCAAGGCCCGCGGCTATGACCTGACCGATACTGTCAAAGTCGATGAAAAGGCCAAACGGAAATGGACCCAGGGGTATTTGACGTTAACGCAAAACGGTAAATCCAATAAATGGGTCAACTGGATCAGCATTCAGTCGGAACCGTCCATGCTGCCGCCCTATCATGCGGGCGCTGCCAAAAGCAAACTGATGAACTTGATCAATAAAGGGCACGGCAAAACAAAACTGAGCCAGGAAGAGAAAGACAAGATCGCCTGCTGGATCGATCTGCTGATTCCGTTCTGCGGCGATTATACCGAGGCGAACACCTGGAACGATAAGGAACGCCAAAAGTACCAGCACTTCCTGAATAAACGAAGCAAATTAGAGAAGCTTGAAGAGAAAAACATCCGCCAGCTCATTAACGATCAGGCGAGAGCAAATGATTAGAAGTCATCCCAAAACCTAAAAAAAGAAGGCGGCGTCATCCATGACGCCGCCCTCCGGGTGATTCTCACGAGTCATTTAGGTTAGTTCCAGTAATCCTCAATAAGATCATCAATTAAATCATTGAGCATTTGGTTAAGTTCTGCCGTTGCTTCACCAACCACAAAGTCCGGCGGGCATCGGTAACCGTCCGTTTTTCGTTCTGCGGCACAGAGAACAAAAATTGACCAATTGGGGTATCCGGCATCAAGCAGAGAACCAGCCGAGCGAATCATACGTTTAAGCGCACGCAGGCGTCGCTGCGGACGGTTGCCGGGACCATACGGAATCAGCGTGCCGTCTTCGACAGATTCGTCAATGAAGTCCAGGATATTCTGAATCTGCTGCTCCGGCGGAATCTCGACAACAATGCCAACGCCGCCAAACGCCACTTCAACCACCGGCTCATCTTCATCATCGCTGCCGATAATCAGTGTCGTCGATGCGTAACCTTCCGTTGTCGGAGTGTAAGCAATTTCGATATCGACTACGATGGATTCACTCGGAGCCACTGTGAATGGAACCTCGGGTGCCGCCGTAATCGAAAAATCGGTACTGCCGGCCATGTCCAGTGCCAGCGAAGTGACCACCAGGTCGGCCGTGCCACTGTTGCCAATCTGAACAAGATAGGGTGCTTCCTGGCCAATTTCCACATCACCGAAATCATGCTCTAATGATTCCGGCACAACTTCAATCTCCGGTGCCGGCGGAACCACCCCCGTCCCGGTCAATGTTACTTCAACTACCGGTTCATCTTCGTCGTCACTGACAATCTGAACAGTTGCGGATACTTGTCCCTCAACCGCAGCCGTCAAGGTCACAATATACTCAGCGGCGGGATTTTCCAAATCAACCGGCGCCGTCAGCGGCGGAGTCGGACCGGACATCGAAAACGCCGCGTCACCCATCAGCGTCACATCAGAAATAGTCAGATCGCTGGTCCCGATACTGAAAATCTGTACCGGCGTCGCAGCACTTTCACCGATAACGACATCACCAAAATCATGCGTTAGCAGCGCCGGGTAAACATTAATTTCCGGCGCCGTCTGCGGCCAGCCAAGACTTAGCGACGCATCCGTCTCCAGTAATACCGGAATTGTCATCGTTACCGCCCCGCCACCATTCAGCACTTCCAGCGTAAACTCTAAATTGCCGCCCGTCGTGTTTTCAATTTGCGTCACCGCTGAATCCAGTGGTACGCCATCCTGCGTAAACCCGTCGCCATAAACCGTTGCCAGGCCGGATTGCTGCACCTTCAGCGAACCGACCGTCCCGGAATAAATATTGACTACACCGTTCGTCATGGCTCTGAGTTGGCCATTGGTATTGGTAGCAACCGAACCGCCGTCGATATTAACAATCCCGCCGTCACTGGCCTCCAGCCACCAGGCAACATCGCCGCCGGCCACCACATTCACCGTTGAGTCATTCCTCACATAGTTGAAGTAGTCAGCAATTGACGTGTTCACTTCATAAGTACCGCCATCTTCGCAGGTTACCGCTGTTGCCGCAGGTGACATTGTCAGAAACGCAAACAAGGCAACCGCTGCAAACACACTTCTTCCACATTTCATTCTTGAATCCATCAGAAATACCTCCTAACTGAACAATAAAAGGGTTTAAAGAACTTCTCCAACTTACCATAGTTAAAGATGCAATAGAGTTATCGGACATTGACAAAAATCTCATTTATTTTTCCGGGCTTTTTACCTCCGGTATAATCCCTAATTTCAAATCCGTATTAAAACTGTTGATTAAGCGTCCTCCCAATCAAGCCGAATAAACTATGAAGGTTTAAAGCAACTCCTTTTTATAAAAATCTGTTTGGAGAGGAAAAAATGAAACAGAAGGCTTTTACACTCGTTGAATTGATCATTGTGGTTTCGATTTTGGGCATTTTAGCAGCCATCGTTATCCCACAGGTCCAGGGCAATACCGTTCAGGCGAAGGAATCAGCGGCTAAAACGTCACTTCAGGCACTCAGAACCCAAATTGGAATGTACAAACTGGACCATAACGGCCTGGCCCCCGGCTATTCCGGAGGCACTGTCTCAGCGACTGATTTAGTCAACCAGATCGTAGGGACTTCGGCGACCACTGGCGAAGCCGTTTCGGCAACCACCCCGTCAGCCCCGTTCCTGCACGGCCCATATCTGTCCGATTTCCCGGAAAACCCGTTTAACGGATTGTCAGATGTCACTCTTGTTCCTTCGGCGACTGCTTTTTCCGCAGCCGCCAACGGCAACACCGGCTGGCTCTACAAAAAAGAAACCGCTGAATTCCGGCTTAATTGGACTGGAAAAGACAATAAGGACGTCAACTACTACGATTATTAACCTCAAAACCGGCTTTTCGTACTCTGTAAGCGGTTGAGCCGACTATAAATCGCAATCCAAGGGCATTGCTTCGCGGCGATGCCCTTTTTCTATGCGCATCGCCTGCAATCTTGCCAATGACCATTGACAACCGACGCGGAGGCGTGTAAGGTACTGCATTCGTAAATTGATACACCTAAACAGGATACATCCTGCATGGATATTGATTCATCCGACATAAAATATATGAAAATGGCCATTGATCAGGCCTATATCGCCGAGGAAAATGGCGATGTGCCCATCGGCTGCGTGATTGTGCATGAAAACCGTGTGATTGCCAAGGCATATAACCAACGTGAGCAGTTGCATGACCCGACTGCCCATGCGGAAATTATCGCACTGACGCAGGCCGCCGAGGCAGTGGGAAACTGGCGTCTGCACGGCTGTACAATTTATGTCACACTGGAACCGTGCCCGATGTGTGCGGGCGCATTGGTGCTGGGCCGGCTCGACCGGTTGGTCTATGGCACAGACGACCCCAAAACCGGCGCCGTCAAGTCTCTGTATAATATTGTCCAGGACGAACGACTGAACCACCGGCTGGATGTAAATGCGGGCGTGTTGGTGGATGACTGCAAAGCACAGCTTCAGGCCTTTTTTCAACGACGACGTCGGGAAAACTCAGAACAATAGGAAACGCATATGAAATTTTCTACATTTGCCGACAAACTTGCCGACCAATCCGGAATCAGCCTGCTGATGGATGATTTGACCGATGCGCTGCAGCCGGGACGTGACATGCTGATGCTGGGCGGCGGCAACCCCGCACCGATCCCGCAAATCAAGCAGTTTTTCCGCGACAACGTCAAAAAAATGCTGGATTCGGGCAACGCTTTTGACCGGGCCGTCGGCAACTATGACCCGCCACAGGGAAACCCCGACTTCATCGAGGCCTTGGCGGCCCTTCTCAATGAGCAGTTCGGCTGGAAGATTTCGCCGACCAATATCGCCCTGACCAACGGTAGCCAGCAGGCGTTTTTCCTGCTGTTCAACATGTTTGCCGGCCGCTTCGGTGACGGTTCACACAAGAAAATTCTCTTGCCGATGTCACCTGAATATATCGGTTACAGTGATGTACCGCTGGCCGAGGATTTGTTCGTCTCTGCCCTGCCGTCAGTGGAGATTCAGGACGAACTGTTTTTCAAATACCGCATTGATTTTGACGGGCTGGAGGTTTCTGACGACATCGGGGCGATCTGCGTTTCGCGTCCGACCAATCCGACCGGCAATGTCCTGACCGATGAAGAAATCACCCGGCTGGGCAAGCTGGCAAAAGCCAACGATATCCCGCTGATTATCGATAACGCCTACGGCACGCCGTTTCCGGATATTATCTATACCGATGTCAAGCCGCATTGGGACGAAAACACGATTGTCTGCATGAGCCTGTCCAAATTCGGCATGCCCGGCACGCGTACCGGCATCGTCATCGCCGCCGAACCGGTCATCGAGCGCATCGCCCGTATGAATGCGATCATCAGCCTGGCCCCCGGCGGCATTGGTACCGCAATGGCCACCGAATTGGTCAAGACCGGCGAAATCCTCTCGCTCAGCAGAGAGGTCATCGGCCCGTTCTATCAGGAAAAGAAAGATATCGCGATTGAGCTGGCAAAAGAATGTTTCGCCGATACAGGTGTCTACCTGCACCGGCCGGAAGGGTCGTTCTTTTTGTGGGCGTGGTTTAAAGAGATGTCGATGTCGTGCCACGAACTGTACGAACGGCTCAAAGCCCGCGGCGTGATTATCGTCCCGGGCCACTACTTCTTCTTCGGCCTAAACGAAACGCATCCGCACGCCGGAAAGTGCATCCGCATCAACTATGCACAGGAAAGAGAAACGGTCAAAGCCGCCTTCGACATCATCGCAGAAACCGTGCGCCAGAGCCGGTAAAGGAATTGAACACTCGAAGTGGCTTAAACATAAACAGAAGCCCGAAGCGCCAGCGCCGGGATAGGATTCGATTTGATCCGCGTAAAGCACCGTGATATTGCAATCGTGTCACTACCGTTCCACGCTACTGTTATGTATCAGTCAGCATACTATCACGTCGTCACTTCATTTGGCTCGAAGACATAGACGCGGCCTTTTCCTGCCTGTTTGGCGGCGTACAGCGCTTCATCGGTCGCCTTGGCCACGTCGCCGGCGCAGCTTTCGCCGCCGTACTGACCGACGCCAACACTGATCGACAGCGGCACCTTGTCATGCTCCCAGATCATCGGCGTGGTTTTAACCATCTTGACCATACGCTCGGCCACCAAAGCCGCATCGGTCAGCGAGGTATTGGGCAAAATCACAGCAAACTCATCACCACCGTAACGGGCGGCCACGTCAATCTGGCGAATGCACGCACTCAACTGACGTGAAATCTGCTTGATTGCAAGGTCGCCGCCGCGGTGGCCGTAATTGTCATTAATCGGCTTAAGGTTATCAATATCAGCCATGATAATCGACAGCTTGCCGCCGTAACGCTGAGCACGCCGCAACTCGGCTTCAAGCGTTTCATAAAACGTCCGGTGGTTGAGCATTCCGGTCAGGCCGTCGGTTTTCGCCTGCCGCTGGCTCTTTTCGAACAGGTTGATATTGCCAATGGAGGCACCGATCAACTGGCGGAACAGTTCGACAACCGCGACATCTTCTTCGGTAAAGACGCCGCCGTCTTCCTTTTCGCTCAGGTTCAGCACACCCACCACGCGGTTATGACAAATCAGCGGCGCAATCACGCAGCTTTTGGTTCGATAGTTCTTGGCAAAGACACGGTCCGTACGGTTAATATTCGGTCCCTTCGTATTTTCCGTATCATCGACAATCAGCAGTTCCTTGCTGCGCACCGCCGCGACCATCGGCGACGGCGGGTTTTGATTCAGCGATACAATGTTGTTAATCAAAAACGGATGATTGTTTTTTTCCAGGTGCAAAATATCACTGTTTTCGTCCAGCACATACAATGACGCCAGTTTGGCCCCGATCAGCCTGGGAATATCTTCGATGCAAATTTCCGCAATCCGCTTGACGTCCAGACAGTTGATCTTTTTCGCCAGCGGCGTAATCACATCCAGCCGACAACTGCTCCCTTTACAGCCCCTCGCCGCCTTTTTAGTCTTGATTTGTTTATCTATGCTCATAACCTCTACCGACTTCTGATTTCATCTTGTCACTTTGCCGCGTTCAGACACCGTGGTCTGAAGCCTCCGTTATATCGGAAAATACGGGGTTTGGTTTAATCGGCATTTGCAAAAAATCACCAAAAAACTCCGACTTAGCGGGATGACAGCCCCCAGGATGGCGTTATTACAGGAAATAGCCCCAAAAACACCTTTTTTCTTGAAAAATTCCTTCAAAATGTTATATTATAGGACAAATCGGAATTGGTAAATGAAGAGGAGACTGCAATCCGAATAGGTGAATAGTGAGCCCGCTGCTGACAGCCTTGATAAAATTGTTAGGAGTGCTCTTTAAAGTGGAGAGTGGAGACTATTTTGACTGGAGGATGGTAAGATGAAGAAGGCACAAACAGTACTTTGTTTGGCAGTTTTATTACTATTAATCACTCCGTTAGAAGCCGGCTTAATCAGCGGCGATTTCTTCTTAGGTTCCTACATATCAGTACTGCATCCCCATTGGAATTCCGGGGACCCGTATCCCCCCGTCAGTGACTCTGACGAGGTTCGATTTACATTTCAGCCGGCCGGTGAACAAATCGAAATACACTTGGGTGCATGTGAGACATACGAAAATCCAAGCGGCGCATCCTGGGGGATTGAGTTGACCGACACAAGCACCGGCCAATTGGTCTGGGGCCACTGGCTCGGTGACGGGCTGTATGCTCTCAATCCGGCGCACACGTATGAATTCTATCTGCATGCTGAAACAACTGTGTCACAGGCCGATATTTCTAACGGCGCACAGGCCGAAGTCTATTTCTTCATCACGCCCGAACCGACAACCCTCTGCCTCATTGCCTTCGGAGCGATAATCGCCGGAAGCCGAAGAAAACGTAAGTGCTAAGAAAACATGGAGAAAGACGCGGCAGTCCCAATTCCGTTCGGCACTGATTGTAAGAACGCCATAACAATAAAATGGGTTCTACCCGCGTTTCATTCAACCCGCTAACAGCAACATCACGAAGCCTTTTTGCAAGCAGGTCCGCCGCTTTAAATCATTACTATAACTTTGATTTGTCGTACCACTCAAGGCGATATATTTTTTCCGTGGGACAAAATCCAATCGATTCATAAATCTTCGCGGCGTGGTAATCTTCATCCGCTTCGAGCGTCAGCAACCGACAGTTAAGCTGTGTTAGCGCATATTGGCATGCATTGTAAGTCAGGCTCGAACAAATCCCCTGCCTGCGGTAGTCTCTGTGGGTAACGACACTGCCGAGGATACAGAGTCTGTCGCTGTAATACATCTCAACCACCGCGGTGAGTTTGTCATCCAGAAAGGCACCGAGAGAGATAGCAGACCCGGCATCAATGAATTTGCGAAAATCCTTAGCGGAGTCTTGAAGAAATTCCATCTGCTCTTTGTCATCGGAGAAATACTCCCAACCCGGTGTAAAATGAACATCAATCGCCTGATCAAAGTCCGACTCCGTTTGCAGGGGCCGGATGGTTACATGTGAATTGAACTTGGGCGGCGCATGAACGCAATCCGAAGAGAGAATGACAGATGTCTGGAGGTCAAAGCCGTTTTCCGTAAATTGGCTGGTATGCCCCTGCCCGCCCGGCCTGTCCCAGGTGATCGCGACATAACCGGTTTCCGACACCGCGCCGATTTCGGATTCAAAAATATCCATCCACCGAGCGTATGAATCCGGCCCCGGCGCAGAGGCCATGAGAATATAGTTACCCCAATAATAATCCGGCCGCTCCGGCGTACGAACAACCATATACGAGCCTTTATCGGTAACCTGAGCAGACTGACGCTCTTTCAATATAAGCGCCTGATAGTATTGAGATTGCAAATTCAAAAGTTACTCCGGTCACAGATTTTGCGAAATTCTGCTTTTTTAATTCTGAGGGGAAAACTCAACCTTTTTAATTTCATCCTCACTTAGATCATATATCTCTACAATATCATCACCTTCTCCGTTGTCATTTTTTCTGTTAGGACCATAACTGACAAGTTTGTAAGTCATGGGCTCTTCGTAATATATTTGAATAGGCATATCCCATGCATCCAAAATATTATGTCCATTGTCATCAATCTTAACGAGATCAGTGTCTTTATTGTAAATGAGCCATTCAATGATTTGTGAATTAGTTACGGATTGCAAATTTTGAGACGTCAATAATTCCTCTGTTCTACGAGCGATAAAATCCATGTCTACCTTTGTTCCAAATATTCTATTGTACGTCCGCCTGCTCATGCCAATCCAGAGCGTATCGCCTATTACATAGGCGATCAAAAGAAATACAATAATCAATGCAATTGTAATCTTGATCTTGGTTTTGCTCATCTTATTTGACTCCAATTCTGGTACCAACTCCTGCTTTCATAGACATTTTAAATTATACCCGATAAACTGACGCTGGAAAATGTTTTTTTGCGTCCAGGATATCTCTACAATAAAAGCATCCAAAGTTTCAACCTCGGGGCTTGCATTTTCCGATGAATTGAATAGAGTTATTTCCGTGGACTGGCCATCGCGGCCGGCGTCTCTTGCAAGATTTCTTAAACCCAGTAAGACAATGAATTTATCTAAAAAACTCGTCATTACAGCACTCATTGCGGCCGCCTTATTCACCTGCGGCTGTCAAAAACCGCAACAGGACCCGTATGCCCCGCAACTGCTCACGCCGCAGCAAACCCAGATCGAGACGCGGCAGCTTCCAAATCAGCACGCCGATGAAGGCCAC
>JANQGW010000216.1 GCA_028282905.1 Sedimentisphaerales bacterium | reverse complement strand
ATCGTGAAGGACACAACCTGGACCGTTGCCGAACGCAGTTTAAGCTGGTACAATCCATCACTGCCCAAGAAGAGGCAATGCAGCAGTGTGTCAAGCGATATGCACAGAAATAAGTTAAGGAAAACCAATGCGAGTATTAGTAACAGGCGGCGCCGGTTTCATCGGCAGCCACATCGTTGAACATTATAATACCAAGGCTCAGGTGCGGGTACTGGACAACCTCCGGACCGGCTACCGCGAAAATCTGACCGGGTTTGATGTCGAATTTATGGAAGGCTCGATTACGGATCGCCAGGCGGTGAAAGCCGCGGTGAAAGATGTCGATTATGTCTTCCACCTCGGTGCTATGATCAGCGTTCCCGAATCCATGGAAAAGCCGATTGAATGTGTTGAAATCAATACACAGGGCACGCTCAATGTTCTGCAGGAAGCGGCTGAAGCGGGCGTCAAAAAGCTCTGTTTCAGCAGTTCAGCGGCCAATTACGGCGACAATCCCACCGTTCCCAAGCTGGAAACGATGATTCCCGAGCCGAAAAGCCCGTATGCCGTTACCAAGCTGGACGGCGAGTACTATTGTGATATTTTTGTCGGCGAAGGCCTCTTGAAAACAGCCTGTATGCGGTATTTCAACGTCTTTGGCCCGCGTCAGGATCCCGGCAGCCAATACGCCGCCGCAATCCCGATCTTTATTCACAAAGCATTGCGGAACGAGCCGATTACGATTTTTGGTGACGGCGAACAGACGCGTGACTTTATCTATGTCAAGGATATCGTGGCGGCCAACGCCTATCTGGCTGAAAATGAAGCCCATACCGGCGTGTATAACGTCGCTTACGGCAAACGCCAGACGATTAATGACATTGCCAAAAAAATTATTGAGCTGACCGGTTCTTCGTCAGAAATCAGCTATGCCCCGACACGGGCCGGCGATGTCAAGCACTCACAGGCAAGCATTGAAAAAATTACCGCGACCGGTTTTGCGCCGGAGGCCAGCTTTGATGAAGGTCTGGCAAAAACCATCGAATTTTTTGCGTCAAAAAATAAGTAATGATAGAAACTCATAGTTTAAGGAGAGTCGTATGCAGTTAGCACCAATTGACTGGGTCATTATTGGGGCCTTTCTGGTGACAGTCATCATGATCGGCTTGATTGTCTCACGGGCGGCCGGGAAAAGTTCGGCCGATTTCTTTCTGGGCGGCCGCAGTATGCCGTGGTGGCTGTTGGGTGTGTCCATGGTGGCCTGTACCTTTTCGTGCGATACGCCGAACCTCGTGACCGGTATGGTTCGTGGCGGCGGTGTCGTGGCCAACTGGGGCTGGTGGGCTTTTCTCATCACCGGTATGGTGACCGTCTTCATTTATGCCCAGTTGTGGCGGCGTTCCAAAGTCATGACTGACCTGGAATTCTACGAACTGCGATACAGCGGTAAAAGTGCGGCATTCATCCGCGGCTTCCGTTCACTGTATCTGGGTATCTTCTTTAACTGTTTGATTATGGGAACCGTGACACTGGCGGCGATTAAGATCGGTCAGGTTATCTTTGACGTTGATCCGTGGGTGGCTGTACTGTTAGGCTCGATTGGTGTAGTTGTCTATGCGACCGCTGGTGGTATTAAAAGCTGTATCTGGGCTGACTTCTTCCAGTACTCCATTGCGATGTTTGGTGCTGTTTACGCGGCGATTGTCGCCTGCAAACAGCCGGAAGTTGGCGGTTTGGGCGCACTGCTGGCCCATCAGGATGTGGTTGGCAAATTGAGTTGGATGCCCGATTTCTCAACTTGGCTGGCATGGGTGCCACTGTTGCTGATTCCGGTCGCAGTTCAGTGGTGGTCGGTCTGGTATCCGGGCGCAGAACCCGGTGGTGGCGGCTATATCGCCCAGCGTATGCTCTCGGCCAAGGACGAAAAGAACGCCATTGGCGCAACTTTGTTCTTTAACTTCATGCACTATGCCATGCGTCCGTGGCCGTGGATTATCGTGGCTTTGGCGTCCATTATTTGTTATCCTTCATTGGCCGATATTAAGAGTCAGTTCCCCGGTATCGACCCGACGTATCTGAAGGAAGACATTGCGTATCCGGTCATGATTGCCAAGCTCGGCCCGGGGTTGCTGGGACTGGTCGTCGCCTCGCTTATCGCGGCCTATATGTCCACCATCGGTACGCATCTGAACTGGGGTTCATCTTATGTGGTTAATGACTGGTACAAACGCTTTATGAAACCGACCGCAACCGAAAAGGAAATGGTTTGGGTGGGGCGTCTGTGTACAATTGGACTTATGCTTATCGCAGCGTTCTTTGCTCTGTTCTTCCTCGAAGATGCCAACCAGGCGTTTGAAATTCTGCTGCTGAGCGGTGCGGGAACTGGGGCCATCTATATTATGCGATGGTTCTGGTGGCGGATTAACGCCTGGACCGAAATTGTCGCGATGATTGCCGCGACGATCATTGCATTCGGTATCGTTCTCTGGGTTAAGGATGAAGGTGTTATGAAGTGGTATGTCGGCAGCAGTGCCGTACAGGACCGCGTCTATGTCATTGAAGATGCTGAGCTGGCCAAGAGCGTCAGCACACAGCATGAAACCGTGAAAGAAGAAGCCAGGACGATTGAAAAAACAGAGATTAAAGAACTTGTTAAAGATTGGCGTCAAGCGCGTAAGGAAAGCGATGCGGCCCGTGATGCAGCGAGGCAGGCATATGATGTCCGAAGTGCGGAACTTGGCCAGCTTAAAGCCGAATCATCAATTTTTGCTCTGGTCAGCAAAGCTGACGGAAGCTGGCGTGCTGGTCTGGAAAGCTACTTTACCGAGCAGAACCAATGGGAACTGGAGCGTGTAAATGCACGTAATGCGAAAAGCGATTTACCGGCAAAGACAATCGACGAAATTTCTGTCGGATTTGCCGGTGTCGTTGATGGTGACAAGATTTATATTTATCATCCATCTGTAGCGGGTCTGATGTTCTCCGTGAAACTGCTGGTGTGCGTTGTCATTGTGACGATCGTCTGGGTTATTACGACGCTCGTGACAAAGCCGACTGACAAGAAAACGCTTCGCAGCTTCTACAAGCTGTGTCATCCGGGTGGCCCCGGCTGGCGTAAGGTGGTTATGGAAGCCAAAGCCGATGGTGAAGATATCGACCAGAAAAACGCTATCGGTGACTGGAAGCTCCCGATGCAGATAATGTGCGTCTTCCTTGGTTGTGTGGCCATTTACTCGTCCCTGTTTGCCGTGGGTAACTTTGTTTACGGCAATGTGATGTGGGGTGTTATTCTGGCCGGCGTAGCATTAGCTGCTACAGTTTGCCTGTTTGTATCGTTCAACAAGATCGGTGTAGAATCATCTGCCGATTAAGGAAATAACATGAAAAAGCAATATAGCGTCAAGGCCTGTTCAGCTCCGGCTGTGATTGACGCGGTCTGGGACAAGCCGTTCTGGCAGGGCGTCGATCCCGCCACAATCGGCCTGTCTCACTGGCCGACTCAGACGGATCATGAGCCGACGACGGAAGTGAAACTGCAATACGATGCGGGTAACCTGTACGTGATTTTTCGCGTACAGGACCGCTTTGTTCGTGCCGCGGCGACCCAGATCCACGGCGATGTCTGGCTGGATAGCTGTGTTGAGTTTTTCTTTGCGCCGAATGCCGGCCACGGCACATCCTATTTCAACCTGGAAATCAATTGCTGCGGTGTTCCGCTTATGCAGACCCATGACGGCCCGCGTACAGGCACCCGGTTTATTGATATTGAGAAGTGCAAGAAGATCGAAATTGCATCTTCACTGCAGGCTCCGATCGAAGGCGAAATTGCCGAACCGACCGCCTGGACGCTGGAATACCGTCTGCCGTTTGAGATTTTTGCTGATACTGCCGAGTTTACAAACCCGGCCCCCGGCGTCACATGGCGGGCCAATTTCTACAAATGTGCCGACGAAAGCTCGCATCCGCATTGGATAACGTGGTCACCGATCACGGAAGAGCAGCCGGATTTCCATCGGCCGGATTACTTTGGTGAATTGCAGTTTGTTTGATTTGAGAAACGGGGTAAGAGACATGAAAGCACTTGTTAAAAAAGAAGCCAAAGAAGGCCTCTGGCTTGAAGATGTGCCGGTTCCGGAAATCGGCATCAACGATATTCTGATTAAAGTTCTAAAGACCTCCATTTGCGGCACGGATGTCCATATTTACAACTGGGACCAGTGGGCGCAAAAGACTATTAAGACGCCCATGACCATCGGCCACGAATTTGTCGGCGAGATCGTCGAAATGGGTGACAACGTTCACGACTTCAAGATTGGTGACATTGTCAGCGCCGAAGGCCACGTTGTCTGCGGCCATTGCCGCAACTGCATGGCCGGACGGCGGCACTTGTGCAAGGATCCCAAGGGTATCGGCGTCAATCGCAATGGGGCCTATGCCGAATATATTTCGGTGCCGGTGACTAATGTCTGGTATTGTGACAAATCGATTCCGCTGGACGTTTTGAGCTGTTTCGACCCGCTGGGCAATGCTGTCCACACTGCACTGGCATTCAATGTCATCGGCGAAGACGTGCTGATTACCGGTGCCGGGCCGATTGGCTGCATGGCAGCCGGTGTCGCCAAGCAAGTGGGTGCCCGTCATGTCGTCGTAACAGATATCAATCCTGACCGTCTCGAACTGGCTAAAGTGGCCGGCGCGACCTGTACCGTCGATGTTCGAAATGAAACGATTGAAGATGCACAGAAACGACTCGGCATGAAAGAGGGCTTCGATGTCGGCATGGAAATGTCCGGCAGCCCCCAGGCCCTCAAAGACATGATCGCCAATATGGCCCACGGTGGAAAAATGGCGCTTTTGGGGATTTTGCCTCCGACCGAAATCGACTGGGACTATATCGTGTTCAACGGCTTGACCGTCAAGGGCATTTACGGCCGCCTGATGTATGAAACGTGGTACAAAGTGACGATGCTGATTCAGTCCGGTCTGGATATCTCGCCGCTGATTACCCATCGTTTCCATTATACCGATTATGAAAAGGGCTTTGCCGCGATGCGTTCCGGCAGCGCCTGCAAAGTGGTTCTCGACTGGACCGAAGGTTCCTGATAAGAAAGGGCAGTTGCAATGTTTGGTGAAATGAAAAATTATCTGACAGAGCAGTTAACACAAATCGAACAGGACGGCCTGTACAAATCCGAACGGATTATCACCAGCCCGCAAAGCAATCAGATTCAGGTGTCCACCGGCGATTCAGTCCTGAATATGTGCGCCAACAACTACCTTGGCCTGTCCGATCATCCTGAAATCATCAAGGCCGCCAGAGATAGTTACGAAACCTGGGGTTACGGCCTGTCATCGGTTCGCTTTATCTGCGGCACCCAGCAAATCCACAAGCAGTTGGAACAAAAGGTCGCCGAATTCCTCGGCACCGAAGATACCATTCTTTACAGTTCCTGCTTTGACGCCAACGGTGGCCTGTTTGAGACACTGCTCGGCCCGGATGACGCCATCATTAGCGACCAGCTAAACCACGCCAGTATTATCGATGGTATCCGTCTGTGCAAAGCCAAACGCTACCGCTATGCCAACAGCGACATGGCCGATCTCGAAGCCAAGCTCAAAGAGGCTAAAGATGCTCGGTTCCGGCTGATCGCTACCGACGGCGTTTTCTCCATGGACGGCTATATCGCCAAGCTCGATGAAATTTGCGACCTGGCCGATCGTTACGATGCCCTCGTTATGATTGACGATTGCCATTCTACCGGCGTTATCGGCAAAACCGGCAAGGGAACGCCGGAGTACCGCGATGTCATGGGACGTGTTGATCTCATCACCGGCACTTTCGGCAAGGCCCTCGGCGGCGCCAGCGGCGGCTTCACCACCGGCCGCAGGGAAATCATCGACATGCTGCGTCAGCGAAGTCGGCCTTATCTGTTCTCTAATACCCTCGCCCCGGCGATCGCTGCCGCGTCTCTGAAGGCACTGGAGATGCTGACCGAATCGAGCGAGTTGCTGGACAAACTCCACGACAATACATCCTATTTCCGTCAGAAGATTCAGGAAACAGGTCTGGAAGTCCTGCCCGGAGACCACCCGATTACCCCGGTGATGCTCGGCGATGCGGTATTGGCACAGAAAATGGCCTCTCGCCTGCTCGAAGAGGGCATCTATGTCATCGGCTTCTTCTATCCGGTAGTGCCGCAAGGTCAGGCACGCATCCGTGTTCAGATTTCCGCCGCACACAGCAAAGACGATCTGGCCATGGCCGTCGAAAAGTTCCAACAGGTCGGCAAAGAGCTGAACATCTTGAAATAGCCGCTGTAAAGTTCGTTATTTCTAAACAGAAGCGAAAAACGACAACTTAATACGTTATTTGTTGTCGAAGAGGTGTTTGTGCGCTTCGCATGTTCAGGCCTGCTTACTTAGGATTTTTTCTGCTTGATTCATGAGATATTTCCCGCTACGATTCACACAGCATCGTAATCATGTGCTGAAAAAATAGAATAGACGCTATTACAGGAGAATGACAATGACACGAATAATGAATACAATGATCTTACTTGCCGTTTCACCGGTAATTCTGTCCGGCTGTAATGCCGCCGAATCCCCGCGCCCCCAGACACCGATTATGGGCTGGAGCAGTTGGAACAATTTCCGTATCAATATCAACGAGAAAATGATTTGTGAACAGGCCGACGCAATGTCCACTAACGGCATGAAAGAAGCCGGCTATCAGTATATTAATATCGACGATGGTTACTTCGGCGGTCGTGACAAAGACGGCGTTCTGTTTTCGCACCCGGAAAAATTCCCTGGCGGCATGAAAGCTGTCGCCGATCACATTCACTCCAAAGGCCTGAAAGCGGGTATCTACTCGGATGCGGGCAAAGACACCTGTGCCAGCAAATGGGACAAAGACCCCCTCGGCTTCGGCGTCGGTCTCTATCAGCACGAGCAGCAGGACTTAGTCATGATGCTCGACGAGTGGGGCTATGACTTTATCAAAATCGACTGGTGCGGCGGCGAATGGCTCAAGATGAATGAGCAGAAGCGATACACTGAACTGAGCCAAATGGTTCGTGAAATTCGCCCCGATGTCGTCTTTAACGTCTGCCGCTGGAAATTCCCGGGCGAATGGGTCATTCCGATTGCTGACTCGTGGCGTGTCTCCGGTGACATCGCCGCCAAATTCGGTTCAATCACCCACATTATCGACTTGAACGCAGATCTGTGGAAGCACGCAGGTCCCGGTCACGTGAATGATATGGATATGCTGCAGGTCGGCCGCGGCATGACCTATGAAGAAGACAAGGCGCATTTCTCAATGTGGTGCATGATGAACTCGCCGCTGCTGGCCGGCAATGACCTGCGAACAATGTCCAAAGAAACACTTGAAATTTTAACCAACAAAGAGGTGATTGCTCTCAACCAGGATCCGCTGGTCTATCAGGCCCGCCGCCTGCGTGATGACGGCGACTTGGAACTTTGGGCCAAGCCGCTTAAAAAAGCTGATTCCGGCCAGATTGCCGTCGCCTTGCTCAATCGCTCAAATAAGGCCGCCGATGTTGCCTTTACGCCGGCTGAAATCGGTCTGAATCCATCTGCAAAACTCAAAATTCGCGATCTCTGGGCGCACAAGAATCTGGAAATCGCATCTTCGGATAAACTGAGCTTTTCCGTTCCTAAGCACGGTGTCGTCGTCCTGAAAGTCACCGGAAAAGCAGCAGAAGCCAACCTGTTCCAAACAAAATAGTCCTTCCAATACCAATAATGAAAGATGACCATGAAGACGCAGTTATTAATGTCAATGATGTTGTTCGGTAGTCTCGTCACTGCTGACACTGTAAATATTATTCCTAAACCGACGGAAGTTCAGACCAAGACCGGAGTTTTCGAGCTGAACAACTCCACAACCATCCTGTATTCCGAAGGCAGTCAAATGCAGGCACAACAGCTTAATGACTATTTGAAGCCAGCGACTGGATACGATCTGAAAATAATGCGAGCAAGCAGATCATCCGGCAATACGATCCTGCTGAAAATGGATGTCGACCTGGCAAATGTGGGCGAAGAAGGTTATACGCTCGATGTCGGCAAAGATCGTATTGTTATCACAGCCAAAACCGATGCGGGCCTTTTCTATGGAATTCAGACATTGCGTCAGCTTTCGCCGACGGAAATCTATTCCGGCAGTAAAGCCGCTGTCGGCTGGCAAATCCCCTGTGTTCAGATTAAAGACAGCCCGACCTATCCATGGCGCGGCATGATGCTTGATGTCTCGCGTTACTTCTTTGAGAAAGAGTACGTCATTCGGTACATGGAAATGATGGCGATGCACAAGCTGAACGTACTGCACCTGCACATCGTTGACGATCCCGGCTGGCGCATCGAAATTGATAAATACCCCAAGCTGACGGAAATTGGCGGATTTCGAGGCAAGGGCGTCAAGAAATACGGCGGATATTACACCAAAGAGGATATCCGTGAAATCGTCGAGCACGCCAACAGGCTGCAGATCGAAATTGTCCCCGAAATCGAACTGCCGGCACATTGCCAGTCAGCGCTGGCCGCTTATCCTTGGCTGGGATGCACACAGCAGCAGCTTGAGGTGCCGACGACCTGTTACATCTCCCGCGAAATTCTTTGTGCGGGCAGGGAAAGCACGTACAAATTCCTTGAAGAGGTAATGACCGAAGTCATTGACATGTTCCCCGGCAGATTTATTCATGTCGGCGGTGACGAAGCCAAATATGACCGCTGGAAGCAATGTCCGGATTGTAAGAAAAAGATGCAGGATGAAAACCTGAAAGAGTATAAGCACCTGCAGGGCTATATGACACGCAGAATCGAAAAGTTTCTCATGACAAAAAATCGCCGATTAATCGGATGGGACGAGATTCTCGACGGTGGTCTTGCCCCGAATGCGACGGTTATGACATGGCATCGGCCCAAAACGGCGGTAGAAGCGGCCAAAAGCGGCAACAATGTCGTGATGGCCCTGACAGGGCACGCATACTTTGATACGCCGGAAAGCAAACTCCCTGGCGAACCGCCCGCGGCGACGTGGCTGCCGCCAATTTCGCTGCAAAAGGCCTATGAATGGGAACCGGTCCCCGCTTCTCTCAGTGCCGATGAGAAAAAGTTTATCCTTGGCGCACACGGCTGTCTGTGGACCGACCGATTCATGCACAATCCGATTTTGCAGGACTTGGCGACAATGGATGAAAACCGTTCATTCCAGTATGTGGACTACCTCTCACTGCCCAGAATGTCGGCACTGGCTGAAGTCACCTGGACGCCGCAGAAGATGCGCAGTTGGGAAGATTTCGCAAACCGGCAAGCCATCCAATACAACCGTTATACGGCCGGGAAGTATCATTTCAGAGTTCCTCAGCCGGTGGTGCAGAAGCCCGTTAAAATGACGGATGGATACAAGATATCAATGGCTTCGCCGGTCAACGGGGCGCAGTTGCGATATACGACAGACGGTTCCTACCCGACAGTGCGTTCCGCACTCTACACCCAGCCGATATCAGTCGATAATCCACAGGATTTCAGTGCGATTACCGTCGTTAATAAACGTCATGCAAGCCTGGCGTTCAAGTTTCCCGAAGATAAGAACAAGCGATTTGCCAAATATGGTGTGAAGATCGGCGAGTGGAAATCCGGCAAAGTCTCAGCCGGAACATATAAACCTGTGAAATTTGATGCCACCGGAAAGATCAACAAAAACGGCACGTATGAAGTGACCTTCCTGTACACCGGCGGCGAGCAGCGCCTGGATATCGAAAAGGTCGAGGTGATTGTCAACGGGAAGGTTGTCGCCCGTGATGTACACCAAGGCACCACAGGCGGCCAAAACAAAGATAATACCTATACCTTGAAGATAACCAATTACGAAACCGGGGCCAACTATACCATCCAGGCAAATGTGATGGGCGATACCGGTAATGATTCAAATGGGGTGGTGATGCTCAAAGCTGTTCAATAAGACAAAATTGAAGGCGTTCTTAAGCCAGTCAATTATTGCTCTGACTTAAGAACGCCTCGTTTTTTTTAATCCACAATAACCGGCTGAACATTCCAGATGGTATCGCAATATTCCTGGATTGACCGGTCCGAAGAGAACTTCCCGATCCGGGCGACGTTGAGAATAGACATTCGCGTCCAGACTTCCGGGTTGCTGTAGGCGGCACTGACTTTGCTCTGTGCGTCAAGATACGAGCGGAAATCCGCCGCCAGCAGATAATGATCGTCATACCGAAGTGAATCAACCAGCGGGCGAAACAGGCTCCGGTCGCCGCGTGAAAAGACACCATTGCTGATGAGGTTCAATACATCGCTCAATTCCCCATCCGCATGTAAATAGGGCTGAGGATTGTAACCATTTGCTTTCATCTCAAAAACTTCTTTGGCCGTCAAGCCGAATAGGAAGAAGTTTTCCGCGCCGACTTCTTCGCGAATCTCTACATTAGCACCATCCAGTGTGCCGATGGTCAACGCGCCGTTCATCGAAAATTTCATATTCCCGGTGCCCGATGCTTCCTTGCCGGCCAGCGAAATCTGTTCGGATAAGTCAGCGGCCGGATAAATCGGCTCGGCATTCTTAACATTGAAGTCCGGGAAAAAGACCACCTTGAGCCGGCCGTTGACATCCGGGTCGTGATTAACCACCTCAGCCACGCCGGTAATCAGCCGAATCATCAGCTTGGCCATATAGTAGCCCGGCGCCGCCTTGCCGCCGAAAATAAAGGTTCGCGGGGCAATACTGACCGTCGGATCTTTTTTGATACGATTATACAAAGCAATGATATGCAGCACATTCAAGTGCTGGCGTTTGTATTCATGGATCCGTTTGACCTGAATGTCAAACATTGATTTTGGATCGACGACCTGCCCGGTCCGTTGCTGAATCAGCCCGGCCAGTTTCTTTTTAGCGGTCAGCTTAACCTTCAGCCATTGCTTTTGGAATTTCGTATCATCAGCCAGCGGTTCCAGGGCCTTCAGTTTTGTCAAATCATACAGCCATCCGTCGCCGGCATGGTCCGTAATCAAATTTGCCAGTGGTGGGTTGCTCAATGCCATAAACCGCCGCGGTGTCACACCATTGGTGACATTGCAGAACTTTTCCGGCCACATCTCCGCAAAATCGCGCAAAACCGTTTGCTTGAGCAGGTCGGAGTGCAGCCGGGCCACGCCATTGACCTTATGACTGCCGACCGTTGCCAGATTAGCCATGCGGACATAGCGTTTACCGCTTTCGTCAATCAGCGACATCCGTCCCAGTCGGTCCGGATCATTGCCGAACGCCTCCTGAACCTCAGCAAGAAAACGGTGGTTCAGTTCATAGATGATTTCCAGATGCCGCGGCAGCAGACGTTGAAACAGTTCCACCGGCCATTTTTCCAGTGCTTCCGGCAATAGCGTATGGTTCGTATAGGCACAGGTGTTTTTCGTGACATGCCAGGCCGTCTCCCAATCCATGTTATGCTCATCGATCAGCAGCCGCATCAACTCGGCAATCGCAATCGCCGGATGCGTATCATTAAGCTGGACGGCCCATTTCTCATGGAACTGATCCAGCCGGCGTCCCAAGAACAGATGCACACGAATCATATCCTGCAGCGAACAGGCCACGAAAAAGTACTGTTGTTGAAGCCTCAGTGTTTTACCCTGTGCCACCTCGTCGTTTGGGTATAGTACCTTGGTAATATTTTCAGAAACCACTTTGTCTTCAACCGCCCGGTAGTAATCACCGTGATTAAACGCGGCAAAGTCAAACGATTCTACTGCTTCGGCCTTCCACAACCGCAGGCGGTTGCATGTGCCGACACGGTATCCCAAAATTGGCGTGTCATAGGCAACACCTTTCACAACGGTCTTCGGATGCCACTGAACCCGGTAGTTGCCGTTTTCATCGGTGTAGTTTTCCGTTGTGCCGCCGAACTTCACTTCATAAGTGTGTTCCGGGCGGGCGATTTCCCACGGGTTGCCGAATCGCAGCCATTTATCGGTAATCTCCACTTGGCGTCCATCACGGATTTCCTGATCGAAAATCCCAAACTCATAACGAATACCGTAACCGATGGCCGGCACCTCCAGCGTCGCCAGCGAATCCATGAAGCAGGACGCCAGCCGGCCTAATCCGCCATTGCCCAGGCCTGGTTCTTCCTCCTGATCCAGCATCGCCTCAAAATCGCAGTTCAATTCACTCACGGCATTACGGGTCTGTTCGGTAATCCCCAGGCTCAGCAAATTATTTGCCAGATGCGGTCCCGGCAGGAACTCCGCAGAAAGATAACTTACCACCCGCGCATCCTGCTCGCAAAAAGTTTCCAGCGTCCGGACGCCTTGCTTGAGCACACGGTCACGAACCGCCAATGCAAGGGCGGTATAACGGTCATGGTCAGTCGCCGCTATCGGCACCCGGCCAAGATTACAAAAAAGACTGTCAACAAACGACTGTTTAAGATCACTTTTCCGAAAACCGGTGCGGATGCACCCCATCGGCGACAGATCTTTGGATTTAGGGACTTTAGAGGTACGCGATGATCGCATGTATTTCTTCCTTATCTGTGTATCCGTTCACTAAGTTGGCAAAAACCCTGTTCATTCCTTTTGAACCAAGGTTTTATCATATCGACTGATTTCTGAATTTCAAAAGGATTATACGAAATTCAGTAACAAAATCCCGTTTTTCAGCCGGTGTTCAACCAAAATATTATGATTATTTAGTATCGTTGTTTGCGTCACCCGAAGAGAGGGTGTTTGGCAATTTGTTTATAATATCGGTAAATGTACTGATGGGGTTCTGTCAAAATGCCACATTTTTTAAATTTAGATGGGTTTTGAATAAAAATCATGGAGATTAAGCTGGTGGTTTTATCACAGCCTCTTGCGAAATCAGCTAATTTTCGCTACAATAAAGAGACCGATAATATATATCGTATGACGAGGGTAGAAAATGACAACGGAAACGCTCACAGAGTCGGAAAATCTTGACGACCCGCAGGCGCAGTACAATCTGGCTATTCGCTATGCCGCCGGTCGGGGAATGGAGCAAAATTATACTGAGGCCGCTCAGTGGTTTGCCAAAGCCGCGGATCAGGGCCATACGCTCGCCCAGTATGCTCTGGGGGTGATGTATTTCGAGGGCAAAGGTCTGCTCCAGCACCATATGAAAGCGGCCCATTTCTACACGTTAGCGGCTGATAAAGGCCATGCCGGTGCCCAATGTAATCTTGGAGTCATGTACGATGGCGGCCTGGGAGTTTTACACAATTCTGAAAAGGCGATTGACTGGTACCGCAGGGCGGCTGAACAGGGCCTGGCAAGAGCACAGTTTAACCTGGGGGCCAAATACGCGACCGGTGACGGCGTGGAACAGGATCACCGCCTTGCCCGCGAGTGGTTTCTCAAAGCGGCTGAACAGGGCGATGCCAAGGCCCGGTTTAATCTTGGGATGATGTACCTTAAAGGTGAAGGTGTCGTCAAGGATTACAAGAAAGCGGCCGAATGGTTTGCCCGCGCCGCCGAACAGGGCCACCCCGCGGCACAATGCAATCTGGGAGCGCTTTATAATTACGGCAGGGGTGTTGAACAGGACTATGCCAAGGCACACCACTGGTACGAGAAAGCCGCCGAAAAGGGCCATATCGATGCGATGTTTGGTCTCGGTGCCCAGTCGGTTCTGGGCCGGGGAATTGAACAAAATGATACGGTCGCGGCCGGTTGGTTTACCAAGGCCGCTCGAAAGAATCATCCGGATGCTCAGTATTATCTGGCGGCTATGTACGATGCCGGCCGGGGCGTCCCGCATAACGCCGCGGAAGCCGTTCGTCTGTATGCCCGCGCCGCTGAACAGGGCATCGCCGGTGCACAGGTGGCACTGGCAGAAAAATATGCCGTCGGTCACGACATTCGGCAGGATTTCGCCTTAGCCGGTAAATGGTTGCTTCTGGCCGAGGCCGCTGGCGAAGATGTAAAAGAATTCAAAGAGGCGCTGTGGGCGGAAATGACCGAAGAAGAGATGGCCGAAGCCCATCAGCAGGCCGAGGCCTGTTCGTCTGATCTCAAAAAATAGCTGTCTGAATAGACATCTGTCAACACATTCTCGGCGCACAAAAAAGGCCCCGTTATTGAACGGAGCCTTTGGATTCTCAAGCAGACTAAAGTCTTAGGCGGGAACCACATTGTTGGCACAAGGGCCTTTGCGGCCTTCGCCGACTTCGTATGTGACTTTCTGATTTTCTTCCAGAGTCGCATACCCATCAGTCTTGATTTCAGAATAATGAACGAACAGATCGTTGCCGCCGTCGTCCGGAGTGATGAAACCAAAACCCTTGCTTGCATTGAACCATTTTACTGTACCTGTACTCACTGCTACTACTCCTTGGCCCTGATTAGAGCCGTTTAACCATATCTCTCGATTTTAATTGATTGGGGACACATTCCTGAGAGACGAAAAAAAGGTTCCCGACACAACGCATTATATCGACTGGATGTGAAAAAATCTCATGAAAAAATAAAATTATTCATAAATATCATTTAAATGTCGTTTTTTTAGTAAAAAAGATGTGTTTTTTCGCAATTTAAATTGAATTGAGCACTGTAGAAAGAGAAGAGGCCCCAAAAAAGACGTCCAAGCCTTTGCCGGAGCCCCTTCTCCGGAGGGGAGAAAACTCTATTTTTATATACGTAAAAATACCTAAAGTGTGCTGTCTCCCGGAAAATTTTATTTATTTCTTGTGCCAAAAGGCGTTTAAGATTCAAAAACGGCATGGTTATTTTTGGAATAAACTTGATTTAAAAAGTTTTTTCAAGGACACTCTCCGCAATGATTCAGTGACAGGTTTTACGGCAGACAATTTAAAGATAGAATAATAACCATACAATGATTATCAATGAGATATTTTATTCGCTCCAGGGTGAGGGCAAACTGGCCGGAGTGCCGAGTGTATTTATCCGTCTGGCGGGCTGTCCGTTACGGTGTAAGTGGTGTGATACAAAATACGCCTGGGACGCCGCTAAGGGAACGGAAATGTCTGTCGAGCAGATACTGCTGCGCATCAGCAGCTATCCAACGCAGTATGTTGTCGTCACCGGCGGCGAACCGATGGTCAATGCGGAGTTGGAATCTTTAGTGCAGCCCCTGCACAAAGCCGGCTACCATATCACAATTGAAACAGCGGGCATTGAATGTATCGCCGACCTGCCGGTTGATTTGATGAGTATCAGTCCTAAACTGTCTAATTCCACGCCGGACAATGCGGAATTGGCGGCGGCTCATGATCAGCATCGCTTTCAAGTAACAGCATTGAAAAGTCTTATAGAGGACTATGATTACCAATTGAAATTCGTGGTCGATACTCCCGGCGATCTGAATGAAATCGCCGAATGCCTCGCCAAAATAGACAATGTCAATCCATACAAAATTTTCCTCATGCCGCAGGCGGTGACCGAACAAGAATACATCGAAAAATCCCGGTGGCTGGCCGACTACTGCCTGCAAACAGGCTTCTCATTCACACCCCGCCTCCAAGTAATACTCTGGCCCGGCCAAAAAGGAAAATAGCAATGGATTTTTTTGGCAATACGGATCGATAACCTATATTGTATCTGCCTAATCAGAGCCGGGAACGTAAGTGACCGATCATGCCAGATTACTATAAATCCCGATCGACCGCTTGGGCGACGCGACGAAGTTTGTCCATCAGTTCCGTCAAAACTTGTGGCGTGATGGACTGTGCACCGTCCGATGCGGCATGTTCCGGGTCTGGGTGACATTCGACAATCAACCCGTCCGCACCCGCGGCTACCGCCGCTAGGCACATCGATGGCACCATATAGGCATGTCCGGTGCCATGCGACGGATCAATCACAATCGGCAGATGTGTTCGATCTCGCAGAGCCGGAATGACCGACAGCGGCAGGGTATTCCGCACGTATTTCTCGTACGTCCGAACGCCGCGTTCGCATAAAATCACATTGGGGTTGCCGGCGTTGATAATGTATTCGGCTGCCAGCAGAAATTCATCCAGTGTCGCACTCATCCCGCGTTTCAGCAGCACCGGCTTATTGGTTTTGCCAACCGCTTCCAGCAGCGGATAATGCTGCATGTTTCGGGCGCCGATTTGTAAAACATCACTGTATTCGGCTACCGCGTCAACCTGCTCCAGCCCGATCACTTCGGTCACAACCGCCAGTCCGGTTTCTTCCCGGGCCTGAGCGAGAATTTTCAGCCCATCCAATCCCATCCCCTGGAAACTGTATGGACTGGTGCGTGGTTTGTACGCTCCACCGCGCAGACCGACACACCCGGCCTCTTTCACCGATGCCGCGACTGTCGCAATCTGCTCAGCACTTTCCACCGCACACGGGCCGGCAATAATCCCGACTTTTGTGCCGCCGATTTTGAACTGGCCGGGGCCAATCGCGATCTGCGTTACTTCTTTTTTCACTTCCAGTGAGGCCATTTTGTAAGGGGCCAGAATAGGCACGATTTTCTCCACCATAGGAGCGTTTTCGATGGCGCCTTTATCGACGGAGCGTTTGTCCCCGATACAGGCCACAACCGTCCGGTCCGTCCCGTAAATCGGGTGGTCCTTCAAGCCGTAGTCATGCACCAGATCGATGACATGTTGAACCTGTTCTTTCGTTGCGCCGGGTTTCATTACAACAATCATTATCTCTTCCCTTACTGATAAACGGTTAACTTCACTGGATTATTGCCGGAAGTATAACGGATTTATCCTGTAATGTCCACCGGCTTTCTGATTGAAACGACCGGTGGGTATCTGGTGGTATGTCCTTTAGTGACGGTCGCTTAGCACGAAAACAGCTATTATTGGGTCGAATTCCCATGTTTTAGACATTTTTTATAATTCTTACATATAACAGGAATTAAAACTTGCCAAATAAGAATGATTCGCAAATAATGAGGTCGGTGAGCATGTCATGAAAGCTGAAAAAGAAAAAAAAGTTCTGTTTTCCCTTCGCCAACACTGCCAAAAGCATGGACTCCGGGTGACCCCAAAGCGTGTATTGATTTATGAAGAACTTATGGCCGCTTCGGATCATCCGACACCGGAGATGCTGCTGTCACGTGTTCGAGCGAAATATCCCGACATTTCACTCGATACCGTGTATCGAACCCTGGCCACTTTTCATGAGATAGGGCTGGTAGGAATCGTAGAGGGTTTTTCATTATCCCGGCGATATGACCCGAACCAGACGCCTCACCACCACGCACGCTGCACCCAGTGTCAGAAAATTTTGGATTTTGATGCCCCGAATTACGATCAGTTGGAAATTCCCGGCAGTATCCAAAGTAATTTTGATGATTGCCGTGTACGTGTTACGATTGAGGGACGGTGTAAACGATGTCAACAGTCGCAGACCAAAGAGAGGTGAATGATGGCTGTCTATCAATGTGGACTTTGCGCTTATGTTTATGATAAAGACAAGGAGGCCGTGGCATGGGCTGATCTGCCGGATGATTGGATCTGTCCGGTGTGCGGTTCTTCCAAGGATGCGTTTGTAATGGTTCACCAGCAAACGGATGCCGAGGAGATTCCTACGCCCGAGTCGATGGGGATCGGTGATGAGGCATATCTGAAGCGCTGGAATCGACCGACCGATGCCCTGGAGACTCACATGAGTCTTATTCACAAGGTTGCCGAAAGTGGTCAGTCGCTCATTGAGCCGATGCGAACGCAAATGCCGACCATCTCGTGGGAGGAGCTGTTGATTTCCGGTGCCCAATTAGCCCGGCTGCCCCTGAACGAAGATGAACCGGTCAACACCCAAACGGTCATTGGCCCGAAAGCCCAATCTCCCTTAGTCATAGAAACCCCGTTAATGATTTCGCACATGTCATTCGGAGCCTTGTCCAAAGAGGCGAAAATGGCTCTGGCGCAGGGCAGTGCCGCTGCCCGAACGGCGATCTGTTCCGGTGAAGGGGGGATACTGCCGGAGGAGTTGTCCCCGGCCTATAAATATATCTTCGAATATGTGCCGAATAAATACAGCGTGACCGATGAATATCTGCAACAAGTCGATGCCGTGGAAATCAAGATCGGCCAGTCCGCCAAACCGGGAATGGGAGGGCATTTGCCCGCGAAAAAAGTAACCCCGGATGTTGCCCGGGTACGTAACAGGCCCGAAGGAAAGGATATCATCAGTCCCGCTCGATTTCCCGATATCAAAACCCCCGATGACCTGAAAAAAACGGTTGAACAACTTCGGGATAAAACCGAAGGCAAGCCGGTTGGGATTAAAATCGCCGCCGGACACATTGAAGATGACATCAAGGTCGCTCTCTCAGCCGGGCCGGATTTTATCACCGTGGACGGGCGTGCCGGTGCAACCGGAGCAGCGCTGAAAGTGGTGAAGGCCGCGACTTCAATGCCCACAATCTTTGCCCTGTGGCGGGCACGGCAGGCAATGGACAAATTTGGTGCGTCCGATGTCACGCTGGTGATTACTGGAGGGCTTCGGATTAGCAGCGATTTTGCTAAGGCGATAGCGTTGGGGGCCGATGTCGTAGCCTTGGCAACGTCGGCGCTGATGGCGATCGGATGCCAGCAATACCGGATTTGTCATACGGGCAACTGTCCGGTGGGCATTACCACACAGGATCCGGATTTACGCAGTCGTTTGGATGTGGACAAGTCCACACAGCGGCTGGAAAACTTCCTGCGTATTTCGACCGGAGAAATGGCCGATTTCGCGCGTCTGACCGGAAAGGCGGATCTCCACGATCTGGGGGTTCAGGATTTATGTACGACGAATTCAGAAATTTCAAACCATACATCAATTAAACATGTTTAAGAAAGGAATGTATTACGATGTCAACGAATGAAAATCTACAAGCTGCTTTTGCCGGTGAGAGCCAGGCAAATCGCAAATATCTGGCCTTTGCAAAAAAAGCGGAAGAAGACGGTTTCCCGCAGGTCGCCAAGTTGTTCCGAGCCGCTGCAGACGCTGAGACCATTCATGCTCACGCCCATCTGCGGGTCATGGGAGGGATTAACGATACAGCGTCCAACCTCAAGGAAGCGGTTGCCGGCGAAGCGCATGAGTTCAAATCCATGTATCCGGAGTTTCTGGCTGAGGCTGAAAAAGAGGATCAGAAACCGGCGATCTTTTCATTCAAAAATGCACTGGCGGTAGAAGAGATTCACCATAATCTCTACACCGAAGCGCTCAAGGCTGTTGAAGCCGGTTCGGATTTGCCCGCTCAAAAGATTTATGTGTGTCCGGTCTGCGGGAATACCGTTTATGGTCAGGCACCGGAAAAATGCCCGATCTGCAATGTGCCCGGTGAAAAGTTTTCCGAAGTTGTTTAGCAGCTAAGAATAGTCAAGAGAGAATATGAAAGACATCACATCAATGAAGTTACTGGCATTAGCCGACATTCACGGGTATGTTGACCATATTGCGAATATCGCCGACGCGATCACCAGCTGCGACGCGGTTGTGATCGCCGGCGATATTACCAATTTTGGCGGACGTACTCAGGCCCAGACGGTTCTTTCGGCCTTTGAGCATTTTGGCAAGCCCATTTTAGCAGTTCCCGGCAACTGTGATCCGTCCGGTGTTAATGAGGTCTTGGTCGCCCGCGGCAGCAGCCTGCACGGCACCGGCATCGAGTCAAACGGCCTGCGATTTGTCGGGGTGGGCGGTTCATTACCCTGCGGCGGAGCTACGCCCAACGAAACCGGTGAATTAGCATTTCAGGACACGCTGGAAAACGCGGTTTCAGGCTTTACCGATACAAGCAGATTGGTTCTGGTGACTCATCAGCCCGCTTATGGCACGCGATTGGACAACGTCGCTTCCGGCCGTCACGCAGGCAGCCGGGCCATTCGCCGGTTTATCGAAGACTACGGGCCAATTCTGGCCGTTTCAGGCCATCTCCATGAATTGCCCGGCACCGATACCATCGGCCCAACCACACTCATCAACCCCGGCCCCTTAAGACAGGGCTGCTACGCTACCATTGAAATTCAGGGAAAAACAGCCCACCCAAATTTCTTCCAGGTATAATACGGAGGATTAAACCATGAAGCACATGAAGACCATGAAGTATAAAATAAATCTTTTCTTCATGCTCTTCATGGTAAAAGTACCTGCCTCAAGGCAGGGGAATTAGACAAACAGCGTCAAACTCAGCGCCATCACCAGCATACCTGCCAGCAGGCCATAAATCGACAAATGATGCTCACCGTATTCACGCGCCGCCGGAAGTAGCTCATCCAGTGAGATAAACACCATAATCCCCGCGACCGAGGCAAACAAAATACCGAAAACCGTATCATTGAAGTATTTCATCAGCAGCAGGCCGCCGATCAATGCACCGACCGGTTCGGACACACCCGACAGAAACGAATAGTAAAAGGCTTTCTTGCGGCTGCCGGTAGCGTAATAAATCGGCACCGATACCGCGATGCCTTCGGGAATATTATGAATAGCAATCGCCACGGCGATGGCAATACCCAGTGTCGGGTCTTTCAGAGCACTGGCAAAGGTTGCCAGCCCTTCGGGGAAGTTGTGAATGGCGATGGCCAATGCCGAGAAGATGCCCATTCGGTACAGTTTATGGTTGTGCATGTGCTGTTTCGGATTTGGGTCACGCATTTCTTCACTTTTATGGATTTCATGCGGATTTTCAAAAGAGGGCACCAGCTTATCGATCAGGGCGATAAAGAGGATGCCGCCGAAGAAGGCCGCGGTGGTGATATAGTAGCCTTTTTGATCTCCCATGGCTTCGCACAGGGCAGTGTTGGCTTTCTGGAAGATTTCGATCATGGAAACATAGATCATCACCCCCGCCGAGAAGCCCAAAGCCAAAGACAGGAATTTCGTATTTGTCCGCTTGGCAAAAAATGCCAACGCACTGCCAATCCCGGTACTCAATCCCGCAAACAGCGTCAATCCAAACGCAAACAGAAAATCACCTGTACTGATATCCATCGCTAACCTTCCATATAATCCGTATTTGTAGTTGCCATTTTACCGTTCCCTAAAACACTTGTCGATAAAATACTTGATTCTTTCCCTGTTCGAAAGAGAGAGAGGTGAGATATGCCTGCAAAGTCACACCTCGAGAATAATATAAATAGAGTGAGAGATTGTAGTATGTCATAAGTATTCGTTGTGAAAATGGTATGCTATCCTTTGGGTCGGCTTAGCTCAAATCACATCACCTTTGCTTAATAATCCTGAAAACCCGCAATCCACTCCGGCCAGTCGTTTTTTGTCACGCCTCCGGCCAGTGTCCATTGATTGCCGGTGTTGTATTCCCGATGCCACTTGAGCGTCCACATCTGTTTTAAACCGACTGTATCGGCGGCCCCATCGACAAAGACCACGTTCTGCCGTTTGTCGTGGCGGTTTTGTAAGATGCGTCCCATATGGCTGCCGCCCACATTATTTTGAGTGTTCTGCCAGCTCTCATTTTCGGTTCGCGGCGGGCCGTCATTCGAATTCGGCCAGGCGTCGATCCACTGAGCGTCCGTCAAGATCGGCACGTTACCGGCATTAATAACATTGGTCATTTTCCGCCAGAAATATTCGGCGCGTTCACCGGTTGCAATTTTACTGTCTTCAAGCCAGCCATTAATTCCATAGCTGCCACTGTCAGTCTCCGGGTTGAAAAAATTCGGAAGATGCCCCCACGCCATAAATGGCCGCTTCCCGTTACCTGGCCCCGGCGTCACGCCGTCCGGCATAAGTCGGGTTTTAGTGGCTGTTGGGCAAAAGCGGATTTCATCGATATTGTCGTAATAAACAACGGCCGCATCCATCCACCAGTTGCTGTTAGGGCTGCTTAGTCCCCAGCCCGCTTGAAATTTCTGGTCATAATCCTGAGTATACATGTTAAAGATGATACTCCATTGCCTCAAGTTGCTCTTGCAGACCACACTTTTGGCCGCTTGCTTGGCCTTTTTAAGGGAGGGAAGAACAACAGCCAGCAGCAGGGCGATAATAGCCACAACCACGAGCAGCTCGATGAGAGTGAAGCCTCGGTGGAGCCTTCTGGGGAATTTTCTTTTCATCTCGGGAAAACCTTTCCTTGAAATAAAACCCGATTAACCCGTATTCTACGTAAAAAGGGCTTTTGGGGTTCAGTATTTTTCCCAAACTGACAATTTGAAGTGGTGTAACTCCGAAATGGTGATTAGAGGGGAAATTCTTTCAAGGTTGGTTTTTGAACATCAGGGCCGTAAGTTTCAACGGCTTGTTTTATAATAGCCTCCAGCAGAACAGGAAAGTGAACCGCCGGCTGGATGGTTTGATTTCCGTCCAGTTTAAGAATGCGGTATATTTTTGCCTTTTCCGTTTCAATCGGTCGAATTTCAAGTGTGACCTCAAATCCATGTTCGGTCAGAATTTCCAGGTTTGGCTTCAGACACGGCAGCGGCTCAGCGTCCGGACAAATCCCCGGCACCAGCCACGGCGTCACCTGCCCGTCATCCAGGCCCACATCAAAGTTGCGTTTCTTCATATCCACAAAAAAGTAAAAACCACCGGTAAACCACTCACCTCCGACTCGCTTAGCGGCTCGCCGGGCTACCGCGGCCGGTTGAACCTCCAGTGTTTCGAGCGTTTGCCCAATCAGTTCTGTCATCGCGTCGTCAAACCGCTTCTGATTGTCCCGCATCGCCTGTGCCGCTAATTGCGTCCCCAGCAAATCCGAATACGGGTCTTCCCATGAAAAAGAGGAGATATTTTCTGGGAAAATTCCCATCGACGAAAAGCCGAACCATGTCAGCATTTCATGCCAGATTAAGCTGGTATGCGCAAAAGACTGCCCCATCTGAATTGAAACCTCGCGGGCAATCTCCTTTTGGTCGTCGTTGTCCCACATCGACCAGTCATCCGGATATGTCAGCGTGACATGATAGTGGGACGGTTCAATGACTTGGTAGGAAAAATGCTTTTGGTTCTCCATAATGTTACGATAGCATTCCGATTGGACGTAGGCGGCGCGATCGGCGGCTTCTCGTACATGTCCGATATCAATAAAGCCGGCTCTGCAGGTGTAAACCATGCCGTTTTTCTCACGCGAGCTTTTCACAAAGCGATGGCTGCCGATCTTGTCCGGCTCAGGAAACGGCATTCCCGTTGGCGCCCCGAAATAAGCCCCCACCCGAAGCCGGGGTTTTTTAGGAGATTGACATCCGCTCAAAATGACAAGAAAAGTCGAGAACAGGACAAAGCTGAGAGATATTTTTTTAACTTGGTATAGTTTTTTTTGCAAATCTGTCATTTTTGCTTCCAAACACGTTTTTAATAGAATGGCTCTGGTATCTCCGAATATTCTAAACAAGATTCATTAATCGCAGAACCGGCATATTAACCTAAAAAACCTTATTTATGAAAGAGTTTTCAAGTGAAGTTTTAGATAGTTTTTCGGATAAACGCCATACCATCGAAATTACGTTTATTTTGGGGGTATATCGACAATGCAATTTGTTGCGTCAAACCCACAGACTACATCTGTTAGGATTATATTTTTTTCATTGATTTTCTAAAGTATTTCCCTACCATTTACCGTTCTTACATGGGGAGAGTTTACCAAACATTGACGAGCTATCTGTTTGATGATTCACTTGTATCATTCGTAATTATATTGTGTGGGAAGTCTATGTTTCGATTGACAGTAAGAAAAAGTTGTATCCTCGCCTGTGTAATAGTGGCAGTAATATTGTCCGGTTGCTCATCATATCAGCCGGCGGTGTACCGTCCCGTTCAGTTTTCAACGACGCAGCCGAGTGTCCTCAAAGCGATGACCTTTAACATCCGCACGAAGACGTTTATTGACGGGAGAAACCGCTGGTCGTCACGGAAAAATATGGTTATCGACACGATCAAGCATCATGCCGCCGATGTTATCGGTCTGCAGGAGGCCAAGTTCTCCCAATTGGGGCTGATCCAGCAGGCACTGCCGCAGTACAACCGCTACGGTGTCGGACGAAGTAACGGTCGTCAGCGGGGTGAAAGCTGCCCGATCTTTTTCCGCAAGGATCGGTACGTCATGACCGATTCCGGCACTTTTTGGTTTTCGACGACTCCAAATGACCCTGGTTCTAAGAGCTGGGGGGCGTTGTTTCCCCGTATTTGCAGTTGGGTTCACCTGATCGACAAGAGCACGCAAACCGGCCTGTATGTCTATAATGTGCATATGGACAACCTGTCCCAGCGTTCGCGTGATAATAGCGTTCGTTTGCTGGCGGTGCATATTGCCCAACGCAAAAAGAAAGATCCATTCATTGTGATGGGCGATTTCAATATGGAAGTCAATAATCCCGCGATGGTCTATCTGCGGAACGTGACCAATCGGACGCCGTATCCGCGGATGCGGGACGCCTGGGCGTCGGTGCATTTTCGCGAGCCGGACATTGGTACCCGTCACGGTTTTAAAGGCCGCATCTCCGGCCCGAAGATCGACCACCTGTCACTGTGCGAAACCCTGATTCCGCTGGATGTCCAGATCGACCGGCGTTCCTATGACGGCCGCTATCCGTCCGATCACTTCCCGGTAGTTGCGAAAATTCTCATGGGACGTTCCCGCAGGCTTGGAGCTGCCAACGTCAGCGGTACCGGCAATACCGCCTCCACTGAATCCGGCGTATAACAGATTGCGATTAGTACTTGCGCATTATGTCATGTCGGGCTTGCCCCGGCACCCAGATTATTAAGACTTGATTCCGCCTTTGACGTGATAATGTCATTTGAGTGAGTAGCGTTTGCGGTGGAAGCAAATATTACCGTTTTTCAACCAGCACACGAGCCGGTACCGGTCCGGCATTTTCTGCCGGCTCAATCCGTAGTGTCACCTTCGCTCCGGTTGCGTCCCATTCGAGCGGGTTCGTCATGCGTGCATGAAAACCGATTTGATAGATTTTTTTCGTTCGCATCGATGTGCTGGAAATACCCGAACCGCTCAGGCTCAGCGTCAGCGGCTGCCAGACTTTGAGTTTGCCTGCCGACGGCCCGATCAGTGAGCCGACAGTTAGCTTTCTCGACATATCCGGGATGCTCGCTTTGCCGTTGATCGAAATAAGCGTGTATTTCAGGACAAATCGCTCATAGCCTTCGATGTTGTTTCCGGCAAGCGCCCCCAGCCCGCCTTCACCGCTGGAAACAAATGTCACTTCATTGTCACCGGGATTATTGCTCGGGAAATAGATATCGAATTCGACCCCGCCCTCTGCGATTGGCCGGACTGCTTCGACCCGTCCACCTCGACGATGCGGGCTGTGCCAGTCTAATGAAAGCAGTTGGTCAACCGGTAAGGTTAGCGTCTTACTAGGGTGAACGACAATCGGTTCATAGTGAAGCGGCTCTGAATCTTCGGTTGATATTGCTTCACAGCCTCCAAGTATGATGGCGGCAACACAAATTCCAATGCATAAAATTCCGTTTTTCACCGGCAAATCCTTCCAGAATACCATTTCAACCTAATTGGACAATAAACCGTCTTTATCATAGCCATTCTAACCATGATGTCAATGGTTCTGTTTGAAAGGGCCGCCGGCTCTAATCTTTGAATGGCCGCATCCATTCGGGCCAGGTCGGCAGCGGGTCTCCAAAATCATATTCCTTGTGCCACTTCAAGTCCCACAGCTCCTTCAGGCCTACTTTTCGGGATGTACCGTCCATGAAGCAGACGTTAATCGTGCCGGAATGACGGTTCAGGCAGTACCGCCCAAATCCGGTATTATGCCGGACCTCTTCATTGGGCGGGGCAGGATCGCTGCGGTTGCTCGGTCCGCCTCCCCATCGCCAGCCTTCTAAAAACATTGGGATCGCATAGGGCTGCTTGTGTCGAATGTGTCGCCAGCTTCGTTTGTCAGCGTTGGGCAGTCCCCAGACCGTCGTAACGCCCGGCCGGAGATCATAAATCCAGTTATTAATCGCATAGCTGTTTTTATGGTATTGTCCGTCAATGGTGGTACTCCACGCCATACGTGCGGGAATTGCCTCGCCTTCTTCCGGTGTTACTGTGGCTTCCGGACACAACCGCATTTCATCGCTGCCCTGCGCGTACTCTAAGATTGGCAGTATCCAGGTTCCTCCGCCCGGCTCACTGGAGGCTTTCCAGACCATAAACCGGCTGTTGTTGTCATTCGTATAAAGATGAAACAATACGCCCCATTGTTTGAGATTGGAATTGCAGATGACGGCTTTGGCCTGGCCTTTGACTCTTTTTAAGGTTGGCAAAACAATCGATAAAAGCAGGGAGATGATAGCGATGACCACAAGCAGCTCAATTAGGGTAAAAGCCTTATGATTCCTGTTTTTTGGGGCCGGCACCATAGCACATCTCCTTTCCCATACAGAGTGGGAATTATATCGCTAAACGGTAAAAAACAAGGTTTATCCATCAACCATTATCATTATATACCAATTTGTATGCCATTGAAGAAAATTTAAGGAAAAATCAGTTTTTTTACTGAAATCGGAGTTGTGAAATCCAAAAATGGTTCTGGCTTTTTGGTGGGTATAGCTATCAAGTCAGGAGCATTGTTTTGAGTCACCCAATAGGCTTCATTCCACGAAATTCTCGCGGTGACATGCCGAAACAGGCTGAGAACTCACGTGAGAACTCATGCACCCGATCGTAGCAGAGATATTTCGATATCTCAGTGATATTCAGAGACGAGAAGGCTAGCAGGGCCTTTGCTTCCTCCATACGAATTGTTCGGATACGCTTGACAGGGCTCTGTCCGGTGGCTTTTCTGCAAAGCCGCACAGTCGAGGCCCTGCTGTATTGGCACAACTCGGCAAGTTCATCCAGTGTGGGTCGAAACAGATGGCGTTTTCGAATAAATCGTTCGACATCCCACCAAGCGTTGTTATCCGCTGTTTTCGATTTATCAAAAATCTTCATCCCGGCAATTTCGCTGAGAATATCATGTAATGCCCCAAACATTCTCAACTCTCTGAGCCGACTCTCTTGGCCAAGCGTTGCACTATCGTACAGCCTTTCAAATGATTGCCGGATATTTTGATTGGATGGAAAAACCCGGTGCTCAAGCGGCAGCGGGGTAAAGAAAGCCGAACGAAAACCAACAGAATAGAAAACTACTGTTTCGGTGTTTTCAAGCCATTCGACATCTTCCGAGGCATAAAAGTAGATCAAATCGCCCTGTTTGACCGTATATTCTCTATTGTTGGTTCTAATTGCGTAAGAACCTGCTAATACCAGTTGCAGCAAATGGCCCGGAAGCGATGCGGTTCGTGTGTGATGCCCCGGCTCTTTTGTAAACTTCCAAACGCCGGAAATAACCTCAACAGGCGCTGGTGTTGAAATTAAAGCATAATTTGCCACTTTTCCAAATGATTCTATTTTGTTTGTCAATGTTCTCATAGGACGTGATTATAGCATAATTGTCATTATTTCTATAATAAATATGATTCTAATTGCGAAATATTTGATTCAGGTTGGCAAAGACAAGTTTGTCGATATGCGATAAAATTCATTTTCAGACTTCAAGTGTCAGGGCCGTACAGTAAATATGAAAAGGAGAGCATATGTTTGTGAAAAGGGAAATCAGCGTATTTGTTATGATGTTAGTGGCTATTGCGGCTCATTTATCAGCCGGGCAGGAGCAGTTGAAGGCCGTCTATAGCGATTCCGGCCAAAAACTGGCTTACATTCAAAAACAGGGCACAGACCAGAAGGTGAGAATTGACAGTCCCATGTGGCAAGTGGTGGTTGATGACCAGGGACCGATCAGTTCTGTAGATTTTATTTCCGTAAAAGGCAAAGAAAATTCGACTATTTTCGAACATCCCGACAGCGGCTTGGTTTGTACTGTCACACGTAAGGCTGATAGTAATTTTGTTCGCCATTTCTACACAATGGAGGCAACGAAATCTGTAGTTATCAAACGCTTCGTCGGTCTGGTTCTTCCCCCGGTATTTTCAGAAAGCGGGACCGTTCCCGGTTCGCCCTTGGTTTATGGCAATTGGTTTGCGGGGATGGAGTATCCAACCGCCCGTACCGCAGCAAGAATAGAGAAAGAGATTGGCGTCTGGAATTTATCTATGCTCAAGCCGAAAGAATTTAAAAAGCTTTCGTATCCGGTGCCGGACGAATTAGTGAAACAAGGCAAGTCTCTGGATATCCAGTTTACGTACCAAAGCGGATGGTCCCGGCTGGATATCCGCCGGGTAGCCTTGATGAAAGGCGCCAAACTGATTGCCGAAGATGTTCACAATGGTTTTGCGGGTATTCCCAACAGCAGCAATATATACAAGTTTAATTTAAGTGTACTGGACAACAAACAAAGAACCGGCTTGCACATTGTCGCCGATGTGATGGTCCAGGGTGAAAGTAATGGAGTTATCCATGTCAAGGGCGGCAAATTTGATACAATCACACAATTTACTGACTGCAACAGGCAGCTAAAGCCCGGTGATACCATCAAATATTCTTCGGTCATCGGCCATGCAGTCTCAGGCAGTCTGCGTCGCGGTGTACTGGAATACATCGAAGCGTCCCGGGCACGAAAATATAAACCGTTTCTGCATTATAATAGCTGGTATGATATCTGCGAGCAGGGCAGTGACGGACTTTTTGTGATGGATTCGGACCAATGTCTGGATGTCATGAAGGCATGGCAGCGGGATTTTATCAAGCCGTATGGTATCAAGTTGGATTGCTTTGTGTTCGATGACGGCTGGGATGATTATGATAACTTGTGGTCCTTTCATCCCGAGCGTTTTCCGGATGGCTTTACGCCACAGGCGAAACTGGCCCGAAAAATGGACACCGGGATCGGTACATGGTTTTCGCCGTTTGGCGGTTACGGACAAACCAAGGCAGCTCGGTTAAAATCGGCCAAACGGGATGGCTACGAAATAAACAGCAGCGGCCTCTCGCTGGCCGGCCCAAAATACTATAAGCTCTTCTATGATAAGAGCGCAGAAATGATTCGAAAATATAATGTCAACAGCTTTAAATATGACGGCGTTGGCGGCGGCCCCAGTGCGGATATGGAAGCAGCCTGCCGGCTGATGGCCGAACTGCGGGAGATTAAACCTGATCTGTATATCAATCTGACCACCGGAACCTGGGGGTCGCCGTTTTTCCTGCTGCACGGAGACTCCATCTGGCGAGGCGGCGGTGACGCTCATGTCTGGGGCGACAAAGGCCCGACCACCCATCGTTGGATGAACTACCGCGACGGCGAAACCTATAATAATATTATCACCCAAAGCCCGCTGTTTCCGATTAACTCGCTGATGCTCTGCGGTATGGTCTATTCGCAGTATGGCCTCGGCCGAACCAGCGTCGATAAAACGGATAAGAGTTTTGCCGACCAGGCCTATTCCTTCTTTGCTTCCGGCACGCAACTGCAGGAATTGTACATGAGCCAGAAGGTGATGACTAAACCCAAGTGGGAAATCCTGGCTGATGCGGTCAAATGGGCGCACGCCAATGCTGAGACGTTGCGTGATACGCACTGGATTGGCGGCAATCCCTATCAGTACCAAGTGTACGGACACGCGTCTTTTGATTACCGCGGCCTGCAGAAAGACCAGTCTTACAAGGCGATTGTCTCTTTACGAAATCCCTCAGCAAATACAGTGGATTACGAGTTGAAGTTAGCAGATGTGACCGAATGGGAGCCTCAAAGCATCGAAAGCTGGCAAATCAGTCGCAGAGTGTATGGTCTTGCCCCGGCAAAGGCGGATAAGGAAGCCCTGAAAATAAAACTGGCTCCGTTCAGCGTTGAACTGCTGGAACTGGCGATTACCCCAAAGGATTGAGAAGAAAAAAATGAATAGACGTGAAAGATTGATATCAACGATGCGGGGTGGGCCGGTAGATCGTCCGGCGGTGTCGTTTTATGAGCTTAACGGCTTGGATGAGGATTATAACAATCCCGACCCGTTTAACATTTATACTGATCCCTCATGGCGGGAGCTGATTGACCTGACAAGAGACCAGACAGATCGTATCGTCATGCGGAAAGTTCCTTTTTTAACCGGTGAGCCATCAGACAGAAATGAAACACAGATGGTTGGTGTACCGTCTGATCCATTACGAAGTCTTTCCCAGGAAGAAGTTACTTACGATAGTAACGGCAGCAGATTAGTCACCCGCACCATAAAAGCAGGCAAACGCACACTGACTTCTCAAACCCGACAGGACAGAGATGTCAATACGGTATGGACTCTTGAACATCTTTTAAAAGATGCCGATGATTTAAAGGCGTTGCTCGAACTGGATTTTCCCGTCTCGTCCGGCGAGCCTGATATTTCTGTCGTAATCGAGGCCGAAGAGACCATTGGCGAGTCCGGCATCGTCATGATCGACACACCGGATCCGTTGTGCCTGGCCGCGGCATTATTTGATATGGCGACATACACCATCGTGGCTACACTTGAGCCGGAATTGTTTCATGAATTACTCACGCGATTCGCAGCCATCCTGCATCCTAATACCCGAGCAATCTCCAGGGCCTTGCCCGGCAGGCTCTGGCGGATTTACGGCCCGGAATACGCGTCTCCGCCGTATCAAAGCCCGGCCGCCTTCAGGGACTATGTCGTTCAGTACGACCAGCCCATGGTTGCTGCGATACAGGCCCATGGCGGATTTGCGAGAATTCACTCGCACGGTAATTTGAAAGACATTATCGACGACATCGTATCAATGGGCGTTGACGGCCTCGACCCGATCGAACCCCCGAATCAGGGCGATGTAGAATTGATTGATATCCGTCAGGAATACGGTAAACAGCTTGTGTTATTCGGAAATCTTGAGGCAACGGACATTGAGAACCTGCCCACTGACCAATTCGAACGAAAAATCAAAACGGCCATTAAGCAGGGAACCGCAGGTAGCGGACGCGGCTTTGTCCTAATGCCCTCAGCCTGTCCTTACGGCCGCAAACTGCCGCCGCTGGCACTGGAGAATTACAAAAAAATGGTGGAAATGGTCAATGCAGTTTAAAGATAAGTCGGTTTATCTTCAAAATTTCTCGTTATTTCAGCGTAATAAGCGGTTTTTCTTGACATTTTCATTCCAGTTTTTATTTTAGAAACAAAATGGATTCAGGAGGTGTTATGCGAGTTATGAAAAGCTGGCTGTTTTTTATTGTGTGGGGCATATTATTACTGCCGGGCTGTGCGGTATTCCAGTCACAGCAATCTATTTCCGTTCGCGGGCTAACGATACGCAATGATTCTAATCGGGATATACGCAATATCAGGTTATATGTGGAGCGAACGCGTTCGACGGTAACTTGCACCTTTATCCCCGCCGGTGGCGAATTTTCGACGGAATTTCCGTTACGAACCTATCAGGGCAATTATGTCATTACCGCGTGGCAGCAGAACGGCCGGCAATACGAAACACCGCCTCTTTATGCGCATATTCCCGAAGACCTCGACCGTACCCGGCCCGTCGATGCCGTGGTAACGATTAACCAACAGGGTACTGTCACTGTGGAACTGTCGCCATAACTGCGATTTAGCCTGAAAAACGGCTTTTTCAGTGTGTTTTTGCGAAAAAGGTTGAATGATTGCCTGCAGGTGTGTATAATCACGCAAATTTTGGGCAGAACGAATAAACGGATTGATTAACAACCATAAATCAGGGATTTTGAATGCCGAAACGCAAGGATATCAAGAAGATTCTCATCATCGGGTCCGGGCCGATTGTCATCGGTCAGGCATGCGAATTTGACTATTCCGGAGCACAGGCCTGTAAGGCACTGCGTCAGGAGGGCTACAAGGTCATTCTGGTCAACAGCAACCCCGCGACGATCATGACCGACCCCGAGATGGCCGACCGGACGTATATCGAGCCGATTACGCCGGAAGCGGTTGAAAAGATTATCAAAAAAGAAAAGCCCGACAGCCTGCTGCCGACACTTGGAGGTCAGACCGGCCTCAATACCGCGGTAGCACTGGCCGAAAGCGGCGTTCTGAAGAAATACAAAGTCCGCCTGCTGGGAGCGAACCTGCGTTCGATTAAACGCGCCGAAGAACGTGACCGCTTCAAGAAGATCATCCAGGACATCGGGTTGGAAGTGCCTCGCAGCGGTTACGCCCACAACTGGAAAGAGGCCCAGGACATTCTCGAACACGTCGGCTTTCCGGCGATTATCCGACCGTCCTATACACTCGGCGGTATGGGCGGCAACGTCGCTTACAACAAGGAAGAATACGAAAAATTC
>JANQGW010000169.1 GCA_028282905.1 Sedimentisphaerales bacterium | reverse complement strand
ACTGCCTGTCCTTTCTCGCCATTTCCTGCTAGTTCGCCTATGGACCGTCCATAGCCCCCTCCAAAAGTTGTAGGAACATTCTCCATTCCTTGGGTGTCTTCACCTGCTGCTGTGCCTATCACATGAGCACCTCCCACTACAAGATTCCCAGTGCCACCAGTAACCGTACCTACTCCTACTAGCACTTGGCAACCCGTTATAAATGTAGTAGGCTCTCCGGTAGCAAGAAGTATCGCAGTACCACCACTTATCCCAGCTACTCCGCTGAAAATCCTTTGTAAGCCTGGAACATATTTTTCCGAAGGCATAACATAATAAAATCCACTGGCAACCGCTCGCACTGCTTTGTCACGCCAACGCATATGCTTTTCTGTTTGCTTTAATCCCCACGGGTCAATGTAGTTTGTGGGGCTGTTGAAAGCATACTGGTAAAGGTTCATGCTGTCGTAGTAGCCGATGGGGTCGGTCTGCATGAATCGGCCGAGTTCGGGATAGTACATTCGGGCACGATAGTAGTACAGGCCGTTTCGCGAGCCATCGGAGGCACGGGTTTCGGTATCCAGCCGCCGGCCGGTAAACATGTACGGATTACCGAGGAATCCGGAGGTTTTCTCCGCTCCCAAACTGTCCAGTATCTTCGTATCGCCAAACACATCATAGCGGTACTGCTCGGCGATGCTTCCACTCGTATTTGAAAGAGCACAAACACTTCCAAGGCCGTCATAATAGTAAAAGTATAAGCCCTGGTTATCACCTGTCAAGACTTTCATTGCGATCGGTTCATCGATGCCGGGCCCATAGATGAAAATTCGAGCAAGAGTGTCATTGTCATATTCGGCAATCACCTGGCTACCGTCATAGACATAGGTGGTTGTCGTAGCACCGACAGTTTTGGAGTTTCGTCGTCCAAAGTTATCGTAGGTATAGGACGCCAAATCTGCATCAGCAATCGTTTTGATCTTAACCAGACGACTTTCTGCATCGTAAGTGTATTTGTAAACACCATCATTTTTTAGATTTGCGTTGGCATCATACTCATGTGCAACAGTATTTACCAGATCATACTGGTTGACATTATTATTGACGGTATATGTTATTGTGCCGGATGAAGTCGGAACCGACACGCGGTTATAGACAGAATCATATGTAATACCATCACTGGTACCAGTAGTAATATCAGCAAAACCAGAAGGATTGTCAGCGGTTTTAATCTGATATGCCTTATCATAGGTATAGCTGTAACTGTCCGTGTGGTCAGTTAAAGAAATACGGTTGCCGGCCTTATCGTAGTCGTATTGATAGTAATATTCAGAGCCATCACTATTGACAACATCGATATCATTGTCAATACGTTTGAGCCAGTGACCGATTTGATCCGTGCTCGTAACGCGTTCACTGTCCGTGTAAGTATAGGTCATCTTGCCATCGTAGTCAGGCTCTTCAGGAACGCCTTCCGGATCATAGCCATCATCGGTTTCATAGTCGTAGTTATACTCAACAGTTACCCGGCGAGACAGTGTGTCATAAGCGTAGTGAGCCAAAATTTTCGGATTCTGAGCCTGCTGATTTCCCCTGTCCCATGCGGCCATGTGGACATATTCCAAGCGGCCAAGTGCGTCATAGGCATAATAGACCGTTCCGCCAGAATCCGGGTATGTCACACTCGCAACTGAACCATCATTGTTATAAGTATAGCCAACCTCCTTGCCATTTTCATCCGTAACTGTATCGAGACGGCCAATGCGGTCATATTCCATCTCAGCAGTCTGTCCGCTATCTACAACTCGGAGTCTGCCTGAGATATCATAAGAATAAAGCTCAATGGGAGCAAACCGAACTGCATCAGCAACAGCATATTTGGGCGACGATCCAGTTATCGTAAGTTTTACCTTAGCCTTGCCCTCAAAGACAAAACTGTCTAAATCCTGCCATTGTGAAACAGCAACACTTTGATCCAGAGTAGAAGTATGCAGTAACTCATTACCTGTTGCTCCGCCAAAGACTTCGACCTTCAGACTGTCATAGCCGGAATATCCGCCTGCCCAAAAACTAATCACATAGCGGCCATTAACAGCAGTCCCATAAATTTCAGAAGCTTCATACATATAGGTGTAATATGAAGAGCCATACCTTCTTCTCCTCGCACTGTCACCATAAAATTTATAGCTATAAGTAGAAGAATCTAAATCCCAAGTTCCTGTTTCCGATGTGCCAGAGTCATCATTATCTATGATAATTGTTTCAGGTGAAACTGTACTGATTTTCTCGATCATACGACCAAGAGAGTCATAGCGATAGGTGAATTCATCCCCCACTCGACTCTTGCGCCAAGTCATATTGCCGGCGGAATTATAAGCAAATTCTTCTGTGGAGGTATCAGCATACTTTGTCTTAACCAGCCTGTCAAAGCCATCATACTCATAAGTGGTCACATTTTGTTCCGCATCCGCCACTGTCAGTACATTACCATTTGCATCATAGGTGTATGAAGTCATGTTGCCTTCAGCATCCGTGCTTACAGATGGAAGATTTCGCTCATCATAGAGCGTAGTCGTGAAATAGGGTGTGCCAGCAACTGCACCTTCTGGGTCGGTTGCCTTGTTAACATTGTCATTTTTATCATAGTCCAATTCCGTCGTATAGCCCATTGGGTCGGTAACGGATTTGAGCTTATCAAGAATATTGTAGGTATAGTTAACTTCCTGGTAAGTTATTGGATCATCCGGATCATAGCTTGCCCCTAATTGAGACCTTATCCAATCCACTTTCTTATTAGCGTTATAGTGGTATTCCGTTTCCGTATTCATCGCGGAAATCGTTCTGACCAACTGCTCCAAGTCATTGTAATACATCTGAGATAAACGCCCCTCGGAGTCCAGAGACACCGTAATATTACCAAAGTGATCATAACCAAAATCTACCATAATATCCAGCCCGTCGATATTAGTTGTGGTTACAGGATCTACTGTCACCCGTGCCAAACGATCTGTCTGGTACCCTTTTAACAGAAGAAGTTCTTCCTGGGAAAGGGATCGGTCAAAGATCATAACATTATCAATTCGCCCATGCATAGGATGGTCATGACTGGGTTGCGTACCAATCAACAGATCGCTTACTGTGCCGCCTGCCGTAAGAGTAAACTGCCCTTCTTTAATCAAATCGCCATCAAGATAAAGTTTGGCACATTTATTACCATCAATTGTCCCGGCAATATGATACCACCGACCTGCTGTGATATAGTCAATTGTGCTTTCTGTCAAAGCATCTTCATTCTGTCCATCACCTCGACTCAATACTGGATATAATGTTTCTGAATTGGTATTATAGTACATGAACAGTGAATAAGAATTGTCGTTTGCAGTTCGCTTGCTCACAAGGTACTGTGTTTTTGTAATATCATCCAAATATACCCAACAGGAGATCGTCACTGCCCCCGTGATGTCTAAGTCGTCGTTATGCTCAACAAAAATCCGATCATTTCCGTTCAGTTCCAGACTTCTTGCTGATTTTCCTGAAATCGTTCGGCTTTCGGTAAATTTATCGCCCCATATGGCTTCCTCTTTCGATTGAAGTGTCCCGTGATTTCCAAGGCCGCTGACATCATGAACCGTTGAGTCCGATTCATTGTCATCCATCTGCCAGAAGCCAACCAAACCGGCAAAACTGCTATCGAAATCATTCTGGCCATAATAATCAAAAGCAACTTCAATATAATCCGGCGATGTCATCTTTTTGATCTGGCCGTATTCATTATATTCAAATGTGATCTGGGGTTGCCTGTCTTCCGACACCTGACCATCCTCTTCGACAACGTCTACAGGCGGATAGGTGATTTTTACCAAATTCCCCTTTTGATCCTCAGGAGCAACATACAGACCATCATCTTCAGACAACTCATAATCATACGTATAGATGGTTTCATTGCCTCTTGTATCTTTTACCACGTCGATAAAGTTGTACTCTGACTCATCATACGTATATTCAGTTGTGATGGTCTGACCGGAAGCATCCTCTTGACTGCCGGGAACGGGAATGTGTGTCACTTTTGTAACATTGCCCTTTATGTCATATTGATATTCAACGGCATTTCCGCGAGGTAGCGTCATTTTTATCAACTGTCGATTTTCATCATATTCATATTCCGTTGCATCGTACTCTGATCTGCCGGCACTGTAAACAACTTCCGCCCTGGTTTCTCCGTATTCATTATAATAAGTCGTTTTTACATTACCGTTCCGGTCCGTCACCGCAACTTTTTGTAAACCGGAATCATAGTCAAAGATAAATTTCTGATCATCTGTTGCTTCAGGATCTGTCCATTTGCCGTAATACTGTGTTTTGACCCTGCCATATTCATAAGTGTTTTTCAAATACGACTTCCCATTATCCTCAGGATCATTGGCCGGGTCATAGACTTCCGTCATTCGATGCTTATGATCATATCGATAATTTGTCGTTAAACCTTCCGGATAGCCTGCTGTTTTCGGAGTTGTTACGGAAATAAGGTCATAATTTTCATCATATTTATATTTCCAGATTCGCCCCGCAAAATCTGTAATCGACTTGAGCAGAAGCGTTTCAAAATCATACTCAAAGATTGTTTCACGTCTCATGTCGTCAATAATCTTATAGGGTAATAAAAATTGTGGATCTATTGCAATATATTTAAAGTGAATCTGATTACCATGACGATCCGAAATCGATGCAATATAATCCTGTTCATTGAAAGTAAATTCAGTGCCGCTTTTCTTAATCAATGAAAAGGTTTTCAAGTCCGAATCGTATTGGAAGAACTGTCCAGGTTTGGCTGGGTGATAGAACTGATTTTCTTTGCCGGGTGCTGTCGAAGCATCATATTTTTCACGGTCACCATTGCCGTTATAGAAAACAACATATGACAGGTTATCAGTTTCATCAAAGCCACGGAGCAACTTCATATTGCAATTCATATCCCAACCTGCACCGAGAAATTCATCGATCTCACCAGTACTACTGTAATGTCGCCTGATGGAATAATCCAGTTTACGTCCTTTGATCTGAAGATCAACAGCATCCAGAGTATAGGCCCCGGTTTTCAATGACACCGGATCGCCACCCTCAGCCTCATTCTCCGTCTTCGAATCATCTATTCCATAAAACTCATCATGATCAGCTTTGGATACCCAGAGCACATCTTTCGCTATCAACACGTCTGTATTAGAATAATACGCGTCAGGAATATAATAGTATGCAGCAATATACCCCTTGTTTCGATTGTGTTGATTGATAACCGTTAACTCTGAAGGACACATAAAGGTGTTGTACCATTCCCCAGACTCAATCGGTTTCCCGTCAACTAAAACTTCGAGATTCTCAAATTCAATAATAACCATACTTGGGCTAACCTCTGGAGTTACTTCTAACTTCACTTTAGTCGTATTTGAAATCAGTTTTAGTTCATTTCTTTTTTCAAAAGCAATGTCCTGCCCCTCGGTTTTCTGAAGATTTTCATAATCCTGTCGGAAGATTTTATGACGTTTACGCCAAGCATCCAAATCAACTCTGCCTTGCAGATCAATTTTACACACGATCAGCTCAGGTTTACGTTTTGTTTTTGGATAAAAGTAGCTACTTTCCCAATGAGTCCCGAGAACCTTATGGTTATCCCAGACATATCCCCCCAACCCAATCAAATCGGGAGAGTATTCGCTAAACTCGTCATCGAAACTTAAATTCTTCCGAGCGAAAGAGCCAAGAGGTATAACATCTGCTTTATAATCGTAATCCGGCTTCGGATTCCCCTCACTATCCTTCCGATTAGTACTTATATGTTGAATGTCAACTGCATACTTTTGGGGTTGGAAAGTATAGTATTTTCCATCATATTCACCATATGTTTTATTTTGATGTTGACGATTTCCAACTTGAATTTTATATTGCTCTGAATTACTACCGCTTTGATCTCCAACACCAATATATACTTGATAAGCTTGAGTATTATTTTCTGATGTCGGATCATACGGTTGCCCCTTTTCGGCTCTCAGTATTTCCTCTTTATCAGTAATGCCATCACCATCAGTGTCCCAAGTATCCGTATCGTCTCCAGGATCACCTGCAATTTCATGATCAGAAGTCCCCCACCTTTCTTCGTCAAAACAGTCAACGCCATCCCCATCCTTATCCGGATATGTTTTAACTGAACTCGACACACTTTTCCCATTATTGCATTCTTCAAAGCCATAGTGAGCGATTTTGTAAGCAGTATACAAAGCGCTGTAAATCTGCGGAACGGAAGGAGCAGACGCCCTTGACACCAAAAAACCGGAAGGGTTAATGTCAATCGGTACTCCCCCTGCTCGTGTATAAATATCATTTATATCATCAGAGTTTAATGCAATTTCATAATAGGCTATTTCATCGATACCACCTCTGAACTTACTAAAATCTGTGTCCATTCCACCAATCTGCATTTGAGCCAGTGTAACCGTCTCGGCCGGAATCAGATCACCTGATGTTGTTGCCAGATTACCGTCTATATATAACTTTAATCGTTCTGATTCATTTGTCTGCGTGCCGTCAAAGGTCGCCATCACAAAATGCCAGCCGGAATTGCTGGGAGCATTCGGTATTGGCAGAGTTTCAATCTGATCGTTTCCAATATATGCACGATATATATTGTCCAGTCTGTTATCATAAGCATAGCCTATCCGTGTAAGTGCAAAAGACATGTCGCCCGCCGAGTCCCTTCCAAGGACTAATCCTTCTTCAGACTGGTTACCAGTTTCAAACTTAAACCAACCACCCCAGGAAGCCTGCGATAAAGTAAGCGGTGTCGGATTTCCGTCATTGTCATCTAGATTTGCCGTAATATAGTCACTATAGTCATCATTTACATTAAAGAAATATCCGCCATTAACCATTCCTTCGCGAGAGACTATATTTACGGTTGTACCATGAAGATCATTCGACGAAGAATCTTCGATACGGAATCCGTCGCCCGAGGCTGCTAAAATACCGTTCATTTTATAGTGAGCGACAAGATCATTCTCTAAACCACTTGGAACATCTTCAGTTGAAGCCTCAAATAATTGTCCAATATAACTAGCATTCAAGTAATCATTAAATAGCATTATATTATCAAGCTGTCCACTAAACGAATTGTTTTTTAAGAAATCAGTCCCAATCAAAAGTGGTTCAGCATTATCAAAAGAACCTGATAATGTATCACTATCATTGTCATAGTCTGTATGTATATGGTCTACATAGAGCCACAATTTATGATTACTGCTATTATATAAACTCACAGCAATATGACACCATTCCCCAAAGAAATTGTTCGGAAAATCAACATGAACTTCTCTATTTTCTCTTCCTTGAGATGATTCTCCAATAACGCTTGCACCTATCCCATCAGGTCCGATATACACTGCGTAACCTAACTGATTATTTTGTCTGCTAAGGATATATTGTTTTTGATTCGGTGCAGTTTCTACTTTAATCCAAAAAGACAGTGCAAAGTCACAGTTTGTTCCAAAATGTAGAAATTCGGAATCAGACACTTCAATATATTGATTGACTCCATCAAATGATAAAGATTTATCAAATCCAATTGGTCCATCAATCAATTCTAGAGCTGGGACGGCCATTTGAGCAGTTAACCTTTGGGATTCTGCATCAAAAGATTCCGGCTGTAAAGGTTCAGTTGGATCATATCCATTATCAACCTCCCAACCATCTGATAGGCCGTCATCATCAGAATCAAAATCAAGTGGATCGGTATTATTATCTAACTCTTGTTTATCTGATAGGCCATCATTGTCCGCATCAGGATTCTTTGGGTCAGCAATGTATTCTATTATGCCGCCTGAAGCAATCCGGACTTCATCACCATCAGGCACTTGATCATTATCGGAATCCCAATCCCAAGGATTTGTATTCAGTTGAAATTCTTCATAATTCGTCAAATGGTCTCCATCAAAATCTTCCGCCCTGTTTTCAAATGTAAAAATATTATAACTTGATGAACGAACGGGCTCATCTGGAGATCCCAAATCAAATTGACTATAATAATATTCCCAGCCTTCATAATATCCATCACTACCTGGAACACGATTTAACTTTTGATCAACGTCTGGATAATGCAAGGAATATGTTTCTCTAGCATATTTACCGTCTTCTACAACTAATCCATCCAAATACGGTTCAACAGCATCAATAGCGGTCAACCCTTCACATAAACCATCACCATCCGTATCTGGAGTAAGAGGATTTAAATAAAAAAGTGTTTCAAGCGGATAGTGCCATTCTTTATTGTTTTCAAATTCAGTCTCATTGTATGTCCAGTGATATACATCGTCCCTGTCTATCCACCACCCAAAGAAGACTTTATCAACAAGCTCTTCTTTATCGCTAAATCCATCACCATCTGTGTCAGAACTAGTTGGATCAGTACTGGCATTTTCATTCGGCAAGGGCAACACCCAGTTATAACGAGTATAATCACTTTGATATTGGGATTTCAGATTTTCAATTGTTGTGCTTCCAGCATTAAACTCATCAACATTTTTCAACAGATCGCCATCCGGGTCGCCATCATCACCGTGGTCACTATCTCCACTGCCATCATCCAAAGGATCCAAATCAGGCTCGTATTTAATTTCCCAACCATCCGGTAAACTGTCACCATCCGTACTCCAGCCATCAGTACCTGTCGGATCCAAGCTGTTTGGGGGATTAAGCGTTGAATCTAAGACACTTAATAAATTGGCAGTTCTTTTGAGGCTATACTCATATTCTTCGATATTGCTCATGCTGTCGTTATCCGGATCACCACTTGGACCATCATCCCCATCAGCAATTGTTGGACTAAGCCCATATTCATGTTCCCATCCATCAGGCATACCATCACCGTCGGTATCTGGATTAATTGGATCGGTCGTTGCCGTTAATTCATCAGAATTCTTAAGTCCATCTCCATCTGTGTCATCATTCCCATCAGGATGGCTGCTTGCTCCACCTTCATCCGGATTGGGTTCATAACCATTTGCAATTTCCCAACCATCAGAATAACCATCGTCATCACTGTCAGGATCCTCCGAATCGGTTTCATATATCTGTTCATCCTTATCTGACAAGCCATCTGCATCAGTGTCTTTTTGCACGTCGATCTTGATCTCCCCAGGCATACTCCACATACCATCTGAGACGCAATAGGCAAATATATCGTAGGTCATTTCTCCCCCATCTTCTGCATCAGAATAAAATGACTCGTCCGGAGTATACTCAAAGGTATACCCATCCTCTTCTGTCCACGACAGAGCCGCCTCACCATGCTCCGGCTGACAGACCAGCATACAATCCAATAAATCACCAAATTCAGCATATGACTCATCAAGGCCGAAAGTCAGCGTTGTGTTTTGGTTTGTAATCTTATTAATTGCTAATGCTTCCGGCCGGGCGCCTTCATAAGCTCCCATATCCACTGTAGCCTCTGTACCTATATCATCACTGTCTCTGAAACGGTTATTACCGGTGATGTCCGTCGTAATTTCTGAAGGCACACTGCTGTCGTTGCCTGTATCCAGACACGGACTGCCGACTCCCAACCTCAAACCATCGTCCCGGGTTCCCCATATAGTATCCGGACCAGCAAAACTATGTTCGGTATCAATAAACATTGGATCCGCATCAATATTCCCACCTAAATTGGTTCCTGAATCCAAATCCCAGGTTTCTCCGGAAAAACTGTCCTTGATATTACAATTTTGAATTTGAACCAAGTTTGTACTATATGCAACCATGACTTCATCGCTACCGTAAGCAGTCCATTCATCTTGACTATCCCACACGATACTGTTTTTAAGATTTACCGAATAAGTATTGCCAATATTAAATATACCTCCCCCTCTATAGCCCGCTGTATTCTTAAAAATCGTGCAATTAATAATGTCCGCAGAACCGTGCCAATTTGAGATCGCCCCCCCATCTTGAGTCGAATAATTTAACACAAAGACTGAATTAATAATATTAATATCGCCTGCTTCGCTATATATTCCACCTCCCCAGTAAGCATCATTTTTTGAAAAGACGCAATTGACAATATCACATGAACTATATTTATTACAAATACCGCCTCCCATAAGTGCATCTTGATTCGCATGGAATTCCGTATCTTTGATAAGAACTCGATCTGAAGTATAATAATTTGCAACGGCACTTCCGCTATTAACATTGCGGTTACCTTTGAACTTACAAAATGTTATCTCCGCAGTTGCTTCAATATTACCTAAAGCACCTCCCATTCCCCCTCCGCCTGTCTTGTTGTATTCAAAAACACACTGATTTATCTTTAATTGCGAGTAGGCATTAAAAAGACCTCCACCCAGTTTATCATATCTTGCCAAACCCGGCGCTTTACTTGCATCACCTCCGGAAATATAGAAACCATCCAATAAGACATTTTGAACAGATTCTGCTGTTACGACATGATAGCTGTTATCATCAACATGATCGAACGGAACCTCAGCTTCAAAGTTCTCACCTAGATCACCACTGAGAACCGTTTTGTTTGTTCTAAGATCACGCTGTTCTAGAGAAGTCTCGCTACCAACAAAACCACCATATAATTTAATGTTCTCCGGCAGATCAAAAGACTTCGATCGATCATTTTCCCACTCAGGATAACTTATACTGTCATCAGGTCGATAGGTTCCCTTGGCCACCCAGATTTCATCACCGCTGGCAGCTTCGAGAATGGCATCCTGCAAGTAGATCTTAACATTACTCTGCCCTTCCCATGTACCATCCTCTGACACATACCACTTTTGGCCAATATCATTTCCTGAAGCAGCATAAACAATCGTTTCATCTGTTGAGATTCCCTTCTCTGCTTCTGACATCTTGAGGGGTTGACCATCAATATCTACATGATTTTCAACACGGTTAGGGTCGCCTAAAGTCTGACATGGAGATACTGCTAGGATACGGTAGCTGTCATCATCCGTTACTGCAAATTGTGGGTCGGCGGAGATATTACCCAATCCATTTGAGTCTTCAACTGATTCAATGCAGGAATACTTGGCCGTTACACCGTTCAGATCATCATCATTGGACCACAAAATACTGTTTGCAACATCCGGCTGAATACAATTAGGATCGACAGCAATGCCAATTCCACCATCTTCTGGATTGGTTACAGTGTTATTAACAATCGTATTATTGTATATTTTCCCCTGAGAACTTGCGGATGTGTATATAATTCCGTTATCATTTTGATAAATCAAGTTACCAATAATCACCGGAGGTGTTGCAGAATCAGAAACAATTCCTGCACCGCCATTGCCCCAGTTATACCCGATCTTATTATTGAATATACTCGGAGCACCAGAATAGCAATAGATACCATTGTAATTGTCACGGATAATACACCTGGAAATAGTCGGACTGGAACCATTCTCACAAGAAATACCATCTGCATTTGTCGCACCACTAATTGTAATACCCATTACGATTGAATTAGCATCTTCTCCCAAATCAAACGTTATCACCGATGTATTCGGATCCTGTGGCACAGCAGATTCAAGGATTGTACTCTCAATCACATTCCAGTCATTGGGATCAGTCGAAACCAACTGAACAGATTTACCGCCAAAATTAATATTCTCAGTAAATTCCCACTCATAAAGTTCAATCATATCAAAATCATTGGCATCATCAATCGCATCCTGGATGAAATCATTATACCATACATCCTGAGTCTTATTGTGGACTGCACAGACCTCATCAGCCCCCATATCGATTCTGCCGGCAGTTCGGACTTGTCCGGCAATATCTGTTTCACCAGTATAGGTTGAATTTGGATCACCGGTATCAATACAGGGCGATGAACGATCAAGATGGAAATTATAATTCGCTGCATCGATAAACTGGGGATTACTTGAGATATTCGTCCCACTTCCACCATCGCTGATACAGCTATAAGACACAATACAGTTGCTCACATCATCATCTGAATCCCCGGAATGCCAAAGAATACAATTTGAAACCTGAGGCATATAATTGGGATCACCTGAATATTTAATTTCATTTTTGCCATTTTCGGCAATCGTATTATTTCGAATGAGACAGCTATTGACATAGGAGACGATTTCGAGACCATCTCCGCTGTTATCATAAATCCAGTTATTTTTAATAACCGGGTCAGTTGCTCCAGAAAGGTAAATCCCATCAGAATTATTTGAGCCAATCATACAATTCTCAATGATTGGAGTCCCTGAATCACAATAGATTCCCGTTGATGCTGAATCCGCAACGCATCGATTAATTGTCGCAGTAGCGTCATCAGTTACATAAACACCTCTGGTAGACTTCGTTACCATAAGGTAGTTTATGGTACAATTGCTCTGAGAGCCTGAAATTTTAACTGCTACCAATTGTCCAGTAATACCGATAACAGTCTCTGTAATCTTATTCCAATCGTCTGTTTCAATACCTGTCAACGTGATAGCTTTGCCATCAATCGTCACACTTTCTTCATACTCTCCCGGCAACACTAATACGGTATCACCATCGATACTCCAGTCCACACCCTCTTGGATAGTTGAGGCTTGCGTCGGAACAGTAATCGTAATAACATCAAAGCTCTGGTTGGGATCATTGTCATTGGGATCGCCATTGTGGAGATATTCCACCCAGTTGGAGTACCCATCATTATCCAGATCAGTTTCCTTATCGGCAGCATCCAGCGGATCCAGACCATTGTTTTCTTCCCATGCATCAGACAGACCGTCCCCGTCGGTATCAACTTGGTTTATGCCGGTGCCGGCCTGAAACTCCTGCAGATTGGTCAGACCATCTCCATCCGCGTCCAGAGAAGCATCCGCACTGCTCAGCATATCCAGCTCGTTTTCTACTTCCCAGCCATCCGGCATGCCATCGTTATCGGTATCACTGTCCTTGGGATCACTTCCTAACTGGTATTCCTGAAGATTTGTCAGGCCATCATTGTCCGGATCCTGTGATGAATCATCGGCCAGAGGATTCAGTTGATATCGAACTTCCCATGCATCGGGCAGACCGTCCCCATCAGTATCTGCATATAAGGGGTTGGTCAGGTTCTGGTACTCCTGATAATCCGTTAGGCCATCGCCATCCTGATCCTGATTGCCATCCGTTGAGTCTCGGGGATCCAGTCCGCACAGTAATTCCCAAAAATCAGGAACATTATCGCCATCCGTATCACTGCTGGTCGGGTTTGTGCCGGCCCGATATTCCGCCAAATTCGATAAATAATCCGCATCATAGTCATCATCGGCATCATTCGGGTCAGACGTTGACCAGTAAAGGGCTTCCCACGTATCCGGCAATCCGTCACTGTCGGCATCCGGGCTGGCTAACGTAGCGTTATCAGTATTCCCATAAGCTCCCAAGTTGATGCAGAAACCGCCATCATTGGGTTCATTGACATAAAGACTATTCGGTTCACCGGCATCGATACACGGGGAATGATCCATAAGCGTATAGTCATTGGCATCTGCAAAGTACGGGAAGTACGAGATATTACTGCCAAGCATATCATCAAACTGAATACAACTGTAATCTGCTGAAGCTCCCAGCAGATCGTTAGAATCATTGTTCCAGACAATCGAATTCAGAACGGTTTCTTCACACGCAACGACACCGTATCCGCTGTTATCGGCAATCGTACAATTTTCAATCAGAATCGGACCAGTAACACCACCATTTTGGTTTTTAGCAATGATTGAACTTTTGATAGTCGGATCACCAAAGCCAACATCAATACCGTTTTCTGAGTTATTAATAATGCGGCAATGAACAATATTTGGATCGCCCCATACACACGAAATCCCTGTCTGGTTCTGGGTAATTCGGCAGTGACGGATTTCCGGCGATGCCTGTGAATAAATCATAATCCCTTCATAGCCATTCTGAACGGAAAACCCTGCCAATGTCGAAGGAGTTTCGGGATTTGTATTAAAAAGAACACACGGCAAATTTGGATCCTCTACCGTAATAATCGTCGATTCAACCGTTGACCAGTCTGTTGATGTTCCGGTCACGGTGATACTCTTATCCGGGAAGCGAAGATTTTCATTATAGGTGCCTTCGGCAACAAGAACCGCATCATTGTCGCTGGCCGCATCCATGGCGTCTTGAATCAACGTAAACGCATCTGTCCACGTGAAACCGGTAGACAGACCATTGGCGTCATCATCCACATACCAGATCACTGGAGCCTCATCAGCACCCATATCCACGCATACACCTCGAACCCTTGGATCACCGTCGATATCAACCTGTCCATCATAAACACCGTTCGGGTCACCGGAATTTAGACATGGCGAATTCAAAGATAAATGATAATCATCATTATCCGCATCCACAAAATTCGGTTCGGAACTGATATTGCCGGTGCCGGTATAGCCCCCTTCAATACAACTATAATCGACATTCGTAAACGTACCAATTAAATTATAAGAGGTGCTGGATCCATTGTCCCAAATGATACTGTTCACCACTGAAACATCAGTGCTGCCATTATTGTAAATCCCCTTGTAGTTACCCGTGATGGTGTTATTTTTGACAACCCCACCTTGACCAATAAACTGAATCGCATAGGTGCTATTATCAAAAATCCAGTTGCCAACAATCTCTATCTCTGTATTTAAATCAAGAGGAGTAATACCTTCCGAGCTATTATAAATTTTGTTGTTTATCAACAACGGAACATTTGAAGTCTGCCCCGTCTTATGAACTCGCACATTATACTTTGTATTATCATGAATAAGGCAGTTTTGAATACATGGACCGGCCTGGCCGCCAATAAAGATACCCGCATACCCTCCCATAATCGACAAACCGCTGACAAGGGTGTCACGATCTTGGCCGTCCTCGATGAGCACTGTGAAATCGCCCCATGCAGGACTTGGGATATTCGCGTCAATCACTGTTGCCGCAACCACATCCCAATCATTCGGATCGGTACCGCAAAGGGTAATCGACTTACCGTCAAAATCAATCTCTTCGTAGTAGGTGCCCGGCAGTACTTCAATTTCATCACCGTCGATGGACCAGCCAATAGCCTGCTGGATGGTATCAACATCCGTCGGGACAATAAATTTTCTTGGTTCAAGGCTGTTAGGATCGTTCGGATCACCATTGTGCCAGTATTCAATGACATTGGAATAGGTATCCGTATCCAGATCCCAATTCGCATCATTCGGATCAAGTGGATCAAGCATATATTGTGATTCCCACGTATCCGGCATGCCGTCACTGTCACTATCAGCCGAATGCGGATTGGTTCCGGCCTGGAACTCCTGCAGATTAGTCAGACCATCTCCATCATAATCCATCCCCGCATCACCAGCATAGGTTGGATAGCCGCCATTGTCCACTTCCCAGCCGTCGGTCATCCCGTCATTGTCCGTATCCGCATCAAGCGCATCGGTTCCGTAAAGCTGGACTTCTTCCTGATCAGTCAGACCATCATCGTCTGAATCGCTATCCTGTGGATCCAATCCCAGTCGGTGTTCCACGGCATCACCCAGGCCATCACCATCACTGTCAACCGTAACAGCTGCTTCAGAAGTATTACCATACGCCCCCATATTAATCCTGCCGCCATTGGGCAGTGGCTCATTGGAATAGTCGGAATAGGGATTCCCTGCATCAATACACAAGGACGAGTTCGGGTCCAGATGATAGTTACCATTAACCGCATCGATAAAGTTTGGATCGACGGCCAGATTACCGGTTCCACCACTGGCCCAGTCCTCAATATCACTATAACTCGGCACCGCACAGTCAACGAGCGGACTGCTGCCATTAGCCCAAAGGATACAATTTAAAATCAGATCATTACAGTCATACAGCCCCCCTGCCTGTGAGGCACTGTTGCCCGCAACCGTACAATTAATAATATCACCGCAGCCGGTCAAACCACCGCCGACTCCGTTGGCGGTATTATTGGTGATCAAACTGTTTTGAATCGAACCGTAGCAATACTCAAGGCCACCACCGTTAGTAGCTGTTTTATTGTCATTAATATTACATATGGAGATATCTACAGACGCACCATGGCCCTTAAGACCACCGCCATCGACAAAACGGCTCTGATAAAGACTTTGGACTCTGTCCTCACTCAAGGCATAATTATAAATGCATATATCATCAATCTGACCGTCAAAGAACTTATCGATATCTTTTCCACATCCAATATACGAGGCATTGCCTTCATAATAAATTGGCAGTACCGAACTACCCGTATATTCCCCACCATCGTCCACACCATTGAGATAAATGGACATATCCTGGGGACCACGGATCACCCCAACAACATGATACCAGTGTCCGGATTGCAAGGAACTTGTCCCCATTTTGGTACACCGTCCGGTTGATGAGGCGCTGGTTCCATCTCCATAGCTAAGAATCACTTGATCGGTGGTATTGGACAGACGGATTTTCACTCCGGAATATTTGTTCGCATTGGTGGAAGTGTCTGTCTTAATGAGATGCCCGCCAATGCCGGGCGTGTCAATATTAAACCAAGTCGAGATCGTCAGCGGGAACTGCGGTTTTAATTGAGGAGAGTGGGGGATCGTTACATATTGACTACTGTCGCTATCTAATGAGATCGACTCACCTGAGATACCATCGGTATAAATGGGTGAGTTTTGCAAGGTTCCGTCATGGCCACCAACCTCATCTTCACAATCGCCGTCCAGTTTCCAATGTGCAAGCAGTTTCGAATTTGAATTCGCCATTTCCTTGATTTCATTGGCTGTTAACACACGGTCGTAAAGACGTACATCATCAATCTTGCCATTCCAATAGGCCGTCCCGCCCCGTCTCCCAATTCTTAACGGATTCGTCGTAAACAACGTATTGTTGCCTGTCTGTGCGGTTGTCTTCTTGAGAACACCATTGATGTATTCATAAATATTATTTCCGTCCCAAGCCACGGCAACATGTGTCCACTGCCCAGTCGGGAGCGTAGCGTTACCCGTGCCCGAGGTCCAGAACCAATTATTAGTATCCGTCTTGATGGCACTGACCAATTGATTGTCCTTCCATGCCATCTCATATTCATTCTCTTTATTCATGATAATGTCATAGTTAGCGATTCCGCTCTCAGGATACACCCAAGCAGACATTGTCATCAGTACAAACGAGCTCAAATCATTGGCATGTGCGATCTCAACATAATCACCATCCCCATCAAATTCCAATCCCTGGTCAAAATAACCATCCGTCCAACTCGGATCACCGTAAACAGTCCCATCAAAGCCGTTATCTGAATAGTCATTTGGATCTCCATCCAGTTTCCAGTGACCTTCGAGGATGTCGATCCCGAACAGATCAAGCATTTCCTGTGCAGTCAGTGCTCTACGATAAATCTGCACATCATCGATGAACCCGTCAAAATAATTCGTACCATCTGTTTCTCGACCAATATTGACTGCTTCGGGGTTATCAACACCTCCGCCACTCACGGAGCTCACAGTACTATTATTGAAAAGCCCATCGACGTAGAGTTCGAGATTGTACTTGCCTGACTTTACCGCAACCACATGATGCCACTGGTTGTCATGATAACCATTTGGTGAAATACTTTGGACTGAAACAGGTGTTAAGCCGCCACTGAATTGGAACACAAGCTGCCCTGACGCGTCCAGATATAACTCAATCCAATCATCATAGGGAATTTTACTACCTGTCTCTTCAACCTGATCAAACAGCCACTGATTGGCACTGCTCGTTTTGAATTTCATAGAAAGCAGCATTTCAACAGTGCCATAGTTGTAGGTGCTCCCTAAATCAACATAACCGGCACCATCTAATTCCAAACATCCTTCTCCCGGCAGCTCATCATTCCAATTGATTGCAGCATCCCCTGATAATTGGCCATCATTACGCATGGAGGTATCAGGAGTCACCGAACCAGAAGAAGTTTCAAGTTCGAGATGTAAGGCAGGATCGTAATAATTCGCAATTTCCAGAATCTCAGAATCCTTTAAGGCTCGGCTGTAAATACGGACTTCATCCAGCTTCCCATAGAAGTAATTTGCATGTCCTGAAGTAGTATCCGTTCGAGCGCCAACAACAACAGATTCCACACTGGAAGTCTCTATTGGAAGTCCATCGGTAACATTGCCAATCGTTGTATTATAATCACGACGACCGTCGATAAATAATTTGATTTCATTCAAGTTCGAGGATCCATCATCAGGTAGTACCGCCGCAACATGGTGCCAATGCCCATCGGTAACAGTCCAAGTACTCTGAATATAGCCTCCCCATATCCCCACGGCAACCTGTCCCGATAAATGAGAATCAATCCGGAACATCCATTTTTCACCATCAACAGGGGTTCCCCACGAAGCGATCACCATTGGACTTGAAGCATTACCATCAGTTTTGACCCATGCACTGACGGTTCTGGGATTGCCCCTGACAATACCATGATAGTCTTGTATTTCAACATAATCATCAGTACCATCAAACTCCATTGCCCCATTCGAATACCCATCGGCAACCCAATTGGGATCATTGATTAATGTACCATGTCGCTCTTTCCCTGAAGCATCAGTTGCCGTCGTGCCTGAACCATTGTCCATCGTCAAATGCAGTGCCAATCCGTCCCCAGCCGGATAACCACCGGTAATCGTAAATCCTTCAAGGTTGGCCCCCGTCGAATTCGTTTCATTGCCACGATAGACAATCGCTGAACCCTGCTTTTGGGCATCCAGAATTGTGTTTGCAGTACGCTGCCATTCCGTCAGATTTCCATCCGGGTCCGCACTGTGAATATCCAGGCTTTTGCCCTTCATATCCAGTTGCTCATAATAGACCGTTGGCGCGGTACCGTCGCCGGAATCCACACAAATCTCATCGCCGTCCGTCGCTGAATCAATCGCCATCTGAATGGTTTCAAATGCATTGGTCCAAGACTGGCCGTCATCGTCATTATCACCATCTATTGCTGAAACATACCAAATGGAAACACAATCGGAGACTGTCAGTGTATCGTCATCACAGGTGACCGTTCGATCCGAAGTATTTTCCCAGAAACCCGACTGTTCAGTGGAAAGGTTCTTTACCTCCAGATTCACATCATAACTGCCCGCAGGAGAAAACTTGCAATAGGCCGTATCACCATCAATATGGACATAATATGCCTGCGGCGGGAAGGTCCAGGTAAACTCCAACGTCCCCGGATCATCACAGAAACTTCCACTCGCATCAAAATAGACCGTTTCCCCCGCGCAGGGTGAATTATCAACCGTTACCTGCACATCCACTTCAGGTGTCGCAACTTGGCAGGCAAAACAAGGCATTGTAAGTGATATAAGTACGACGATACAGAACGACCACAAAGACTTCATCTGTCTTCTCCTATTTATTCTCTGTTCGTAAATTACAGGGTATTGAGTCGATGATTAGCTACTTTTGACGCCGGACAATCCGGATAACGCTCCAACAGCGTTCGATAAACCGAACGCACTTGATCTGCAGAGGCTCTATTCTGCTTCAGCATTTTTTCATATATTTTGGCAACGTGATACAGTGCAGACCATGCCTTGTTGAAATCCGTATAAGCGGCAGTTTGCTGATAGTAATCCAGTGCCTTATCATAATCCTGTCGCTGATAACAGGCTTGAGCAAGGTAATACATGATATAGGGGATATCCTCCGGGGCTAAACGCACCTCCTGAAGCTCTTTTTCCCAAACGGCTATTGCCTGATCAAGTAAGGCATAGCCCTTTTCGATGTTACCGGCACTGATTGCTTGCACTCCCCGCCCAAAGAATTCTTCCCCAATAATACAGATATACTCTTCCACACGATAGCCGGAAGTCTGACCGTAATCAGCTATCAATTCATCCGTCATCGCCTGGGCATTCAGTGAGTCATTCAGGGCGATCTGGGACATGGCGGTGTCATGGTATGACCGCACCATAGACCACTTATCATCTGCAAACTGTTCGCGGTTGAAATTAAGCATATTAATCGCTTTTGCAGGAAGGTCCTGGTTACGGTAAAAACGTCCCATCCAGTATAAATCATTGGCCAGTTTGGCGCGAACCTTTTTGTCCTTCAAGTCAGCCTCTGACAGTACCGATTCGGCCAGAACCTTGTTGCCTTTGCTGATGGCATGGGCACATTTCAGGAGCCTGCCGCGATTGGCTGATTCCGGAACGGCCGACAGTGCTTTGTCAGTAGACAGCATCTCGGCAATCGCCAAAACCCGACTGGACGGATCGCTTCCTAAGCTGTGTGGTTCAAACTCAGTGCCTTTCGATTTAACAATCAGGCTGTTCGGCTCAGCGATCGGGTTCTTTTCATCAGCCGCCAGATATTGCATTCCCAGCCAAAAACATTGACCGGACACCTGCGGCTGATGCTCAGGATAGTCCTGCCGGAGTGATTCAATCGCTTCATCTGCCTGTTCGTAACGGCCGGTTTCAATATAATGTCGAGCCAGATGCCCCTGAGACTTGCAGGCATGCTCCTGCCCCTTGAATTTTGCGGAATTTAAACTCAGCAAAGATTCGAAGCGGGATTTATCGAGCGATTCCATCTGTTCCGCTGCCGCATTAATCAAACAGGATGTGGTAAACTCATCCGGCAGGATATCCTGCCATTTTGAAACCGTCTCCTCGATCTTATCTGCATCTTTAAGCTTTCCGTAATCCCTTACAACGGCCAGTAGAGACCAGAAACCATGTTTTCGCTCAGCATAATCTTCTTCGGCAAACCGTTCGGCATTGTAGGTGTTAATCCGGAGACAACCGTCGATCTGTCCGGACCATTCAAAACACTTACCAATCCCATGAATGACCGCATCCAATTGCTCATCCTCACAGGCTTCAAATCGTGTCAACAGGTTTTTCATATCAGCCGCTTTGGCAGCTTTATCTCTGGAGCGATAGCTTTTCAATGCCAGAGCTCCCTGAACATTCAGGGATGCCTTATGGTTGGGCCACTGCTTGTCCAGATCAGCAAGCCAAGCTCTGGCCCGGTCGCTGCGTCCCAGTGACACACTGTAGGCTGCTAAATCTCCAATAGCAGTCGGCAACCCCGCTTGCTCAGAAAACCGCGATTTCATGGCATTCGGTTCTGTTTCAACCAGCGAATCGTCCTTTTGACGCATATAATGGGCAATCACTTCCACCTGTGACCGAAGAGAGGATTCGCTGGGAGCAGTATTGGCGACATTATACTGATGCAGGCTTAACGCCTGTGCTTCCTGCTGGTTTGCACGATAGCACTCGGCCAGTTCAAACAGGGTTTGATCGAAGTCTTTAGTGTTAGCATAATCGGACTTAAGTTTATCCAGAGCAGCTTCAGCTTCGGTTAATTGTCCGCTCTTGATATACTCCAATGCCTGATCCTTTTGAGTGGTCAGCGAAGAACCGACGACCGGATCGAGCGATTCGGAAAGCTCTGCGGCGAAGACCATCGGTAAACAGACACATAGAATCGTGCATAGGAAAAAGACTCGAACACGATGCAATTGAGACCCCGTAAACATAACATCTCCCTTTCGGAATAGAGTGAAAAATGCAGACAGAAAGCCGGCGGCTAATTGATGAGGCAATAAAAAACCTGTTCCAAACATCTTTTCAGACCTTCCCTGTTAAAGACAACAATGCTCTAATACCAATATCAACGCATCTCGCACGTGATGCGCAGAAAATCAGCACACTTACACCTTTTAACAGGCGTCAACAGGGGAAGATGCTCCTCTTCTCCCAATCGCCGCCTCCCTAATGCCCTCTACTATGCGATCCCAATACTAAGCTCCTTGGAATCTTTTCAACCTTTACGTTCTATACAAATATTAACCATTGAGATTTTTGTCAAGGATAATTTTCTGATTAAAAGTCAGAAAAATTATCAATCTTTTGTCGGATGGGCGCAACTTCTTTATAGACAACAACTACTTCACTGACAATAAACAAAAGAAAATACAACCTTTAGCCTATAACCCCCTCCTTTTTGCGGGGATGGACTCACACCTTTTGGTCCATCCCCTGATTTTAAAATCGCACTCCATGTTTTAAATAACACATCCCCTTTTTTCACCCAGGAGAAACAATGTTCTTGTATGGTGTGTTTCACTGATTTCATGTCACAGCGATCTTTGTCATATTTCCTTTTGTATAAAATGTTTATCGCCACTGTCTCTGCATCAAGCCGCTCAGAGAAAGTGCCCACTGCATCAGCATGACAAAATAACTTAAGTGCAAGTAACTGCCAACGAAATCAATTTACAAAAGCGAAAAGCATTGCATAGAAATGAAAAAAGAGCACCGCCGGTGGTTGACCTACACACGCAAGACCATGATAAACACCCCAAACGATGCTCCACTCTGGGCATCAACTTAAACATTTTCAAGTTGGATGAACTTGCAATATTGAATTGTCCCAATAACATAAACGAACAACTTTCTGATTGTCAAGGTCATTTTGAAGTATTGACAAGCTTGAATCTCCGACTATAGTAGAATCGCTCCTTCTTCACAATTACATCGCAACGATGTAACGGGCGGGTTCCTCCTTCCCGCCCAACTTCTTTCAGGCATCAAATCACTGCAGAATAACACTTACTCCTCCTCAGCTCAAATAGTCATCCTTATAGGGTTGATTCACACTTTTGTAATCATTCCCTATTACTTGACTTAGAATGAAAAAGTCTGTATAATTGAGAATCATAAAACGACACATTTGTAGCGAAATGTGTCGTTTTTTTATGCCATTTTGGATAATATTTTTCATCGAAAACCGTCGATATTAGCCTGATTTCAAGTATTTTCAGGGCTCAAAAGCAACACCATCACTTCCCTCAAATCCCAAAAACACATTACCATTAACACCTTACTTTATTGACGTATCTTTTTGATCGTAAAGTACTTAAAGTGTATTTCTTAGACTCATAACGACACATTTCGCTACAAATGTGTCGTTATGGAGGTGTTGATGATAAATAGAAGATGGAAATCAATACCTGGACACTTGATCCCGATAAGTTTCTCTCCAAGGAACAGGCGGTCCGATTGCTGCAAATTTCCAAACACCGGGCAGAGCGAGCATACTTGAAAGGACGGAAGGTGGCGATCAAAGATTATTTTATTGTTCATCTCGCTTTGGCGACCGGACTTCGTGTGATGGAGATTGTCGCGTTAAATTGCGGAGATCTCTCCCTGAACAATTTCATTTCATCTGTTTTTGTTCGAAAGGGAAAAGGAAGAAGGCAACGACGTGTTTATTTCATTGGAAGCCTGAAAAGACACTGTGAAGAATTTCTTAAATGGAAACAGACTATCGGCGAGTCATCAGGACCGGATCAGCCGTTATTGTTGTCCAGTAAATCGAAAACTTATATGTCTCGCCGAGCCGTCCAGAGATGCTTTAAGCGGTGTGCCAGAGTGTCCGATTTGCCTCAGCATTATTCGATTCATAGTCTCAGGCACACATATGCGTGTCTATTGTATGAAGCCAGCAGGAACAATCTTCGATTGGTTCAAAAGCAACTGGGGCACCAGAAAATTACTACGACCCAAGTCTATGCGGATGTCATGAGTCCGGAGGTAACAAATGCGTTGAATAGCTTCGAGAATCTTATTCATGTAAAACCAACAAATTGAAAGGGTGAGAAATGTTTAGAAGAAATGTCTTATTAGGAACGTGCATTGTAACCACGCTGCTTATAGTCAGCACAGCAAATGCGGCTTTAATCACGATGGATATTGATGCGGTGTGTTCTATCTCAGACTATGATCCATCAGATTCAGGAGGTGAACTCAAAATTGAGTATTTGATCAGCAATACGACACAATCCTGCGGTTTTAGTGATGCTCTCTACAGAATACTAATTCCTGCCGGTATCAATCAATCCATTTATTCGGTTCATGTACCCGATCATTGGGTGGCATTGGTTCATTCAGACAATATTGAACTATATACTCTAAACGGCTATGAGGCTGTTCAGTGCGGGGAAACAAAGGCCTTCTCTATCTATGCACGCAATACGGGAAAACAAGAAGCTGAAATAGAGGCAATGACAACACTTGGAGACTGGGCGATTCCGGTAAATGCTTCTGTTCCTAGCGGACATATCCCCGAGCCGGCAACAATACTGCTGCTGGCTTGCGGGGCTTTTGTTCTCGGAAAAAGGGGCTAACTTTTTCGCTGATTATTATAAATGGTTTGGATTTCGCTTTGAGTCAGGGCTTTTTCGAAAATGATAACGTCGTCGATGAATCCCTCGAAGCATTCTGATTCATCCAGGCATCCGATCTGTAACGGACTATCTTCAATAACGAAATAAGATGTGCTGCCAATTGGAATCTCTCTGTCAAATACGCCATTAACATAGGTTCTCATACTGTCGGATTTTTGATAGACCGCAGTTAAATATATCCATTCATCAGGTTTAATCCATTCTTGCCCATTTGTGTTTTTAGCAAAGGTATCAAAAAGAAAGGCCCGGAACGTATTGTCATATAACAGGACTGCATACTGGCCGTTCGCAAGATTAGTTGGATTCATTTTAGAGACTATAAATTGCTGAGGTACCAGCCTGTCAGGTTTAACCCAGACACTGATCGTCCAGTCATTACTTTTGATGTCAAGATTTTCATGATGTCCGACATTGACATAATCACCGTCGCCATCAAGGTATAATTCCCCATTTTTCGTCAGCGTGGCGTCGTCCATCAAAGTACCATGATTATAACCCAGATGGTCCCGAGGCGTTTTATCAAATCGCCACCAACTGACTGCTTCCGGCGGAGCGTCCAGTATCCGATTGCCGGATGAATCTCTTTGGACCATTGACTCAGGTTCCTTGGATTCGAGTCCGTACTGAGTACCATCCGTTGGGAAAATTGAAATCCGTTCGATTTCAGAATTATTGATCGGAATTTCATCGACGGTTAAAACAAGCATTTGGGTTTCTCGCACTTTAGGAATCCTCTCAGGATCGCTGATGATAACATCATGGCTGTCACGATTCTTATCATAAAAGATAATTTGAATAGAATCCATTTCTTCAGCTTTTGCATTGTTTCTGATCTTTATGGTCGCCCCGCCGGTTAACCAGAGATTGACATCCTTGATCTCATACTGAGATATTCGCTTTTCAAATGACATCTCTTCTGCGAAGTTGTCCACTATTTTGTAAACAAAAGTGCCAATGACTGTAATGGCAACAACAATCTGCAAAATGATCAACACTGTCGCGAGTGTCTTTGACACGGCCCTCTTTTCTTTCATAGATTAAGCAGGAGATTTCAATATTTAAAGTTTTTCAGAAATGACAGGATGAGCCAGCCTACTCTTGGCAACTAATAATTGAATCGTCGCTCGTAGTTTTTGTGGTCCATCCACTCCAAGACAATTGAAACAACCAGGATTTTTGTATTTTCGATTGAGTACAGTAGCCTCCATGCATTGGGTAAATCATACTTCCATAGGTTCTTGATCTGATACTTTTTTTGGTACACTTTAGGAATCAGTCGTGTCGGGATTTGGGCCCCACAAAAAGCATTCTCCTCGATATCCTTGAATGCCCGGGTAAGCCACTGATGCATTTTCTTTTCGTCTGAATAACGGTTAGCTAATGCTTCAAAGGCTTCTTGCATTTTGGTATCTGTAAATTTGATTTTTGATGGCAGCTTCATGGTTTCCAAAAGAGTGATTTATTTTTAATAAGTTCATTGACTTTCTTCGGATAAAAAATCCAACCCACTTTCCCTTCTGCATCGATTGATATTTTCCCTGAGTACAAAAGATAGTCTATGACAATACAATACGTCTGATACATCATTTTTCTAGGTAAATGTTCCCACAAAGAACGTTTCTTAAATTCGCCATCTAAATCCCTAATCGCATCCTCGACCATCAAAACCGTATCCAGCCGCGGGAATCGAGTCAGTCGTTTTGTTTCCATGTTATATCAATAGATATAACCATTTAAATACTTTTCGATAACATCACCCATGGGAAGCAAAATGACAATTTAAACAGTAAATCTTATTGCTATCTTCCATATATGCGAAAAGAGTAATCTTGATAATTCAAACTGAATTTGGTAACATTATTGGCACTGAAAGGACTGAATGATGGTTTATCAGAGTCTAAATCGAAAATGCCAGTTTGAAAAGGAGGGACCACGATGAAGAGCCCCTTTTATGTTGTTCTTGTTTTTTCATTTTTCATTTCACCGGCTGCGTGGTCATACACTTCCGGTCAGGGAACGGAAGCTGAGCCGTATGAGATTGCAAATCTTAACGATTTACTCGAACTGGCGGAAACCACGGATGATTATTCAAGCTATTTTATCCTCACCGCCGATATTGACATGACCTCCGCCGGCTCATTCCAAAAAGCAGTTATTGCTCCTGATACAAGCAGCAGCAACTATTTTCAGGGTTCAGCCTTCAATGGTGTTTTTGACGGCAACGGTCATATCATCCGAAATCTCATTATTGATCCCAATGAAGGTAACGACTATCTTGGTCTGTTTGGCTATGCGGGATATTATCCAAACAGTGCTCAGATCACAGACCTGGGAGTCGAGGCAATCATCATCAACAGCGGTACCGGGCATGCATCTGTCGGGGCACTGGTGGGAGAAATGTATAATGGACAAATCAAACGCTGTTTCAGCACCGGCTCTATCAGCCTCGGCGCAAATAGTGAGAAAATCGGCGGCCTCATCGGCTACAGCACATCAGGTGACATCTCAAACAGCTATTCAAGATGCTCTGTAAGCTGTGGGGAAAACAGTCAAAAAATCGCCGGACTCCTTGGTGGCTGCTACGGAATTGACCTTGAAAACAATTATTCGGCAGGACTGGTCACAACCGGCACCGCTTCATCTGATGTCGGAGGCTTCCTTGGCGTCAACGATAACATCTCCACAATGCTGGCTAACTTCTGGGATATCGATGCATCAGGACAAGAAAACGGCGTCATAGCGACAGAATTACGGTCTTTTCAGATGTTTAGCAAAGCCCCTTATTTGGAAGCCGGCTGGGACTTTATTAATGAAACAGATAACGGTAACAATGATTACTGGAAGTCCCCAACAAAAAGCTATCCCATTTTAAGCTGGCAGGACTACACCATCGGCACTGCTGATTTAATTGCTTTTGCAGATAACTGGCTAACGGATTCACTGGACCCGAACGTCGTTTATCCGGTTGATTTCTGGCAGGATAGCCGCATCGACATGAAGGACTTTTCGATGCTTGCGAAATCCTGGTTGGGTAATCAGATGCACATTCAGTTCGGTGAAATATTTGACGGATTCGAAACGGGGGATTTTTCTGCTCTGGACTGGGATGGGAACGGAACCACTCCATGGGTGCTAACTGATGTCGATGCGTATGAAGGAACTTATTGTGCCGTCATACAGGCAGTCCCGCCCATGGAGGCATCAGAATTGACCCTAAACATCATCTCCGGCCCTGGCAAAATCGGCTTCTACTACAAGAACTCAGGCAGCAGGAATATTTATTTTTACATCGATGACAATCTGGTAGGATCCTTAGGGCCAAATACTAATTGGACATATGCCGAATATGATATTATCGAGGGTGATCATACTTGTCGATGGCTCTTTTACCAATTCCTCGGAGGCTCAGTCGATGATGTCGCCCGGTTGGATAATGTCAGAATCTACAGCCCAGATTAAGAATTTCCCGGAAATGTTATTTTCGGTACTACTTTTTACCTTGAGTATTAATAATTAAATCGTGGCTCATAGAAACCGCCATGATAGATTTTAATCGCTAGTCTTATTGACATACTCCACTATTCGAGTCTCCTGTCTGATTTTCTCGTCAGTTTGCTCAATCAACTGTTTGATCATTTCGATAATCTCGCCGAGTTCAGGAGATTTTGCGTCACTGCTATCTACCATGTATCTGATAACGATATTCCGGCTTAGAAGAATTCAACTGATCTGTATATCCTAAAATTGTTGAGCAATTCAGTTCAATCGTTTAAAAGCCATTTAGATACCATTATTTTAGATGGCACGTAATTTAAGCTCCAAAAATGCAACCCGGGAAGAGAACTCATATAGCAAGGCAAATAGCCTTGAATATATCTGCTCCAATGAAGGCACTCAAGCATCATATCATTCAGACACGAACCCTTCCGGGATTTATTATTCAGTCGGGATAAATCCGAAGGCAGGTTTAAAAGAAAAGATTCAAAAAGAACATGGCTGCCATTCCAGGCAAGCCCGTTTTGTCCATGAGTTTGAAGATTTTCTCAGTGATCCTGAAAAATACAGACAGGCAAATCAGAAGTTCAGAGGATATATCAGGCGGCACATGAATCAGCCACAAGATCCCGAATTAGTTGATGAACTTGTGAGCTCCAGTTATATTGAAACTCTAAAGCGTTTATCGGCTCCAGGATCAGATAAGGATATGGACTATTTTGAAAAGTATTCGAAAAAGCACAATATCTCGTTGCCGCAAGTCGTATTATTTGGGCCAAACGGTTCTGCTCGATTGGCACTCAGCAGACACCGGCGTTCAGAAATGCTACGGGGACAGCATAAAAGCAACTATAGGCCCATCGATAGAAAACGAGCCCAAGCCTATGACGATGCGGCCTTTAACATTCGATATTTCTCAGAATTCAAAAAGGAAGACGATGATAAACTCATGGAGATTGCTGATGACCAGAAAAAGCTCCCTGAGGGCCTTGAGAGCCGACTTACTCGTGCTTTTGGGCGTGATAAGACATTTTCGCAATCAAATACTTATAAAGGGGCTAGACGGCTCCCCGGCGATCTGTCATTTCAGGCTCTTGAGGCAATGGCGACGGAGTTGCTGATCAAGCAGGATAGACAATCCGCAACCCCCTCTAACTTAGAAGCAATTATTGAAGATGCTAATCAGAACAGAGTCGATGCCTTTGAAGCATTATACCGTCATCCTGATGTTGACAAGAAAGCCCTTAAATCAGCATGGGAAGATGCAAGAAAAAGATTCAATGATTATGCGATAAACTTATGGCACCAACGAACCAAGTCTTTTAAGATATCTCCCAAAAGGGAACTTCCCGGAACTATTTTTTTAAAAAATCATCGATATTACTGGTGCCCAAAGCATGGACAAGCCCATGTCCCACTTGTTCCAGAAAAACATAAAGACAAACTTCCCGGCTGCATATCAAGACATTCTTCCGGGGGTTATTATTGGGTGATGACTCATATAAACTTCCGTCGTAAACTAGTTCCTGACCGCCAGACAAAAGCAACAAAGGATTTCAAAACAGCCCGAAAGCTTCAACTCGAAGAGTGGCAGCGAATACAAAAATATGAGCCTCAATTAGCCGAGAAGATTAACAAGATCAAGCTAGTGGGAGTCGCAACCAAACATAAGCCGACTGCCGTAAAAGTCGCTAATAAACTCTGGCGACAAATGCAAAAAGACGACCCGGATTTGACCAAACAGATTTTATCAAATAAACGGCCGGATATTTCACGCCCCGACATCGACGCGGTCTGGCCGAGTTGGAAAGAAGAGAAAAAGAGATTATCATCAGCCAGAAGCAAAACTCAATTACCTATCGTCTATCCGCAACAAAGCCTTCGGGAGGAGTGGAAATACGGTTTGCGTGTTCCGGGAGAACTTGAAACGATTGTCGATAAAATGGGAAAGGTTGATTGGGTCAAAAATCATGCCATGCTGGTTTTCGATGATAATGCACCCTATGCTTCGAGACAGATTGTCAGGCAATCAAGGGGAGAAGATTGGCTACAAGAATCCCAGGGGAACAAGCAGCCGATTATCCAAGGTTCTGCATCCGTCGATAAAGATAGTGGTCGATTCAAATTTACTGTTTATGATCCTGGATATGAATCTAAAAATACGCTTTCAGAGGAAATTTATCATGTTGTTTTCGGTGTTATTAAAGAATCTCAACCAAAAGTTCTTGATTCGATTCAGCGGTGGCATCAGAAAAGGACAGGTACGTCATTGAATGTTTCTGAAGCGTTTTCTCAGGCCATGGCAGGAGAAGAGTCGGGACACAAGACTGGTTTGCCCAGATCTGTTGTCAAACATGCTCAGAAGATATTTTCTGAGAATAGTCGGGTTTCCTCTGAGCTAATGGAGAAGGTTAGGGGAAATTGGTAACATTGTTAAATTGGCTTGATAACTAAATGGACTCTCTCTTAGAGGTGCCACTGAGAGAAATGACACGCATGTTAATAAACTTGTACTCAGACACATTAAACATCTTGGCTTTTTAGCTTTATTCCAATTGGGCAATGGTCGCTATAGGTAACTTCAGGCAGAATGAATGCATCACTAACGTTCTCCATCTTTTCGTTATCAACAAAGAAATAGTCGAATCGCCAGCCTAGATTTTGCTCCCGTGAATTCGGGCGGTATGACCACCAGGTAAAATGTCCTGATGAATCTGGATTAAAATGTCGAAATGTATCAACAAATCCACTCTCGATAACTTTGTCAATCCACTGGCGTTCTTTTTGTAGAAATCCAGATTTTGTCTTATTTACCTTTGGTTTTGCAAGATCTATTTCTGTGTGGGCAGTATTTAGGTCTCCACAAAATACTATTTTGTGTCCCTTTTTTCTTAATTTTTTACACTTTGACAAAAAAGCATCATAAAACTTGAGTTTAAACAGTAAACGTTCCTGATTTCGATTTCCATTTGGGAAATAGCAATTAATTAAAGTAAAATCTGAGTACTCTGCTATAATTGTTCGCCCCTCGTTGTCGAGATTCTTATCTCCAAGTCCAAACTCAACGGAAATGGGCTGTTTCCGCGTAAATAAGGCCGTCCCTCCATATCCGTTTTTGTCTGCACTATTCCAGTAAGTATGATAATGAACCGGCTTTATTAATTCAGAATCTAATTGATTTTTTCTGGCTCTGATTTCTTGCAAACAAAGTATATCCGGACCAGTTTTTGACAACCAAGATAGAAAGCCTTTTTTTTGGACGGCACGAACACCATTTACATTCCATGAGATTAAAGATATCTTATTCATTGTTGTTATATGCATTTCGTATTTTTAAAGTTTTTCAAGAATCTGTTCCGCAACACTTTTTAAGCATCCCTTATCCTCAATATAGTTTAGTTCCTTCGTGTTTAAAAATAAAATAGGGCATAATGCATATTGTTCAATCCATTTTTCATAGTAAGAGTTGATTAAGTTCAGATAATCCTCACCGATGTTTTCGTGATCAAATTTCAATCCCCTATTATTAATCCGTTGCATAAGAGTCTCTATAGGAGCCCTTAGGTATATTAAAAGATCTGGTGAAGGGATTGACTTCTTAATGACATTATATGCTTGGCGAACCGTATTAAAATCTCTTTTGGTAATATTGCCTAAGTCATAAAGGGCGGGCAAAAAAACATTCGCATCTTCATAAATACTGCGATCCATTATTATAGACTTAGATAATTTAACTGCTTCAAGATACTGCTTGGCACGATAACCAAGAAAATACATTTGCAAGTGAAATGACCAATATTTCATATCTGAATAAAAGTCTGCAAGATATGGATTGTCTGATACAGACTCGTATATAGTATGCCAATTCAAATACTCTCCTATTTTCTGAACAAGAGTAGTTTTTCCTACGCCAATATTCCCGCTTACAATGATGTACTTAGCCATGAGCTACTCCAAACCAATAGAGTTTAGAACATCGTTTCCATAAAAACTTTAGTATTTCACACTCTCTCATATAATACAACACAATTCATTCCCGAATTTCTCCAATAGCATGCAATCTAGAAGTTTATGGCTGAGATTTCCAGCATCGGCAGATGGAGATCAATTTAGGAGGAGTCTTTCTCTTTCCTTGTCCTTCAAGAATTTTCTCTGCGGGGCAACCGGACAAACAAGGGTCGCAATCACTAAAAAGAGCCTTAGTAAATATCTCGAATTCATTATGCTCTTTGTTTAAGACAAATCCTTCATTTGTCATAACCCCAAAATAAAAAGGTTTGTCAAATAAAACAGAACACACATGGCATGTTCCATCCGGAAAAATGGATAGCCTGTCAAGAGTACAACCAAGACATCCTCGATATCCCTGTTTCACAAATTCTTTGATCTTTTGTGGTGTTGCCCATGTAGGCGGATACCATATGGATGTTTGATACAGATGCTTTATTTCTTCGACTGACTCATAGAAGTCAATCCAATCCTCAGGAGCTAACGACCAATGTGCTTTTTCAACACCCCTTCCTTCTTCAGAAAAAACATGATAATTTATTAAACTTACACCCAATTGATCAGCTAAAGGCAAAAGAGAAAGGGCTTCATGAATATTAAATTGAAAAATGGTACTAGTAATTGCAACTTGATGGCCAATTTCAACCAACTCCCTTATAGACCGAATCGTTTTCTCATAGGCTCCTTTTCCCCGGACTTGATCATGCATTTCTGCACTTGCACCATCAAGGCTAACTCGAATATAAGTAATTTTTTGGGGCGATATTGATTTGAGTTTGTTAACTTGTAGTCCATTTGTATCAACATAAACTTTGTTAAAACCAAGGTCAACTGCACAGTCTATAATATCAGAAAAATTATGATGCAGCGTGGGTTCTCCGCCAACAAATGTAATATTTTCTGCACCAAGACGGCGACATTGATTCATAGTAGTAATGACTTTGTCATATGGCATATCTACGCCACTCTCAAGACGCTTTCCCATGTAACAGTGATTGCAACGTAGTTGACACCGCTCTGTAATATATAAAAAAATATGATGGAATGTTCTATAATGGCTACGAGCATCATTCACCTTAATCATTTTCAAGCTCCCAAGCGTTATTTTTCATACAATACTACTCATGCCCATATGAACACAGAGTCCGATTACCTACCAAGCAGATCCGCCCGTACAGGCATTATTTAATTCAGCTATTAATTCGTCGCTAAGCTCCACCTCTAATGCCCCTAAATTCTCTTGCATCTGCAAAGATGTACTCGCAGCCATTAATGGAATAATAGGAGTGGTGTTCTGTATCATCCATGCGTATATGAGTTGATTCACTGTCACATTAATCTTATTTGCCACTTTTTTCAAAACCTCAATACGATCATTTGTATCGTGACCAATGTATTGTTTAGGAAAATGGCGGTCAGTACGTGTATAAGCACCGCTCAGCAACGGCGAGTAAGCTAACAAAGTTAAATTTCTACTATGACAATAATCAATTAGTTCCTCATTTGCAACTAACTGGGGAGTGAAACGCCCGCCAGGATTGGGACGGAGATATGTATATCGTTGCTGTATACAGCAGTAGTCAGCCCAATTATGTCTTTGACTTATCCAGTGAGACTCTTCCATACGCCATGGCATAAAATTACTCGCTCCCAAAAACCTGATCTTACCCGCTTTACACAATCTATCAAATGCCTTCATTGTTTCCTCAATAGGAGTACTTCGATCATCCAAGTGTGCGTAATATAAATCAATCGTTTCGACACATAATCTCTTTAGACTTTTTTCACACTCACTCTCAATTTGGCTTGCATTTAGACCTGCTTTCACATCCTGATATGCTAATCCTACTTTTGATGCAATAAACAATTTAGACCGATTGCAACGAGATTTCATCCACTCCCCCAACACAGCTTCACTCTCTCCCCCCTTACACCCTGAAACCCAGAAAGAATAGATATTGGCTGTATCAACAAATGATCCCCCCGCATCATAGTATTGATCAAGTAGGCGATATGACTTCTTTTTGTCTTCCCTTGAACCTAAGTGCATTATCCCAAAACATAATGCGCTAACTTCCACACCTGTTTTTCCAAGTCTAATTGTTTTCATCATAAATGAGTCACCTTAGAACATTTGCTTCGAATCACCTTGCCACCGGGGCATCAATATTCCTTCTAATGACAGTTTTCCATTTACCAATATCACCCCATCCTTTAGTAATATTTTGTGGAGTAACTACTTGAATGCTATCAAAAGAAACATGAGCATTTTCTATATGCAAATTTTTCACAATATTTTGTTTTATCGCCGCTGGCAATTCCTTGTATATCAAACTCAAATGAGGTTCCAATGTATGACATATGGGACATTTTACTTTTTTGATAATATTTTTATATATCCCCATCAAGATGGGACTGTTGTCAAAACTTACGAACAAACTTTTGAAAAATGTATTAGTGCAAGAAACACCTCTAGCATTAAGCGATATAACAGGTCGACCTGCTATACATTCAGTAATAATATTCTCGATATCATCTTCTCTTGTACCGATGCCAGTAAAAACTGTAACATGAGGCTTGAAAACGGGTGATTTGTACCTTTTGGACAAGCGATGGATGATCTTTGCAAAATAGTCTTCATCGTTTTGATTAGGAATAAGCCAAAGCGAAAAATGGAAAGCTCCGGGGATTTCTTGTTCAAGTCTTTGAGGGGACATCTCTAAGAGTGTTTTAATTTCACCGATATGATCCAAGTTTATCCTCTCCTCTGATATTATAAATTCTCTATCCAGCCCAAGGATTCAGGTATTATTTAAGTTAAAAGCCAATTCTACAGAAATAACAAGAAAAAGCAACCTTGATAATCTTCAATTAAATCATAATTTTGCAATTTAGTGAAAAATATAAATAGCAACACGCCTTTGACTATATATCAATAAAACGATATTTTCTTTCGAAATCATATAATACCTATATGCACCCGCCGATATTATTTGATTCTATCAAGTGATGGCTCAAACGAGATACTTTCAACATTGAATATTTCAGAAATCTTTTCACCGGCCATAGTAAAAGAAGAATTCATAGATAAAAATAGACTGCCACGAACTGTTGCTAAGTGTACCAATAAATTTTCCCTAATAGGGAGCAGGATTCCTATAAGGTAGTAGAAAAGGTGAGAGACAGCAATAGAGATAGTTTCGAAATCTATATGATCTATTTATTCATATCCATATTAATGGCCCTGAGAGGAATCGAACCTCTGCGTGTTCGGTGTAAACGAACCAGTCTACCATTAGCTTACAGGGCCACAAGAAAATGAAAACCTGATGATTTTAAAAGGTTTGGGTTATAGACTTAAAAACAGAAAGACTTAAAAAGTTTTGATTCGAAAAAGCTTTACCGTATTGGTTTATCGTATCTACTCGTTTACACGGTAGATAATTCATAAACCAATACAGTTGAAAGAATTAAATAGCCAAAATCAATTAAGTTTATGAAAAAAGCATACGGGAAGGTTCCAAAGACCACCACAATCGATGAGATATTCCTGACACTATCAAAAAGAAATCGGGCTTTAATCAACCGGTTCATCGAATATAAACGGGGTGCTGTTTGCGAAACAAGATTGAGGATACTATTTAATTCTCTTGTGAAATTCGGCGACTTGCTGGAACTTGATTTTGATAAGGCTACGCGAGATGAGATCACAATGGCTTGGAACAGAATTTATGCTTCAACAGAAATTTCCGATAAATCTAAACAGGATGAGTATATCCATATCCGTCAGGCCTTTAAATACTGGCTTGGTGACGATGAAGAAATGCCGCGTGTTGTAAGGAGTATGAGGCCGCCCAAGATACGATGCCGATTAAGAATCCCGTCGAAAATGCCGTCGGAACAATTTATTCATGATGTCATAAGACGGTGTCCAAACTATCGGGATAAGTTCTTTATTGCATTCTGTGCATTTGACGGAGGAGCTCGTCCGGTTGAATTAAGATCATTAAAATGGAAGGATATGGAAAAAGATGAGCACGGATATTATTTTAATGTCTGGGTAGCCAAAAAATCAGGAGACAGAGAAACCCGGCCTATTCGAGTAATTTATTCTGAACCTTATTTTGCCAAGTGGCTAGAA
>JANQGW010000141.1 GCA_028282905.1 Sedimentisphaerales bacterium | reverse complement strand
TTATGTCTAATCAATCAGAAGATATTGCTGCGATTCAGCAGCTCTCAGAAGATTGGGGCGCCGGGTGGCTCAATGGCGACCCAAACGCTCTCCTTGCCCTTTTGTCAGATGAGCCGGCGTTGATCATGTCTGGCGAAGACCCAATTGTTGGCAAGGAGGCCATTCGGGAACTTTACCAATACGTATTTGCCAATTACACCTTCACTAGCGACGAGAACTATATTCGCACGACCCAAACCGAACAAATAGAAATAGAGGTCGATGGCGACTTGGGATATATCTGGACCAAGTACAAGAACAAGGAAACGCCAAAGGCGGGAGGCCAGACGATTGAGGATCATGGCCAGTCGGTGTCCATCGTAAAACGCCAGGCTGACGGTTCTTGGAAGTTTACTCGATTAATTATCAATCGAAGCCAGCCATCAACGGATAGTCAATAGAAAGACTTTCTTAACAAGAAAGACACCGTCATCAACAACAAAGCCAGTGCCGCCGCAACGAAGGCATTTATCAGCTGATGTATACCCATCTGATGAGGTTCTTAAGAACGCGTTAGGAAGATCCTATGTTGCGTACAAGAGCTATATAATTTACTCTCAGAATGGAAGTACTACAAAGACGGTAAAGCTTGGTTGTGCAAAATAAGCAAAAAGAAGAAAACGGTCCATTGGCTATCGATATGGCCGGGATTCTTCAAGGTGGGATACTATTTCACCGAAAAAAGCGGCGATGGTATTCCTCAATTAGACATTGATGAGAGTCTGAAACAAGCTTTTTCATCAAATAAACCGATTGGAAAGCTGACACCAGTTACAATAGATGTTTGTTCTAAAAAACAGCTAGGTGACTGTTACAAATTGATAGATTATAAGATTAACAAGAAATAATCCGAACCAATCGCTTCTTGGGATCTCGGGCAAGCCCTCGGTCCCAGAGCTTATCGTTGGACAAGAGAATTATGAACGTATATGCTAAATGACTCTGGAAGATGCATTGCTCTGGAATACCACCAACTCCATTCTTGATGGAGCAGCAGGAGAGGAATTTCCGTTTAAAAGTTGAAATTAACTTAACCATTATTTTTAAACCCAAAACAACTATTTCATTGGAACATAGTATATGCCATCCTGAAATATGTTAGGATATTAAATCCTATTCCATACCTGTCGCTTTTTTGAGGTAGGCGATTTGAGAGTTAGTTCGTTTTTTGCAGCTGCCGACAGTGATGGTTTTGAGGATGAAGCTGCCAATCTGGTTGCGTGAGGGTTTTGACTTTAAAATCCGGGTACGCAAACGTCCGGGGTAATGTCTATTAAATTCCCACAGCCCTTTCGACATCCATAAAGCCTTTTAATTCCACATCTTACAAAAGCACACCTTAACAACGATTCGGTGTGCCAGATAGCACCAAGATATCCACAGAAATGATTTTTATACTACTGAAAAGAATATTTACTTTGCCCACTATATGGAAAGCATTATAATGAATCTCCAATTACTCAATTAAACTTGGAGGTTCACAAAATGAGTCATTACTCTATCAGTCCTGCAGGCGAAAAGTTTGTCATTCCGCAACCCAATGAATATGCCGCTGAACTTCAACGTCTTGAACAACTTACTGAGAAAGCTCGCGACGAAGGAAAGGAAATTGTCGTTGTCATGGGCGTTGGTTTTGTCGGGGCCGTGATGGCCGCGATCATTGCTGACACCACTGACAAGCAAACCGGCAAGCCCTCCAAGTTTGTCATCGGCTGCCAGCGTCCCAGTACTCGCAGCTACTGGAAAATCCCTTTACTGAACAAAGGGCAGTCCCCGGTCAAAGCGGAAGATCCGGAAGTGGATCCCATGATTGCCCGTTGCGTGTTGGAGAAAAAGACGCTGACCGCCACCTATAACAGTGATTGCCTGAAACTGGCGGACTGTGTTGTCATCGATGTGCAGTGCGATTATGCCAAACAGGATTTTGGTAACTTGCGCACCGGCCAAACGGATATGGCAGCACTTGAGGCTACGATGAAAACCATCGGACAGAAAATTTCTCCAGACTGTTTGACATTAATCGAAACCACCGTTGCCCCGGGGACGACTGAGTTTGTTGCCTGGCCCATTCTTAAAAAAGCCTTCAAGGCTCGCGGTATTGATGCAGAACCTTTGCTGGCTCACAGCTTTGAACGCGTTATGCCCGGCCGTCAATATGTGTCTTCTATCCGTGATTTCTGGCGTGTCTGTTCCGGCTGTAATGCCGAGGCCCGTGATCGCGTCGAGAAGTTTTTGCATGAAGTCCTCAATACCGATGAATTTCCATTGACGGTCATGGACCGTCCGATCGAATCGGAAACCACCAAGATTGTCGAAAATTCTTATCGTGCAACGATCTTGGCGTATCTCGATGAATGGTCCGTCTTTGCTGAACGCAATGGTGTGGATTTAATCAAAGTTATTAAGGCCATTAAGATGCGACCCACACATAGTAATATGATCTTTCCCGGCCCAGGCATCGGTGGCTATTGCCTGCCCAAGGATGGGGGTCTCGGTTACTGGGCCTATAAGCACTTGCTTGGATTCGATGATGATATCTTCAAAATCACCACGACGGCGATCGATATTAATGACACACGGGGGCTTCGGGCAGCTACACTCACCCGCGATGCCCTGCGTAACATGGGCAGATATATCGCCGGGGCCAACGTCTTATTATGCGGGGCCAGCTATCGGCAGGATGTTGCGGATACTCGTTACAGCGGTTCAGAAATCGTTGTCCGCCGGCTGACAGAAATGGGGGCTGACCTGCATGTCCATGATCCTTATCTTGAGCATTGGTATGAACTTGAAAATCAGGACGAATACCCCTCGCCGGGACATTCCTGGGCACGTTTTTTCAGGAATCAAGAGCATCTTAAGGAAATATCGGTTCAGTCAAATCTGGAGACTGCACTGCAAGGTGTCGAGGCAATGATCCTTGCCGTGCCGCATGAACCCTATCTCGACCTTGATCCGGATATGATCTGTAAATGGGCAGGCGGCCCATTAGCGGTGATTGACTGCTTTGGTATCCTCAATGATGACCAGATTCAGCGCTATTTTGAGCTTGGCTGTGAAGTCAAAGCACTTGGCCGTGGGCATATCCAAAGGATTAAAGAAAATGTCCGGAGCGAGAAATCTAAATAAGCATATACGATGAATCACTGATATACGGGTTAGGTCTTAATGTGGAGATAAGATCGTGACCAGCAGTTAATACTATGTCGGTCGCTTTTTTGAGGCAGGCGATTATGGAGTTGGTTAGTTTTTGGATTTGTTTGTTGGGCCGTTGAATAATAATTTACCTGTATTGAAGTAATTTCGGGCATTAATGGTGTCGGGATTATAGCCGCCGCGGCCTTCTGATGTATGATTGGTCCAGTGGTCCTTGACCGCTTTTCGATACGCATTCTTGTCGGGTATTGCCGTGCGGTACTTGTCGATGTAGAGGCCGATCTTTTCAAACGGGATGTCCGGAGCCCAGACGGCGGAGTCTTTGAACTTAAAGTTCAGAGCAGATGGATCGACAAAGTCGTTCAGATTTTCGAGTTTGACGGTACCTGTCAGGGTTGCCTGTGGGCCGACATTGAAACCGTAACGATTGCTGTATTCGATATTGTCTTTGAATGTCGAATACTTCAGCATTTTTTTCTCGTTCCACCATTTGCTGAACAGATCATCCATGACCGGGTAGCGTTTGCGCCACCAGGGGGAAATATGTGTATTCCAGTTTTTAGAGGTTGCGGTCTCCTGCCAGCCGTCAATGCCAAATTGCGACAAGCCGCGGTACAGATGGGCACTCTTATTGGAGGTGCGGCTGTCGAGCAATGACATGTTCAAATCATACATGTTTTTTGAACGATCTGCGCCTGTACTTAACGTATGCAAGCCAATTCGGCTGTCGAGCATTACGTTTCGATGGGCGGTGTGACCTGCGCCGCCGTTCATCTTAAAGCAGGTGCCCGCTTTGTAGAACACGTTTTCTATCACATTGTCGAAACAGTCGCCGTCATCGGAGAAGATTGCCGCCCTTTCGTACATGCCCGGAATGCACATGATATGATGCCAGAAGTTATGTTTGAAAGTGTTGTTGACGCTGGCGAAGCTTGCGCCCTGGTAGAATGAGCCTCCGTCGCCTTCTTCGATGCCGGTGTTGAAAATTTCGTTCAATTCTACAAGGTGATCAACGCCTGACATTGTGACAATCTGGCCATTATGGTTGTGGGCAAGATTGTTTCTGAAAATGTTGCCGGCACCCCCGATGGCAATAACTTTTCCATAAAAACTCTTGGAGTAGATCTGGGTAAAATGGCAGTTTTCAACGAAACAATTTCCTGCCGCAATCGATTTATTACTAACGCTTCCGGCGTATAGCCTGCCGCCTCCGTTGTTGTCGTAAAGGTCGCAGCTTAGCAGGCCGCTATCGCGTGCGGACTGCCAGATGTTGTAAGGAGCGTTGGTGCTGTAACGCATGGTACAGCCGGCAACGATGGTATTTGTGCCATGGATATCGACAAAACTCGCTTTTTTGCCAAGGCACTGCATGGTCAGGTTTTCTATGCGGATATGGTCGGCGTGTATGTTGAATATTTGAGGGCCGGCCCACACGCCAAGCTCAGCAGTCGTGTCAATTGCATCAGCATACGGCCAGAGGTAGAGTTTGTTGTCAACATCATCATAATACCATTCGCCAGGCTGGTCGATCTCGCAGAGTAGATTGTCGAAATAGGGACGTCTTGGTCTGCGCATTTTGCCCAAGCGATCCAAGCCATAACCGCTGCCATTTAACAACTGAATCTTTCCCGTATTGTCAACGGAATGCAGCGGAAGGATTTCCTTGTACCATTGGGCACTTACATAGCCTATCAGCCTTGCTTTTTGGGTCCGTTTCAGCTCGGATTGCCAGTTTCCTTTAAACTTACCACGAATTGTTATTTTAGCACCCAGCGGTTTGTCAGCGGTCCCTTTGCCATGTTTCGTTTCCTGTGAGATATCCGCTGATTCAACATAATCAAAACCGATATTGGGGTATCGGGACTGCTGCATCATCTGATCGTTCAGTGTCAACTGAGCGTCCGGATTTTTGAGGATATTTTGAAGAGCCTGATCCGTTACCGGTACAGCATATACATTTCCCCGGCCATTTGGATGCAACCGTGCAAGTTCCTGCGTGTCTTTAACCAAATTGAATCCCGCTGTCGGAATAATTCGGCTGCCGTCAAGAATCGCGTTTTCACCCGGATAGCCGCGGATAACCATCGGAGCGTCTTGGGTGCCTGAATCCTGTTTCTCCAGCGTCAATGTGTTAGTAACCGGGTACCGGCCGCCACGAACCCAAACGACATAGCTGACATCTGAATGTTTTGATTTGCTTCTAAGATTACGGATAAGATCCCTCGCGGCTTCAAGGGTTTTCAGCGGCGATCCAATAGCGCCACTGTTGCTGTCACTGCCATCCAGTGCAACAAATATATTGCTACTATCAGTTGAAGTTTTTATAGAATGTTTTTCGGTTTCTGTGAAACCATAAACAGAGGAGATACCAAGAGAGTTGTTGGTCACCGGCGAAAGCTGTGCAGATATACATAGGGGATAAAATATGAGATATACAATCAATCGCTTTTTCATTTTCAGCCTCTCAAATTTCTGATACTTTATCGTTTATGAAGCATGTTGTTTCGATCCTATTCCATTCCCACTGCTTTGGCCTCATTCACTGAGTTATATATATCTGATGATTTCGTCAACCGGTTTGCGTTCGGGTACTTTCGGTTGTTCATCCGGGTAGCCATACACGATCAATGCGGCGACCGTCTCATTTTCCGGCAAGCCCACGATTTCAGCAATCGAGTCCTCATTAATCACACCAAAAATGCACGTTCCGACCCCTTTGGCATATGCGGCCAAACAGAAGGTCTGGCAGGCGATCCCGGCATCGAATATCTCCCAGAGGCCGGCCTGGGAAGTCGAATCATCACCTTTTCCGGGATCCAGTTTGCCGCTTTTGCCTTTGACAAAGCTTAGCACGACCACCCCCTTGGCATTTTCCAGTGTTTTCATATTATAGGTAAACCCCTGCACGCTGTCAGCCGCAAATTTTTGAATCACTGTCTCATCATCCACCAGGGTATATCGGGCGATCTGGTAATTGGCCCACGACGGCGCCCAGCGACTAAGGTCAACGATCTCCTTCATCGTCTCTCTATCCACTTTTTCATTCTTATATTTGCGAACGCTTCTGCGTTCTTTGATCATCGTAACAGCGTCCATTTTCTACCTTTCTGTTCTATTCAATTTGATATTATTAGCCGGAGCTTTCAAAACACTTTGAATAATATAACAGGTGATATATTTCTTGCAAGTACGCACTTTTATGTTATGTTAATACAAAAATGTGCTATAGTAACAAAAAATATACTGTACGATAATTTATGAAATGGAAAAATCATCAACCTGAAACCGGCTGCCCGTCAGCAGGCTGTCCGGTCGAATTAACGTTAGGGATTATCGGCGGCAAGTGGAAAGGGATGGTCCTATACTACTTACTGCAAGGGACGCTTCGATTCAACGAGCTGAAGCGCAAGGTCGGCAATGTGACACAGCGAATGCTCACGAAACAGCTTCGAGAGTTAGAAGCTGACGGCATTATTTACCGCCATGTCTATGCGGAAGTTCCGCCCCAGTCTCACCGAAAAAGGAGAAACACTGCGACCCATCCTGTTGGCGCTGAAAGACTGGGGGCTGCAGCACATGGTTGCCCCGCCCCAAACTGCTGAACCCCATCGCGATTAGATTATGACCCAAAAATAGAACAATTCAATTATTTTGAGGAAATAGTCGAAAACAGCGGCGATTCCGCACAGATTGCGAAGCGAACAATCTGATCGTAATTTCTACGGGATTTACCGAAACATCAATTCCGCTCTTTCTCACTCATCATATTAGAAAAGAAATGCGATGAGTTCCAGAGATTTGATAGTTAATTTTCTCTGTTTACTCTGCTTTTTTGCTGTGATATAATCGCATATCATCGACCGGGAATAGTGAAGGATTAAGGATGGAAGAAAGGAAACAGAAAATGAAATATATTAAGAATACCTTCTTCGTAATTTCCTGTATTCTGTTATGTTGCGGCTTTAAACTTGGCTGGACACTCTCACATAACAGCTATTTCAGCAACAACAAACTTTTAAAAGCTAATGCTGACGAGTTGGATACTACTGTAGTTTCACCTCATTTAGAAATCCCCATGAATACTGATAAGAATATTGTATGGTGCTCAACATTTCAATTAGCATGGAATAAAGCATGTGAACTCATAGGCGAAAATATCCATTTCTATCAAGACCCACCCATGGTCGAGATATTAAATAAGCGAACAGTTAATGAAAGCAATATTGATGAAATGTCTTATGTTGCTTTAGCTGGTCACATACGTGATGACATTTTGGATAAAATAAGAAAAGAACTTAATATCAAGTTCAAAGGAACAGACTCACCTCAATTGATTCCAAGCGGAAAAGGAATGCGTCCTCAAGACATTGTAACTTATTCCTATTTATTTAAAAATTTAGAATTTCCTCAGAAGTTCGAGCAACTGAACAAACCAATCAACTTTGAGCAAACAAAGGTGTCCGGATTTGGAGTAGGCGAGAAGGCTAAAAGAGGTCATATTCAAATGTTCAGTCAGGTTTCAATCTTGGATTATAAAGACCCTGATGATTTTATAATAGAATTAAAAACAAATTCACCAATTGACCAAGTTATCTTAGCTAAAGTGGTTCCAGCAGATAGCTTTAATGAATGTATTGAAAATGTACTAAAGAGAATGTCAAATGGGACCTCTGTTAATATGCAATATGGCGATGTCCTTAAAATCCCAAAAAATAATTTTGATATTCTTCGTAAGTATTCGGAATTGAGTTATAAAAAATTGAGAGTTAAGAATCCCAAAATTGCTAAAGACCTTTTTGTTCTTTCCGCAGAACAGTCAATACGATTTCAGCTGGATGAGGAAGGTGTAAAACTCAAATCTGAGTCTCAAGTGTCATTTGGTTGCTCTAAAACAATGGAGCCAATTCCACAGCATATTATGATATTTGACAAACCATATCTGGTGTTGCTCAAGAACAGAGATTCCGATGTTCCTTATTTTGCCATGTGGATAGATAATCCCGAACTTCTTATATCGTGGTAGTGGTTTATCTCCTTGCTTGGCTTGGGTCAGAGAAATTATTCTAAAAACCTTTCACACCCTCACCAGCCACTTCCCACCCCCATAAAACTCATTAGATTATTTATCAAATATCATGAGTTCGGCGGTTTCGCCTTGATTTTACGCGAGGGAATCTAGAAGCAGTTTTGAAACAGCTTCTAATCAGTTAGGCATGGAATGTAATGAGTTCTCCCTTAATCGCCGGCACCTGGGTTCGGTCAAACGGTTATTAAATACTCAAACTGACCGATGACCGGTTTGAGAAATCAAACATCAAAGATTAAAATGCAAAAATAAGGAATCGCCTGGCGATGGCTGTTGAAATAGATTCCTCACTGCGTTCGGAATGACACGTTCAATGATTTTGCAATAATGTGTTACGAGAATAATAAAAACAATCGGTCAGTTTAAGCAAATACTATTCCATACCGGTTGCTTTTTTGAGGTAGGCGATCTGGGAGTTGGTTAGCTTTTTGTAGCTGCCGACGGCGATGCCTTTGAGGACGATGTTGCCGATCTGGGTGCGTTTGAGGGCTTTGACTTTGAAGCCCAGATGCGCGAACGTTCGGCGAATCTGTCGATTGAGGCCCTGGCGGATACTGACTTCCAGCAGTGTTTCGGTTGCGGTCTTTTTCAAAACTTTCACCGCAGCCCGTTCGGTTTTGCCTTCTGAGAGCCAGACGCCCTTCTTGAGTTTTTCGATTTCCTGGCCTTCCATCCGGCCGCGAAGTTTCACATGATAGGTCTTCGGCAGTTCGTACCGCGGGTGCGTCAGGCGGTTGGTCAGTTCCGAATCGTTGGTCAGAATAATCGCCCCGGTTGTATCGGCATCAAGACGTCCCACGCAGAAAATCCGCTGCTGCGTATCAATCAGATCAATCGCACGCTGTCTGCGCATCGGGTCCGAGTTGGTACAGATCACGCCCTTGGGCTTATTGAGCAGGTAATAGACCTTTTCGGCGGCGTGAATCCGCTGACCATCGACACGGATATCATCTTTCTCCGGGTCGGCAAACGCCGGCAACTCATTGATCATTGTCCCGTTGACCGTGACCGCCCCTTCCAGAATCAGTTCTTCACATTTCCGGCGTGAATCGATACCGGCCGCGGCGAGAATTTTCTGGAGCCGCTGCTTGCCGTTATGCGCATCGGCGTGAATCGTATTTTTCTTTTTGACCTGACGCCGCATCGAAGGCTTTCTTGCAGTGGTCTTACGCATGGTGCGTTTACGGACAACCTTTTTGCCGGATGCTTTTCGCTGTGTTCTTTTTTTTGCTATTTTTCGTGCCATTTATTGCCTATGCCAAAAGGGTTGAAACGTCGTTTACAGTTACATAAATCATTAATAGTAAAATCAATGCCCAGCCGGTCAACGCCACGGGCAGATAGACCCGACGCACCGGCAGGCGCAGCCGCTGAAGAATATCCAGCACAATCTTACCGCCATCCAGAGGCAGCATCGGAAGTAAATTTAAAAATGCCAGGTTTATATTTAATATGACAGACAGTGACAGGAGTCTTAGTATGTCTGCCTGAATCTGCTTGCCGCCAAAAGCGACCAATCCAACGATACCGCTAAGCTGTTTGGGATTGCTGAACAGTGCCGGGATTGATTGCAGGAAATCCACCGTAATCGTCCAGAGACTGACCGCAGGCGTCACCAATACCGACTGCAAACCAAAGCCACTCTGAATAATACTGATTACCATTAAAACAGCCCAAGCGGCTATGATATTCGAAAGCGGTCCCGCCAAGGCAAACATCAGCCGGCTTTTCAGAGGAAACGCGAAGTAATCCTCCATTTCCTCAATGGCGGGCATGACGTATCCGCCCACCGGAAACGCTGAAATCCGGTATTCGGTCTCTTTATATTGGAATCCCCACAGTTTGGGGCCGTACCCGATTGAAAACTGTCTTACCGGGATTCCATTCCGTTTGGCTGCGCAAAAATGACCAAACTCGTGAATCAGTATCAATCCGCCAATCATTAAAAAGATCAATATATATGACATTCTTCAATTCCTAATAAATCATCACATAAGGTCTATAAAAATCTCGTTTCCAAATATGCTCGATCATCTCATTTATTTTCGAAAACGCTGAATCAGCCATAACATCAGCGTCAAAATCACCGACAGCACAATACAGGAGGCGATTGGAAAGTACACTTTCCAGTTTTTGCCGCCGAATTCCATATCGCCGGGCAGGCGAAACAGGCCTAATTTGGACAGGCCAATAAACACCCCGCCCGCAACAATCAGCATCAGCCCTGCCGCAATTAAAAGTTTTCCAAATTGTCCCGAATCCAATCCCGGCAACCGCATTCCTCATAATATCAACCAGTCCTCATCACCCAAAGCAGACCTTTCTGGTTCACAATGAGTTCAATACAGAGATTGTGATTATAGCCGAGTCTATCAAAGGGTCGCAAGCGGAATGTTGCAAGAACCTCTCAAAATCAGACCTTAGAGGCTATTTTTGGACTCAATTTATCCTGTCACAATGAAAATTGCCGGATTTGCCCCTCAAAAACCGAATCTTGAAGCGATTTTTTCTTGACGAACGGGTTTGTAAACCGCATACTATCTCAAATCTGCCGAACTGGGGCAAATATATGGAATAATCTGTACTTATAACGATTTTTAGGAGTTGGGACATGGCCGCTCGTCAAGGAACACAAAGTAATGCAATGCTTTATACGCTGATTACGTTTGTTGCATTGTTCATTATCGCAACTGTCTGTTCTGTCGTATTTTACATCAAATGCGAGGAATACAAAACCGGTGCTGAAGACAGCAAAGCCAAGCTGGATGAAGTTGCCCGCGCTGAAAAGAGCTCGCTGACCAAAGTTGTCGGAAAGCCGGCCAGCGGGAAATCTTACTTAGGCACGATGACTCAATTAGTGGACGGTCTTTATACCATTATCCTCGGCAAGGAAGTGCCTGCCAATACACCGGCCACGGTCAAGTTTAATGAAATTACAATGGCGACCCAGGCCACATTGGACAGCCTTGGCGCAGACGTTAACTCCGCATTGGGTAAAGACGGTGCTCTGTTAGCTCATATCGCCGACCTTCAACAAAAGCTCGAAGTCGCCCGTGAGGAAATTGAAACTCTCAAGGGTTCAACCGCTAACCTGCAAATTGACCTCAATGACGCCAGTCAGCAGTTGGGACAGGAACGCGAACAGTACCTGGCAGACCTGAACAAGTTCCAGAGTGATGTCGATGAGATTCGCGATCGTTTCGACGGTCTTAAGGAAACCTGGCAGAATGAAATGAACGATCTGGAAGATGGCCTTAAAGACAAACTGGAAGTCGCTAAGGAAAACCTTCGGAAAAAGCAGCTTGACCTGGAACAGACTGAGAAAAAGCTGGAAGATACTGACAAACTTCTGGGCGAAGCACTGGTGAAGATTGAAAAAATCAAGCCCCGTCCGAATATTGAAGTTCAGGCCTTTAAGCCGGATGCTAATATCGTGCGTATCGATTTGCAGAACGGTATTGTCTATCTGAACGTCGGCACGAATAACCGCATTTACCGCGGCCTGACATTTGCCATTTATGACCGCAACCAGCCGATTCCGGAAAGCGGCGAAGGCAAGGCGGAAATCGAGGTCTTCCAGACCAATGAACAAGCCTGTGCGGCACGTATTATTAAGTCGGACAAGAAGAATCCCATTGTTAAAGAAGATATCGTTGCCAACCTGATCTGGGACAGCGAGACCTCCAATAACTTCGTGGTTGCCGGTGACTTTGACATGAATAATGACGGACGTGTTGATTCAGACGGACGCCAGCAGGTCGTCGAAATGGTCGAACGCTGGGGCGGCACCATTATGGACGCCGTCACGGTCGATACCGACTTTATCGTGGTCGGCATGACGCCAAAGGTGCTGACGCGGCCCTCACAGGATGAAATTGATATTGACCCGATGGCTCAGCAGCGTTATGAACAGTCGCTCCGGAAAATCGGTGAGTATAACGCTCTGATTAAGCAGGCCAATGATCTGAGTGTGCCGGTCTTTAACCAGAACCGTTTCCTGTACCTGATCGGTTTTGAAACGCTGGCCAATAAGAACACCGGCGTCTAAGAATCACTCTACAGAAAATCCAAAAGGCAGGTGCAAATCACCTGCCTTTTTTTATGCGCTGAATAATAATTTATACAAGACGCTACTTTTCCGGCATGGTGACATGACGCTGGCGGATATGGTTTTTCCGAAGATATTCGGTAATCTGTTTAACGACCTCCGGATTTTCGGCAGACACCTCATTATGCTCGGAAATACCCATCGTACCATGAATGTCATAAAGCTGCACGGAGCCATCGGCCATAAAAACGCACTTCCAGCGACCCCACCGGACGAATTGCTTGAACCGATTGTCCACAGGGATTGACTGCTTGAGCTTTTCCTTGACAGCTTGATATTTTGAGTCACCTGCAAGGTTGAACCATTCTTCCGGGTCAACGTCCAGATCGTACAATTCTTCGCTGCCGTCGAAGTAGTGGATATACCGCCATTTTTTTGTAAAGACGCTGTGTGAGCCTCGCCCCACGGAAGCAACGACAGTCTCATCCCACTTGCCTTTCGGATTTTGAACAAGCGGAAGCAGGCTCTTGCCTTCCAATTTACTGTGTCCTTGGATCTCGCACATATCGAGCAGTGTCGGATATAAATCCAGCAAGCTAACCGGTGCATCACAGTGGCTGCCGGATCTAAAACCAGAAACGGTCGTGTTCTTTGGCGGGATGACAATCATCGGCACTTTCACAGACCCCCGCCACGGATCGTGCTTGCCCCAGTGCTCTTTTTCCCCCAGTGACCAGCCATGGTCACTCCAGAAAACAATCCACGTGTTATCGGCATTGGGGCCGGCATCCAGTGCGTCGAGTACCTTGCCAACTTGCGCATCGGCAAATGTAATTGTCGCCAAGTAGGCCGCGACGGCCTGCCGCCATTGATTGTGCTTGACAACCGTCTTATGGGTACCGGACGTCCATGGAATGGTCGCCAGGTCTTTGCCCGGCTGCGGCACGTCTTCCAAGTCTCCGGCAATTGTCTGAGGCAAGTGAATCTTTTCCGGATCGTACAAATCGAAATATTTTCGAGGTACAAAGAACGGCTGGTGCGGCTTATAGAATCCCGAGCACAGCAAAAACGGCTTATCGTGCTGTTTACTTAACTGCTCGACGGCCCAGTTGGCGATCTGACCGTCCGGAAAATCGTCGTCTGACAAATCCAGCGGTCCCCAGTCAAAGGTGTTCCATTTATTACTCGGTCGGTCAATCATTGACAAGCCGCCGTTCATCGGTAGTTTGCATTTGATCCTGCCGCGGTTAACCACGCGTGTCGGGTCCATTCCCTCGCACATTAGCTCTTCATGTGTAAAGGGTGTGCCTACAATGCCGGTGCCGGGACCATATTCGTCCCAATTATCCTTGACGACCATATTAGACGAGTGGTTAATTTTGCCGGCGCCGAGGACATGGTAGCCGTGATTTCTGAAATATTTCGGAAACGCCACGGCATCCGGAACATAATCAATATAAGTGCCTTTGTTGGTATAGACATTGGTTGTTTCCGGCCGCATACCAGTTAATACAGATGCCCGAGACGGCCCGCAGATGGGAGAAACGCAATGGGCATTGGTAAATAGCATGCCGCGTTCGGCAAGTCGGTCGATATTGGGCGTCTGTACATCAGGATGACCGCCCATACAGCCGCACCAGTCGGCCATGTCATCGACAATCACAAAAAGCACATTCGGCTGTTGTTTGGGTTTTCGAGTTGTATAAGAGCAACCCGCAAGAACCGCCCCACCTGCCACTATTCCGGTTTTTTTCAGAAAATCTCGTCTGTTCATGTAATCATTCCTTTAAAAGTATTTCTGCTGATATGGACACAAGCAGGAAACAGTAAGGTCTTAATCTATTATTGTATGGATTACATTATGTCGCTGTTTTGCCCCGGCTCATTCTAATTCGCTTAACGGGATAGCAAGAAATCTCATTTTCTTGTAACCATTGGCTTCATAAAGGCAAAGCAGGCTCTTGCCGTCCGGCGAAATCTGGCTGGCTGAGTATGCAAATGCCCCGGTGACAACTTTTTTGACCGAAAATGTTTGGCCGTGATCGGTGGAAATCGCGATCTGGCCATTCTTGCGTCCCTGGCTGGAGGGGAAGGTGGCGTACAGATTCCAATTGCCGTCAGCTTTCTTCGGGCCGGGTATGATCGACCCCATGCAGGCGACCGAGGGCAAGGTCGGATCGGTCTTGATATCCGTCCATGTCGCCCCACCGTCTTTGGAGAACGCTTTCTTGCGTCTCTTTTCGCCGCTCTGATTACGTGAAATCATCACAAGGTGACCATTGGAGGCCTCCGCCACCTGGCACTCATTGGGAAACCCTTTCTCCGGGTCGTTCAATGGCTCAGAGCGTTTCCATGTCAGGCCATTGTCGTCACTGTAAGCGGTCACAACCTCCCAGTTACGCACAACTTTGCCCTCGCTGTTTTTGACGGGTACCGTCCCCCACAGGGGCGCGACAATACGTTCCTTATGAGAACCCTGCTTGAGCTGGATCATCGCCCCGGGGCTATTGGCGTTCAGCCAATGCTTCGGCTTCACCGAACGTGAGATATTCTTCGGCTCGGACCAAGTCAGACCATCATCATCACTATAAGTGACATACGTAAAAATATTCAGTTTCGGATCATCATAGCCGGGTTCGGCCATCTGTATCCATCCGGATTTCCGGGCATGACGCCCGTATGGAAAACGGGCAAACATCACCAGAATCCTTCCGTTGGACAACTGCACGGAAAGAGGGTCGTTGATGGAGTTCATCCCATCTTCATGCACAATGATCTTAGGGCCCCAGTTCTTGCCGCCGTCAGTACTGCGTTTCAGTACAATGTCATTCTGCGCGTGGTCGTGCAGGCCCAGTCGCCGTTCGGTGAAGGCGATGACAGTGCCCTTTGCCGTTGTAAGCAGCGAAGGGATACGGTAGCCGTATTGCTTAGCATTCTTGCCGTGCCCCAGCTTTGGCACGCCATCCGGGATCGGGCGAATGGCGAAAACAACGACGCCCTCATCGCCTGCAATGGTTGGAACCTCCGCCGCATGCAGCAATGGAGGCAAGAAGCAAACAGCGAACGCTACGACAAGGCTAATACGGATGGTCAGAGATGGCATTGGCAGAAACCTTTCTTCTTAACTAACACTTCTCTTTTGAATGAGATTTTCCATTTGAACTATTGCAGCCATTGGGATAAACATTACCATACGGGGGCTTCGGCCTGGACTTCTTTGTGCAGCCGGAGCAGTTGCTTGGAAAGAGCGGCCAGCTTGTCCGGATATTTTTTTCCGACATCCGTCTGCTGAGACTTGTCCATCTTGATATTGTAAAGTTTGAAATCCTTCAGATTGGCTTTTTTCAGTAAATCCACGTGCTGCTTTTTCATACGTCCCATGACCGGATGGTCGATATCCCACTGGGCAGTAACGATCCAGTCGCCCTGCCGCATCACGGCCAGTGGGCCAGCATAGGGAGATTGATAATGCCAGTGCAACGGGATGGTCCGCTTCAGCGGCTTATTGTCAAAGACCGGCGAGATGTCAATACCATCCAGTGTGCGGCCCTGCGGCAATGGTATATCGGCGATTTTGCATAATGTCGGCAAAACATCCACGCCGCTTACCGGTTCATCAGAGGTGGTTGCCTGAGCAACTTTACCGGGCCATCGGATAATACCCGGCACGCGAATCCCGCCTTCAAAAAGTGTCCACTTGTACTCGCGGAACGGGCCGGCTGAACCGTGGGAACGAGAGCGATAACCTTTTTTTGCCAGCTTTGCCGGGCCGTTGTCCGAGGTGAAAAAGACAAAAGTATTTTCGGCAAGGCCCTGTTTTTCGAGATTGTCCAGAATGCGGCCAATCTGCTTGTCCATGTTGGTCACATTGGCATAATACAGGGGCTTTGTGCCTTTGTAGTCGGCATATTCGGCGACAACGTCGGGCGGTGAGGCAATCGGTTCATGCGGCTCATGAAACCAGACGCACTGGAAAAACGGCTTGTCTTTCTCCCGCAGTTCATTCGTCCAACGAATCGTTTCGTCAGCCACTACTTCACAGGCATAGCCTTCGGTCGTTTCGATCTTTTTGCCGTTCCGCACAAACTCATACGGATTCAATTGCCGCTTGAGATTTTGACCGGTGACAAACCAATGGTCAAAACCATGGTCATTCGGCTGGGGTTGACCGGGCTTATTAAACATACCGTTACAGTGCCATTTACCCGCAACAAACGTGCTGTAGCCGGCCTGTTTCAACAGTTCGGCGATCGTTGTTTCTTCTTTTTTCAAATACATAAAATTGCTGCCGGGGGCATCGGAAATCCAGTCATACACACCCAGACGATTGGGATTGCGTCCGGTCAGCATCGCAGCACGCGAAGGTGAGCACACACAGCCGGCGGAATAACAATCGGTAAAGCGTACCCCCTGAGCCGCCAGTTTATCCAGATTTGGTGTTTTGATAATCTCGTTGCCGAAGCAGCCAATATCTCCATAGCCGAGATCATCGGCCATTAGAATAATGATATTGGTCTTCTGTTGGGACTTGCCAAAAGCGGTATTGGGCAATGAAACCGGAAGAAATGCCGCACAGGAACCGGCCGCGGCCATTTTCAAAAAGGAACGTCTGCTTTTTATAACATTCGCATTTGAACTCATGTCTGACCTCTCCTGATTGATCATTATTAGTTCTTGATGAGAGAATCAATCGGCAAAGCGACAAAACCAATGTCGCGATAGTGGTTATCCTCATAAAATAATCCGACGGTTTTGTCATCGATCTGCACTAATGCCGAATAAGCAAAAAAGCCGGGGATGATGTCATTACGGATGGGCCATGTTTTGCCGCCGTCGGCGCTGGCATAGATAACGCCCTGTTTTCGGCCGCCCGGCGTGGGGAGACTGCACAACAGTGTATCGGTCAATTTCCCATCCGCATCAAGCAGTGTTATCATGCTGCCGTTGCATTGCGTTGCTTTCAAGTCTTTAGCGACTTTCAGCGGCGTCCAGGTCTGTCCGCCGTCACGACTGGCAGCAAGCTGGCGGCCTTTATAGCGTGTCCGGACATTATAGAGCAGCGTTCCGTCCGGCAATTCGGTCACGCGAGCTTCGCAGGAATACTGCCGGGTGTCTTTGGTCTTAATCACGGGGGAACTGGGCTTCCAGGTCTTGCCGTGGTCGTCACTGATCCAGACATGCAGGGTTTTCTCGGTGACACTGCCGGCTTTCTCTTCACAGCGAATGCCGCCGGGAACAAGCAATCTGCCTGCATATTTGCCAACCGTGATTTGCCGGCCCTCACAGGCACCAAAGTGCCCGTTGCCACCCTTGACCGGCATCATCACGGTAATATCGACGGGCTTGGACCAGCTTTGACCGCCATCGTCACTGGTGACCATGTATTGACGGTTCAAATCTTCGCCTGCGTCGATCTGTTGCTGAATCGCCGGTGCTGAAGCCTTGACGCCTCGGCCTTTCGCTAATGAATAATCCCAGCGATATACCGTGTAAAGGCAGATGAGCCGGTCTTTCTGCGCGTCATAGACCAGCCCGTGAGATTGAAGCGAGTAGTTGCCGTCTTCGGCAGCGACAATCGGAGTTGACCAGGTCTTGCCGCCGTCATCACTGAATGCAGACGCCAAATCCTGACCGGAGCGTTCGGGCCAGGCGTGGCGATTGCCCGCATGACACAACACAACAATCCGCCCGGAATTGGTGCGAACCGTCACCGGTTCACGGTAACATTGGTACATATCTTTGCTCTTGGCAAGTTTGTCAATCTGGCCGTCTGTATGACCTTTTACATGGTCGCGAGCCGCCTTAAACACAAAGACAGAATCCGGCCACTGCTGGCTTACGTTAAAATCCTTTGCGGTGGCGCAAGCACTGATTGACATTAGAACAATAATAAACCACTTCTTCGACTTGTTATACATTCTTATCCCCTGATATATTCTTTACTGCCTGTAATCGTTTCCGGCGGCACTGCTGCTGCATGACTGCTGCCATCGATCCAGAATTTGCTTCATCTTTCGGACTCGTTCCGGGTGTTGTGCGGAAATATCTGTTGTCTCTCCTTTGTCCTTGTTAAGATCAAAAAGTTGATATCTTTTACCGCCGTCGAAACTGAGTAATTTGTATTGTTCGTCGATCAGTGCCAACTGCAAAGAGCCTTCTTCGGCAAACACATTATCCGTTCGCTTATTGGGGGCCTGAAACGCAATCGGTTCGGGTCTCGATGCGATCTTGCCGTCCAGAATCGGCATGACATCCATACCGTCCAGCACCGGCTGATATTTAGCTTTGACGCCAACCAGATTCAGCAACGTCGGATAAAAATCGCTCGTGGAAATCGGCGATGAAACGCTCCGAGGCATTTTGAATCTCTTGGGCCATTCCATGATGGCGGGCACCCGGATGCCCCCTTCCCACAGTGTTGCCTTTTTGCCTGCCAGTCCGCCGCTCGAGTTCCAGTCGTGAATATAAGACGGACCGTTATCACTGCAGAACCAGACAATCGTATTATCAGCGATTCCCATTCGGCGAAGCTCGCTACGCAACCGCCCAATCTGTCGGTCCATCGCGTGAACGCAGCCGTACCAGTGCTGGGCCTCCGCCGGTAAATCCTTAAACCGTTCACAATCTTCATTGCCTGCTACAATCGGCGTATGCGGCGTATGGAACCAGATCACTGATAAGAACGGGTCGTCCGCCTTGGCTTTTCGTTCGATAAAATCCAGTGCCCTGTCCATGACGATTTGTGAGTCATCGCCTTCGAGCCATTTGTCAACGATTTGACCGGGACCGGTCCAGTAGAAGTCCCGCCAGCGATTGCCTTCGGCCCGCTGTCCCCTGGCGACAGGGACATTCTGAACATGGCGATAGTCATCTGTTCCGAAGGCTCCGCCGACATGATAATACGGATTATATGTCGGCATCATGGAGGCGGTGCTGAAACATTCGTCAAAACCGTTTTCCCACGGGGGCGAATAATTGACCGGATCGACATCGCCCGGAAAATAACTTTGCTTCACGGTTTTACTCATCGCACCCACATGCCACTTGCCGAAATGGCCCGTGGCATAGCCGGCAGTTTTCAGCGTTTCGGCGAGCGTCACTTCTTCAGTCGGCAGCGGATCTTCTCCGGCCCACTGGATATTATAGCGGTACGGATGCCTTCCGGTCAGGCAGCTACCGCGGGTCGGCGAACAGACCGGAGCCGCAGCGTAAAAACGATCCAACCGAAGGCCCTCTGCTGCCATTTTATCCAGTTCAGGTGTTTTAGTCTGAGCATTGCCATTATAGCCAACGTCGCCAAAGCCCAAATCATCGGCCATCACTAAAATGATATTCGGCTTGCCCGTGACATCCGAACTATTTGATTTGCTCTGACTCATACATCCCGACAAAAGCCCTGAAGCAGCCGTAACACCCGCGATTTGTTTCAAAAATGATCGTCGATTCATAATCATTACCTATGTTACCCTCTGTGACTAATTATGCGCCAAAAGATATCTTTCGATAGTTTAATTGGGATTCTGATAAGTACCCTCGTTCTTGTCCTTTCTATCGGTCGGAAGATCATCCATGTACCCCAGTACGTCTGAAATTCTAAATTTAATCATTTTGATGTGTCGATAGCTGCCGTGTTTGTAGACTTCGTTTTCGAAAGCCATTGCAATTTCCCCGTTTGCCATTGAGCACAGGGAGCTGTAGGCAACTGTCGTAGGCAGCATTAAACGCCTGTGCGGCCACGTCTTACCGCCGTCTTCACTGACGAATACAAAGCCGTTGACACGTCCCGGCCCGGCCGGAGCCCCAAAGACCAGGTATTCCTTTTTGGTTTTCGGATCAACATGATTGACCAGCGAGCCGTTTATACTTGCTGTCGGCAATCCCTCGTCAGATTCGATAGCACTCCATGTGGACCCGCCATTATCGCTAAACGCTCTCGTGCGAAACGGCATACTGCGGCAATTCATAACCAGTGTACCATCGAGCATTTCGGCAACCTTGCACTCATTTCTGACGTTCATTTTCTTTGCCTCAGACGTCTTATCTGCCTGCTTGCCGAGTTTCCATGTCTTGCCATGATCGTCGGAGTAGAAAATCTGATTGCCCCACTTCGGCCTTCTGGCACCGCCCGGGATAACCAGCCTGCCCTGATGTTCGCCATGCTTTAGCTGGACGCCTCTGCCGGAACCAAAAACATAAATGGCTCCGACTTCGTTGCCAAGCATTTCCGTAATATTCCGCGGCTTACTCCATGTCTTGCCGCCGTCGTTCGAGAAAATATGATATTGTTCACACTCTTTATCAAGCTTACCATTGGCTTTCAGAGCTTTCCTGCCTTTACTGCCAATTGTATAATCCCATAGAAAGAGGTTATACAACACGTGAAGCTGGTCAGTTTGAGAATCATAAACAACCACATTAGGGCATATCGAATAGTTACCATGGCTTGCCGCCATCTGAACCGGGCCCCATGTCTTGCCGTCATCATCGCTCCATCTGACGACCAGATCCTGGCCGGACCTGTCAGGCCACTTGCTATGATCCCTTGCCTGGGTGACAACCACCAATCTGCCGCTGTTCGTCTGAACGATGCCAGGCTCGCGGTACTGACCGTATCTCTCGACAGCATCGGGGACTTGTGCGATCTTTGTCCGGCCCGCGACAAACACGTCTATGATCTCAAACGGCATTTTTGCTGCGTTCTCAATGTTCTTTTCTGATGCAGGGGCACGCCCACAGATCAGAACCATCATTGCAACCAGAACCTTGAAACAAACACCTTGTTTCATCATTATGTTCCTGTTAATTATTTAGCCACTATTTCATCGATATGGAATTTCTCAAAAACCAACAATGCAGTGTTGCCGCCTTCGTATAGAATACCAACATGATTGTCGTCGATCTTTGTCATGCAGGAATAACCGGCACAACTTGACTGGTGGATTAATTTGTGGTATTTTTCCGGCCAGGTCATGCCCTCGTCCAGACTGGCTTTGATGGTGATAAAGCTGCGCGGACGCCGGCTGCGGTTTGGGTTGGCAAAAAGCAGGACATTACGTTTGTCACCATCTTTAACGGACGAGAAACGGATAAAACTGGCCATGCACACCGGTTCCGGCAATGCGCCGCGGCTGGTCGGATGGACCTGCCAGGTCTTGCCCAAGTCCTTCGTCGTATAGACCGAACGGCTGCCGCCGCGGTTGTCCCGCATGTTCAGCATCAATGAGCCGTCGTTCAATTCGACAATCTGGGCCTCGGTGGTATTGGATTTGGCGCCGGTACCGATTGTCCAGGTTTTGCCGCGATCTTTGCTGTAGATCATCGTCGAATGCGGCATGTTTTCATGATCCTTGAACTGCGCGGGAAAGACCAGTGTTCCGTCCCGCAAAGTGATGCCATTACCCGGTCCCTGCAGCAAGTAATACCATGCGGGGTCTTTGATCTGCGGGGTAATATTGATCGGCTTGGACCATGTCTTTCCGTCGTCTTCACTCTTGACCAGCATGAACTGACCGGTTTCGGCCGGCGTCATTCCGGGCCGGGAGCCGTGCCAGGCGCGGTTACCATGGCTCCAGACGGCCGCCACCCAGATGGTATTGGTCAGCCGGTCCACTAAGACGGTCGGATCACCGATGCCGTTGTCCTTGTCGGGTGCGCCCATATCCATGATAATCTTCATCGGCTCCCACGACTGGCCGCCATCGGTACTGCGACTCATGCCGACATCCACATTGCCCGGCAAATCTCTCATTCCGTGACGACGGATGTCGTACACGCCGATGAGCGTTCCCTTGTTGGTTGTGGCCAATCCGGGAATACGGTAACCCGAGACGCCGTCATCACCGCTGCTTCGGATATTGTAACCAATTCGCTGAACTGCCATCGGTGAAACAACTTCGGGGATTTCTGTTTTTGTTCCGATTTTGACGCTTAAACACCCGGCATCCACTTTATGAAGCAGATCAGCCGAATCCTTCAGCTTATAGGACACCCAAAAGTTATTGGTGCCTTCGGTCAGCTTCTGGCTGCCGCGGAAAATCATTTTTGATGCGGGTCTTTGAGCAGATGCGTATTCCTGTTTGCTCGAAAAGCCGCCGCTGTTGCCAGTGTAGAATAACTGAACGGAATCAATATCTCGCAGGCTTGTTGTGCCGTCTGTTGTAATCGTCAGAGCCGACACTTCCATTGGCGACAGGCTTCCCTTAACATCCACTTTGACCTGCAAAACCGGGTTGGCGTCCTTGCGAATCAGCACAGGAGCGATCTGCTGGGCCGTTGTTACGCCCAACAGTTCCATTGGGATCGGCTGATGCAGTCGAACGTCATCGATCAGCACGCCGGACTTATCAGGCGTTGTGGCAACAAACCGGAACTTCTGGATCGGCTGTTCCGGCAGCGGCACTTTGACATGGCTTAAAAAGCTTCGGCCAACTTTGACTTCTTTATCACCGTTATAAATTTCTTTCCATTCCGGACCGGTCTGTGCATAGATTCGAAAACTGAAAGGCCCGCGGCTGGTCCAGCGTTCGGCCCAGAAAGACATTTGCGAGACATTCTGACCTTTCAGCTTCGGCGTAAATTCGACAGTTCGTTTTTCGCCGCCATAGATGTGCAGGGCCTGTTTGCCGGTTTTGAAATGGCTGCTGATTTCAGCATGGCCCTCTTTGGCGGTCCAAACACCAAAGTCCGTTTCAAATGATGTCAACTCTCCAGCCGGTTGTGTCTCAAATGACGTACTGAATGAAACGCTCTCATTCGCACAGCCAAAACCTGTCAACGCCAGAATCATCGCATAAAATACCACTTTTTTCATTGTGTTCCCCACTTTCTCTCATTGTTATTTATCAAAAAAATAATCCAGATACTTCCATTTAAACTTACGGTCTTTTCGGTAATTGTAATTCTTCAGGTAGTCATGCTCTTCGGTCAGCTTTTTCAGCTTTTCCGGGTCGGCCAGCGGGTCGTTTGTATCCTTTTGCCACTGTTGGAATGCTTTGATCAGAGCTTCCTTTTGACTGCGGTATTGCGGGGCTTCCGCCAGATTATGAAATTCATAGGGGTCATTTTTCAAATCATATAATTCATACAGTGGCGGATTTAAATACGTCGCATAGACCTTTTGGATGGTCTTGTCAGAAACCGCAATTTCCTCCGGTGCGGTACCCGCGGCAAAGTGTGCATTGAAACGCTTCATATATGCCTCTGCACACAGGTTCGGACGATTGCGTACGGGACTGATGACCAGCTTGAAACGCTCGTCCCGTATGGACTGCTGCTGAAAATACAGCGATGGCGCCGAACCATTGGTTTGGGCAACAATATATTTTCGCCACGGAACCTTTTGAGCATTCATCAGCGGCTGTAAGGGACTGCCGGGTAAATGCTTTGGCACATTTAAGCCTGCCGCCTGCAGAATCGTCGGCAGCACGTCCAGTGTTGAAGTCAATTCGGTCGGAACCGTCCCGACCTTCATATGGCCGGGCCAGGACACAATCAGTGGAATGCGAAGACCCGCCTCGTAAACACTGGTCTTGCCGCGGGAGAACTGGGCACCGTGGTCCCCCAAGTAAATAATCAGCGTATTATCCAGTTTGCCGGCCTGTTCGAGCTTTTCCAGCAGCATGCCAATACCGGTATCCAGCCGGCTCATACAATTGTAATAATCGGCCATAAATTCCCTCAATCGTGGGCTGTCGGCACCAATCCACGGAAGGGGTTTGACGTCTTTGCCT
>JANQGW010000099.1 GCA_028282905.1 Sedimentisphaerales bacterium | reverse complement strand
TTCGATGGCCGCGACTCAAAAGCGATTATCTACGAAGAAATTACGGTCGATGGCCCGTGTGTTCATGACGTATGGCGATTATGACAAGGCCCGTGGTTTGGCTGAAAAAGCGTGCAGTCAGGCCCGAAAAGAGAAGATCGAAACCGGTGAAATGGCCCTATGTCTAATCGATCTGGGAACGGTGTACAGTAATCTGAATATGCTGACTGATGCTCAGCGTATCCTGACCGAAGGAGTTCAACTGCAACAGCAGGCCCTGTTTGCGGATCATCCTTATGTGGCACATACCTATCGTTTAATCAGCGATGTCCAGCGACGTAACGGTGAACTGGCTTCAGCTGAGCAGACATTATCACAGGCCATTGAAATAATGCTGGCCAATTGCAGCCTGGAAAGCAAGGAGATGTCGCCTTTTATTCTTGAATCGGCCAAGCTTTACAGTGCCAAGGGGCAGTTTGACTTGGCACAGAAGAACTATGAAATCGCCCTGGACCGGATTCAGCAGACATACGGACGGGGTCATTTGATGACCGCCAATGTATTGAAAAGTATGGCTGAATGCAGTTTTATTCAGCAGGATTATGACCGGGCCGATGAGTATATTACTTCGGCAATGGGGATTGAAAGCAAGCTGTTCGGTCGGTCGAATCGGATGCTGGTGAATTCCTGGCTGACAAAGGCGAGGGTTTGCCGTGCGAGAGGGCATGTTGATCGATCTGAATATTACCTGTCGAAAGTGACGGCGTCTGTCGAGAAAAGCCGCAATGCGATAACGCTGGCTCGTGTGTATGAACAGGTCAATCAGATACGAAATGAAAAACTGTATGCCGCCGCTGTCAATCTGAATTAAATCAAATTCACAGCAGCGACATAACAGTATGATGCTGCACTACAGATTGCGTTTTCGCCGGCGAGCAGCGATGACGCCTGAAAGGCCGAGAATCGCCAAAGCCGCACTACCCGGTACCGGAACGACATTATAAGTGACCGTCAGGACCGGATCGACGAAACGTACAAAGTTATTGGACTGGGCATATTCCGGAGAAACCAGCAGACTGATAACACTATCTGCCAAGTCCGCCTGCCAGTTCCAACCGCCCGCAACCAAGTCGTCCCAAGTGATTTCGCCGATGGCCGCCATGTTTTCCGAACCGAATCCAGTTCCGATCGAACCGGACGATTGTGTGGACCAATCGATTTCGTCATCCCAGGAATCGTCACCGATATGGAACAGGGCACCGTAAGGATAGAAATCACCAGTTTCGAATTCTTCGACGGTGACGGTAAAATACGCCGACTCAACAATTGCGCCATCCGGAATGATACCGATGTCAAACATGACATAGCTCTGGTGGACTCCGGGCAGCGTGCCGTCAGTTCCCTGGATTGACAGGTAGTCCTCACTGGCTTCATTGCCGGAACTGTCCACATAGGCGGCGAATGTTGGGTCGTCAAATACTACGGTTTCCGCGGCTTGAACCATACACGGTACAAGAAATGCACACAGGGCTAATAGATACTTTCTCATGTTTCTCCCCTTTCAGGAAATAAACCCTTTGTTCCGCGGTATTTTACCCGTTATTCGTCAAACATTCAAGTTATTTCTATTCATTAAATTGACGGTGCAGAAGCCTGCAACTGAGCCATGACATAGGCTGCAACATTCGGATTTTCAGCGGACGTGATCGCTTCGCCGTGTTTTTCCAGAGCAAACGCGACCGGATCGCCTACCGGAGCCTGCAAATCTTCGCCAACAACCGCGACATAGTCCACAAAGGCGTTGATATATTCTTCGGCCATTGCGTATTGTGGGTTTTCGCTCGACATATTAGCAAATGCTGTCTGGACCGAAGCCTGCAGTTCCGGCGTAAACGGTGCATCAAGCGGAGCCAGCGTATTGAAAATCTGGTTCATCGCGGCCATGCGTGCGCCGTCGGCATCGTTCAGGATACTTGCGGCGGTCACCAGCTTCTGACAAGCCTTACAGGGCTGCAAATTCGGGTTGGTGGCCAGCGAATTGCCGATCAGCAGTTGCAGGTCATCGGTATTCATCGCCAGTTCAGCGGCGGCTGCGTCCATTTCGACCGGGCATCCCTTCAACTCCGGAATTTCCAGAACCGCCAGCGGAGCGACGTCCTGGTTAATCGGGTCTTCCAGAACCCAGGCACGCGTGTAGTCTTCAGCACCGGCGCCGCGGAGGACGTAGTCTTCAATCAGCCACAGATCTTCGACGGTTTCCGGGTCGCTTGCGTGCGGCAGGGTGCCGCCGCTGATGGCTTGATTGAGCCACTCGGTCTTTCTGGAAACGACTTCCAATCGGAAGGAGTCTGATTCGTTGTAATAGCCATACGGATCGTTAATCAGCATTTCCACGAACGGCAGCGAGACGGTATCAAACGCATCGAATACAACTGTCGGGAATCCTCTATAATAGGGGCCATTCTCATACAGAGAGATACTGCGGAAGTTCGGGAAAAACATGCTCTGTTGAATGAACGGTACTGTTCCGATCTCAACATTGCCGGCCGTACTGGCGCCATAGATGGCGATATCGCTGGGGATCCCTTCGTTTCTTTCAAAACCGCCAATGATGGTTCCGTCTTTCTGGAGCAGGTCTGCACCCGGACGGTCATCGACGCCGTACATCATAACTTCACCGGTGTCCGGATCCAGAATCATGGGCATATAACGACCGTGCGCTGACAGGGCTGAGCTTTCGTTGACAACCAGGTCGTCTTTGCTTTGCAGGACGATCGCTGCTTTGCCCTGCGGGTTGCCTTCGCTATCGGTGTACGGCAGGTCAACGCCGTATCCGGGGCCTTCAATCGTATCATCGGAATAGCCCTGAATCAGGACTCCCGAGATTTCTTTTCTGCCCGGGCCGGCGTGGTTGTATGCTGTGACATAGGTATCGGGCGTATAGATCGCTCCGTCTTCCGAGATGATGGAGACACCGCCGTAACCGTTAAGGTCGTCGTCCGAACTTAATTTTACGGATTGGGCCTGTTCCATTCCGGTGATACGGCTACCTTCGGCCAACTGAACATCGCCGACGCCGCGAATATAAATGTTGCCCGGTGTTTCGACGTCACCACGTATGGCGACCGCGTCAAAGTCGTTACCGTTGCCGTCGTCTTTCCAGCTTTCGATAAACAACTGACCGTCCGAAATCTTTTGCGTCAGGGGAGCGTTGATGGCAACGGATCCCTCTTCGGAAACAATCGCCTGGTCGCCGTCCCACATGCCGTCCTGAGTCCAGCCGTAACGCCACAGTTTAATCCGGTCGTACGCTGAAAGGGTCAGGTCGTCGATCGCCCAGAAACTACCCTGTGATTGAATACGATGGGTCTCTGAGGTCACATCCATAGAACCTTCACTGAGAGCATGGCGTGCGAAATCTACAAGACCGTGCGCCCGGATGTCCATGTTTTCATCAGATTCGACATTGCGTCGGAACTTAGCTTCGCCTTTTTCGGCATGCGCGGCCAAGTGGCCTCCGCTGACAAGTGTTCTGTTCGAGACAATATCGTTTTTCGCGAGAATTGCCATGTCGCCGCCGGATTCAAAGGGGTAAGGATCCTTGTAGTCAAGCGTGACATTTTCGCCGGTTAGATAGACGTCGGTGTCATTCATGTAGGCATTGGTGGTGCTGGCCGAAGTGACAGTGACGTCTTCGACGGCACTGATTGCCAGCAGTTCGCCGCCGTGATCGATAACGCCATCCTGCGTGGCACTGCCGCCGTCGCCGGTGACGGATACGAGCGGAACCCACATGCCTTCATAATCGCCGTTGTCGCCGTTATAAGGGCCGTTTTCGCTATCGATATCGGGAGCTTCTATTTCTACATAAACGTCATGGGTGTTCATTTCGACGCTGCCGCTGAGGGCATTGAGGTTTTCAATGGCCTGAACAAAGGTGTCGCCGGCGGCCAGGACGATTTGTCCGGCGGGGCTGGTGATAGAGCCACGGTTAACGACATCGCCGGCATCCATCCCTTCGGCCGGGGCGATTTCGAAGGCCGGGCCGGTTGAATCGGCAACTTCAACAGCCACATCGCTGCCTTCGGTGCCGATCAGGATTTTATTGCCGGTGGCCAGCAGAATCAGTCCGCCTTGTTGGGAAACGATCGCGCCTTTGTTCAGCACTTTGCTGCCGAGCAGGGCTGCGTTTTCCGTGACAGAAATGGTGCCGTCGTTCTGGACTTCACCGATCTGAGTCATACCGTCGCCGATTTGGAACGGAACAAACTTGTCCACACCCGCCAGGAAGTCTTGATTAGCAATATCCAGCCCGGAAGCGATAAATTCGGCGGCAGTAATCGTGGATGTTGATCCAATGTGAACGCCATTCGGGCTGACAATATAAACCCGGATGCCTGCAGCATTCAAGTCGCCGTTGAATATCACAGCATCGGCAACGCGGTTCAGGACATCACTGCCGCCCGCGAAATTCAGGGCATCATTGGTGCCTGTATCCAGGTTATTCCAGTTGATGATCGGCCCGCTGACGCCGAGGTCAACGTTAGTGTCGGTGCCGCCGGCCGTGTTGCCCGCTTGCGTGGCACCGGCAACGCCGGTTGTGTCAACGGCCCACAGGAACTGGCTGTTGAGCAGGCACAGAATCATGAACAGTGCCATCGGTTTGTGCAGTTTTCTTACGAACGAGTTGTACGCTAGAGTTTTCATTTCTTTCCCCTCAGAAAAATAGACTCTTACATTATAGTTAATTTACGTTTTTTGTTTTCAAACAGTTCCGGTTGTTAGCCGGTTTTAATTTTTGATTTTTAGCTATTAAATTTTTTGCATCATTTTTACCATCGCAGCAGCAGGCCCACATGCAGTCGGCCTTTGCCGGTGCGAGTGTCATCGGTGTTGATCAGCGGATAGCCGTAATAGACGGTCCCGGTGAAGTTTTCGCCCAGTTCCGTAATCACACCGCCACCGACGGAGAACAGTTCCAGGTCGTCGTCTTCGGCCGGTTTGATCGCGTCTTCCGTCTTGGCCAGTCCGTAATCCGCAAAGACCAGCGGAGCCAGCTTCCGCAGGAAGGGCTTGCGATCTTCTTCGGTCGTGTCGGTGCCGTAGAGTTCCGTCATTTGTTTCTGGATGAGGTCATATTCATATTGGACCGAGGCCAGGATGCCGCCGTCTGCGGTAATTTCACTTTCATCATAACCACGAACGGTATACATGCCGCCGAACGAAGTCATCCGCACCGGGGCCAGCCGTTCGTCGGACGTAATCCACTTAAACGAACCGCTGAACCGCTGAATCTTGTTGGTATCCAGATACTGGCTGTGACGGGCGGTGGTGGTGTAAATATTGAAATACTTTTCACTGCCGTTCGCGAAATCAAAACGGATTGCGTCAAAGACAGACTGGTCGGAGCCGTCAATGCTGTTGACCTGTTCAAATCCGAAGAAGGTGTCTGCCATGTCTGTTGTCTTGTAAACTTGAACACCGTAAGACCACGAGAAAATATGTACTTCATCAGCAACGAAGAACGGGTTGATGGATGATGTGGCCTTACTTTCTTCATACCGCAATCCACCGGTCACATCAAAGAACCAGTCATTGGTCTGGAATACATTGTAACGCAGGGTACCGCCGTAAAATTGACCGCGACCGATGAAGTTATTGGCGCCTGCCTCGGCAATATCAAACTGGTTGTAGCCAGCGTACAGTTTCAGACGCAGGCGGGGGCCGAAAATCGGCAAGTCGTACGCGCCGTACAGGGCGTACTCCTCGTCCCACTGTGAATCCAGCGGCACCTGGTAGATCGCCGTCAGCTTGTCATCATAGCCCAGCAGATTCGTATTGATATAGCCAAAGCGGGGTTTCCACTGGACGTCCTTAGTGCCGGCGTTGTCCATCTGAATGAAGTAGTGGTCCGGCTTGGCTTCATAGACATTATAGGTAACCGCCAGCGTTTCCGGTTCGTCACCTTGTGAGACTGTCGCGGCGACATAGCGGTCGGGGTTCTGGTTCAGCAGGTTCAGATAATCGTCCAGTGCTTTGCGGTCGGCGACCTGGCCGGCTTCGATGGGCGACCATTCTTCCAGCAGCGACACGCGAAGGTAACCCTGTTCGACGGGTTGATTCTGAACATCCGAATACTTTGAAGAGACCTGGGTGACAGGCGCTTCCAGAATCTTAATGGGTAGGATGCCCTGTTCGAGTTCCTGGCCGGTTTCAAAGGCGGCGGCCGGAACATAGACATAAATGCCGGCGTAATTCTTCTTCTGATAAACGGTCAAAATGTACTGTGTCAGCCCCTGAATCGAGCGGGCTGAAACTTTCTGTGAAGTGCCGGCGGCAACCTGCTGGATCGGACGCAGATCATAGAGATTGTCCGCTACCATGCTGCCGTCTTTGGAGGCGTTATAAACCGCAGGAATACTGCTGAGTAACTGCTCGTTGGAAAACAGGGTGTTGCCGGTCAGGCGGATCTGGCGGATATCATACTGAGGCGTGGTGTCTTCCGGCAGATTTTCAATGGCTTTCTGAATGCCGGCCGGTGTCGCATCCGGTTGGATGGTGATCTCGCTTTCCGCTTCCTTTTTCTGCTCTAAAACCTCTTGGTCCGTGGTTTTCGAAACAGGCAGTTTCGTGGCTGCGCGCGATGAAACGCTCGTGAACAGCAGTAACACGGCGGCAAACAGAAAAACGGATTTTGTGAGTTCAGCATTTCTTCGGTTCATGTTAATCCTCCCTGCGTACATTAAGTTAATATCCTTTTATTTTGATTAATTGGCTCCTGAATCACGGAAGTTGTGGGGTCAATCTCACAGGTGCACAAGTTTTCAGACCACCATGAGTTTCCAGGAGCGATTACCATCAATTCAGTATACTGTCATAGCAAATAATATCGGCTCCGGCAAACCTTTTCCATCATTATATTTGTTTTCTAAGCATTGGTCAAGCAAAGAGATAGTGAAATGTCAATAAGTCCTCCCAAAAAGCAGGAAAATTTGCTTTGCAGAACTGACGCCGGACTTATTATGGGACGGGGAAATAGAGAAGATACGAAGAAAAAAAGCAAGGCGGCGGTGGGATTCGAACCCACGATCATGGTTTTGCAAACCAGTGCCTTAGTCCACTTGGCGACGCCGCCGCGAATAAGAATGCTATTAATACAGGTTTGAAGAGGAGATTTCAAGCAAAAAGCCGCTAAAAAATTGCCATTTTTAACAGGATTATGGGTGTCCGATAAAAAATATCCTCGTTTTTCGCAACAGGGGGCCGGTTTGTTCGTTTTATTCACAGGGTACTGTGATATTCCGGTCGGTGTCAATTCAGTTGCATCGCGGACGCTTTGCAGTATAATCAACCGTCTATGGAGATTTGAACATTAAATTTATGGAGATGTTAAAATGGGTAATTCACAAGTGAATTGGGACGGCGTGCCGGTCCGTCCGAAACTTCCGACCAAATTAGCCGGTGCTGGTATCATCATTTTTGTCCTCTTGATTGTCGTTGCCGTCCTGGCCTTCAGTTCGACCGTCAATATCGCCGGTGACCAGGTGGGGATCGTGGAAAAGAAACTGCTGGGCGGAAAACTGCCTCCTGACCGCATTATTGCCGTGGATGGTGAAAACGGGATTCAGGCCGATATGCTGATGCCCGGATGGCACTTCTGGAAATTTCCGTGGCTGTATAAGATTACTAAGGTAAATGACCTGCAGATCGGAGACGGTTTTGTTGGATTAGTAACTGCCAAAGACGGTCAATCCCTGCCGCCCGATACCGTGTATGCGCCGGAATGGGAAGAGCCTGACAAGATGCGGGATGCCAAATATTTCCTGACAGACGGCAACGGGTATAAAGGGCCTCAATTGACTGTTCTGAAACCCGGTAACTACAAGATCAACACCAAGCTGTTTGAAGTTAAAACGATGCCGGTATTGAATGTTGAAGTTGGCCAGGTCGCAGTGATTAAAAGTAATGTCGGTCCGAATGTTGAATCCGAAGACCGGCTGGTGCCCGTCGGCAACCGAGGCGTCTGGGATTCCGCGCTCAAAGAGGGCAAGTATTACTATAATACCGAGGCCTATGAAGTCACGCTGATTGATATTCGGCAGATCAAAGTCAGCTATACCGCGCAGGTAGAAGGCGGCGAACGCAAGACCGGTCAGCCCACCAAGCCGATTACGGTCCGCAGTGCCGATGGTTTTACGTTTCCGGTGGATGTTCGGATTACCTATAAGGTGGAACCGGCCAATGCTCCCAAGGCTGTTGCGATGATCGGTGGCGATGAGTTGATTCTGGATAAGCTGGTGACGCCGCGTGTGCGGGCGATCTTTCGCAACAATGCCGAAAAAGTCAAAGCGCTGGATTATGTCCAGAGCCGTTCTTTGCAGGAAAAACAAAGCAGTCAGATGCTCAAGGAAGATTTGGAAAAGAATGGCATCACTGTGCTCGATATCAGCATTGGTGAGATCGGCGATGAGGCAAGCCTGGGGACTTTATTGAAAACGCTGACCGACCGTGAAATCGCGCTGCAGGAACAGTTGACACTGGAAGAGCAGCAGCGGGCCGCTGAGAAGGAAAAGGAATTGAAACGGACAGAGCAGGAAGCGGAAGAAGAGATGCGGCTGGCCACGGCGACATACGGCGTGAAAGTCGCTGAAGAAGACAAGAAAAAAGTTGTCATTGCCGCAGAGGCCGAGGCTGAACAGATCGCCCTGGTGGCCGAGGCGAAGGCCAATGCCTATGAGATGATTTCCAAAGTTGTCGGTCCTGACAATGCCGCATTGCTGGAGATCATGAAGCTGGTGGCGACCGATGAGATCAAGATCACCCCGGACGTCATGGTCAACGGCGGCGGAACCGGCGGAACCACCGACGCCCTGATGGGCACGATGCTCAAAGGCATGCTGGACAAGGAAGTCAAGACGAAATAGGAAACAGCAGTAGCATTTTCTAATGTCCGAATATAAGCAAAAAATATCAAAATGGCTGCTGTGGGTAACTGTCACCTCAGCAGCCATCTTATTGATCTGTCCATTTGTACTGTACCACATGAGACAGCGTGCGGCGTATGAGCGGACTCTCCTTGAACTTGAGGCGGCCGGATATCCAACTACCGTTGAGCAGTTAAAAACTTTGTGTGTGCTGCCGGAGGGAGAGGATAACGCCGCAGATATTTTTCTGAAAGCGAATTCGGCGTTCATTGTCCCTGATGATCAACAACAGCAGTGGCTGCCATTTCAAGGTAATTATGTGATCGAGGATGGACAGCCATTACCGCTTCAGGTGCTGGACTCGATTCGGCAGTCGATCGATAATAATGCTCGATGCCTGGAACTGCTGGATCGAGCGGCCCAGATTGAACACTGTTTGTTTTCGGTTGAGTTTGAGGGCTATGCGACGAATCAGGAAGACGTGAGCTATTTAACAGATTGTTCTTATCTGGTCGCTGACCGGAACATCCTGTTGGCGCATTCCGGCCAAACGGAACGTTTATTTAATTCGATACAAACAGGTCTCGCCATAATGAGGGCCAAGTCTGCTATTCCCACGTTGTCCGAGTATTTAATGGCTAATCGACAAGAGCTATGCATAACTGCAAGTATTGAATACAGCTTGAACAATGTATCTTTTTCAGGTGAACAGTTAACCAGCCTACAAAATCAATTGCGTCAACTCTCACAATCTGATCATCTTCTTTCTGCTCTTAATGCAGAAATTGTATTTGCGATTGATTCGAAAGAGAAGTTGGTAATACGCGAAAGGATGAAAAAACTCTCGGGGTTTCGTGATAAAGCAACGGGTTTTCTCTATTGTCTTTCCGGCAAGCCCCACAAGGATTATGCATTTATTCTGAACTTATATAGACAATCCATTGAAACAGCAAAACTTCCATTTCATCAACAACTGGATAACGTTGAGAAATTAGATACGGCAATGGATTCTTATAAGTATCACTGGAAGATAATACCGAATCAATGCTGGCCAACTCTTTGGGTGTTTAATCGCGAGATATACAATCTTAATCGTTTGCGTTGTGCGGAAACGGCGATGGCGGTGGAGCGGTATCGGTTGAAATATGGCGAATTGCCGGGATCGCTGGAGGCATTAGTACCGGAATTTATGGATGCGGTTCGCCTGGACCCGTACGATGGAAAGCCGATTCGATATAATATGCTGGAAAACGGCGGCTACAGGCTCTATACTATCGGCAAAGACGGCATTGACAATGGCGGCGAGAGCAAACCGTTCGGGGCGGATGGATACGATTTTCCTTTCACCGTACGCCGCAGTAACAGTAATGATCAGTAATTGTAAAACAAACAGAAAATTATACAGGAAAAGCTATGAGTAAATCGAAGATTACGGTTGTGGGTGCGGGTAATGTGGGGGCGACGGCGGCGCATATCGCGGCGTCGAAGGGATTGGGCGACATTGTCCTGATCGATATTGTCGAAGGTCTGCCGGAAGGCAAGGCGCTGGATATGGCCGAGGCCAAGGGCGTTTACGCGTCCGCCGGCGGTGTGACGGGGACGACGAACTGGGATCTGGCCGCGGGCAGTGACATTGTGATCGTCACCAGCGGGATGCCGCGAAAGCCCGGCATGAGCCGCGATGACCTGCTGGCCAAGAACGCCGGCATCGTTAAGTCCGTCACCGAGCAGATCGTCCGTACTTCGCCCGATGCGTTCATCATCGTTGTCTGCAATCCGCTGGATGTGATGACGCATGTCGCAGCCAAGCTTAGCGGCTTTGCGAAAAATCGCGTGATGGGCATGGCCGGGGCGCTGGATTCGGCGCGGTTCGCGTGCTTTATCGCCGAAGACCTCAACTGTGACATCGGCGACATCCAGAGCGTGCTGATGGGCGGCCACGGCGACAGCATGGTGCCGCTGCCGCGGTTTACATCGGTCGCGGGCATTCCGCTGTCCGAACTGATGGCCCAGGACCGCACCGATGTGCATATCGAGCGGGCACGCAAGGGCGGTATCGAGATCGTCAACCTGATG
>JANQGW010000082.1 GCA_028282905.1 Sedimentisphaerales bacterium | reverse complement strand
TGTGGTGCTTACCGGAACCATTGACACCAGCAAACGGCTTTTCATTCAACAGACAAACAAAGTTGTGGCGAAGTGCGATCTTTTCCAGCGTTTCCATGACCAACTGGTTGTGGTCGGTCGCGACATTCACCGTTGCAAACACCGGCGCCACTTCGTACTGTGCGGGCGAAACTTCGTTATGCTGCGTGGTTGCCGGAACACCCAACCTCCACAGCTCGCTGTTCACATCATTCATGTAAGCGGCCACACGCTCGTGCAGCGTACCGAAGTAATGGTCGTCCATTTCCTGACCCCGCGGCGAAGGCGCACCAAACAATGTACGCTTGGCCAGCACTAAATCCAAGCGACGTTCAAAGAAACTGCGATCCACCAGGAAATATTCCTGCTCGGCACCCAGTGTCGCGATCACATTGGTCACATCCGTTTCACCCAGTGCTTTCAGAACGCGGGTTGCCTGCTTGTCCAGCGCTTCCATCGAACGCAGCAGTGGGGTTTTCTTATCCAGTGCTTCGCCGGTATAAGAACAGAATGCACAGGGAATATACAGCGTTTTACCTTTGATGAATACCGGCGACGTGCAGTCCCAGGCGGTATAGCCGCGAGCCTCAAATGTCGCACGCAAGCCGCCCGACGGGAATGACGAAGCATCCGGTTCACCCTGCACCAAGAGCTTACCGCTGAATTCGAGAATTGCACGGCCGTCACTGGTGGGCGAGACAAACGAATCGTGCTTTTCCGCCGTCAGTCCGGTCATCGGCTGGAACCAGTGGCAAAAGTGCGTCGCGCCTTTTTCAACCGCCCAATCCTTCATTGCCGTGGCAATCACATCGGCCATCTCAATCGTGAAATCGCCCTGTCCCTGGCGAACTTTGACAAAGGCCTTATAAACGTTCTTGGGCAAGACCTGCCGCATCACGGAATCGTTGAATACATTGAGACCAAAAATCTCAGTTACCTGCGCTTCGTTCTTCATACTTTCTCCTGTACTGATTTTAGATTGAAGATTGCTCTATCAGTCCTTTAAATTCACAGTCCGTGCGTTCAAGGATGCCAATTGGCGGGCTGCCTTCAACGCATTATACGTCACCGCCATCGAAAGTCAACGCTTCCAATGACAAAGAAAAACAATGTCACACTAATTAGCAAAATAGATACCAACTTTTTAATATTCCACATAATTCGTCATATCTCATTTTATAAAAGACAGTTACAGCGCAACCAACCGCCTTGCACTCTTCATAGGAAGTCTACAATAATGTATATCCAAGCAAAAAGGAGTTACATTTTTGTAGTTTCCTCACCCGCCCTACCCAATCGCGTTCCAGCCGTGCTCGCCGGTGCGAATCCGAATACAGTCTGTCAAATCCATGACGAAAATCTTTCCGTCACCAATCTCACCGGTTCGCGCCGACTGAATGATCGCCTCAACGGTTTTCTCCAAAAACGGCTCGGTTACGGCAATTTCCAGCCGGATCTTCTTGAGCAGGTTCACCTCAAACTTAATCCCGCGATAGCTTTCTTCATATCCCATTTGGGCACCGCAGCCGAGCGAATTCGTCACGGACATTTTGCCAACCTCAGCCTCGGCCAAAGCTTTTTTTACATCTTCCAGTTTATGTGGCTGTATATAAGCAACGATTAACTTCATTATAGTCTCCTGAATTTACTTTATCTTAGATCTCGCCGTTTAGCTGAAAATCTGGAAGCCGGAATACGACTCCATTCCGTGCTCGCCGATATCCAGACCACGAAGCTCTTCGGTGCGGCTAACACGCAAACCGACTGTCAGGTCAATCACCTTAAACACTAAACCCATGCCCGCCAACACAAAGACCACAGTTGCCACGCTGCCGACCATCTGTATGCCAAGCTGCGTAGGATTGCCGCCGTAAATAAAGCCGTTGTTGGCCAGCCCTAAAGCTTCTTTACCGAAAATGCCCACACAAATCGTTCCCCAGATACCGCACATACCATGCACCGGCACCGCACCAACAGGGTCATCAATCTGAAGCCTGTCCAATAGTTCTACGCCATAGACCACAATCACGCCGGACGACAAACCAATCAGACACGCTGCCCACGGCTCAACGAATGCACACGGCGCCGTCACACCGACCAAACCCGCCAACGCCCCGTTCATCGCCATCGACAAATCCGGCTTGCCAAAACGCCACCATACGGCAATCATCGCACCGATACCACCCAACGCCGCCGCCAGATTCGTATTGATCGCAACGCGGGCAATATCAAAACCCTTATTTGTAATTCCCAATGTCGAGCCCGCATTAAACCCGAACCAGCCAAACCACAGGATAAACACACCCAGCGATGCCAGCGGAATGCTGTGCCCGGCAATGGCCTTGGGTTTTCCGTCAATGCCGTACTTACCCAAACGCGGCTTTAACATCATGGTCCCGATCAGCGCCGCCACACCACCCGTCGTATGCACAACCGTCGAACCGGCAAAATCACCAAAGCCCATTTTCGCCAGCCAACCGCCACCCCAGACCCAGTGGCCGATGACGGGATAGATAATCGCTGAAATCAAAAAGGAATAAATCAGATACGCCTTGAAATTCATTCGCTCGGCCATTCCGCCGGCAACAATTGTTGCCGCCGCTCCGCAGAACGCCGCCTGAAACAACCAGAACGCATACAGCGGAACGCCGCCGCTGGTGGCTTCAACGCCGGTCAGCATCCAGCCGGACTTAAAACCGATAAAGCTGTTGCCGTCGCCAAACATCAATGCATAACCAATCAGGAGAAACCCCAAAGACGCCATACAGAAATCCAAAAAGTTCTTCGTTAATATATTACAGGTGTTCTTCGCTCGAATAAAGCCGGCCTCGACCATGCCGAAGCCGGCTTGCATGAAGAACACCAAAAACGCCGCGATTAAAACCCACACCGTATCCAGCCCCTGCTTGACATCCGCAACTGAAATCGCATCGTCTGCCGCAAAGACACTGCCGGTAGTCCCAAATAAAAAACAAGCCAACACCGCACTCAGTATCCAATTCAATCTGACTGTTCTCACAAATGACCCTTTCATACGAGTTACTTCATTGTTTGAAGCGACACAACAATTCATTGCCGCACACATCATGATGATCTCGATAGAACTATAAGTAAGAACTGTGCCAAACCGCGAAGCTTCTCCGAGTTTATCCGTAAACAATTACGTAGAAATGACTTAACAAGGCAAATAAGAAGTGAATCAAACACAAGATATATTACAATTTTGTATACACCAAGACAGCAGAATACAAAATTGTATTTTTGGGGAAATTTCGTAAACCTCTGGGCTCACAAAATGAAACCTCTTGCATGCCTGAAAATGACTGCCGCGGTTACTTCTTCAGAATATCATACTTTTTGATTTTGTAGCCTAATATGCGTTCGGTCACGCCAAGCTCTTTGGCCGCGTGACGCTGACAGCCGTGTGTTTTCTTGAGCGCATCGACGATCATTTCACGCTCAATTGCTTCAATTTTTTCTGGCAGCGTTAACGCCCTCGTATCGACACTGGCCTGCGCCATCTGAAGTGACGGCGGCAGATGATCCGAACGAACCACATCTTCATCACAGACCAATACCGCCCGCTCCATACAGTTTTCCAGTTCCCGCACATTGCCCGGCCAGTGATAACTGGTCAGCATCTCAATCGCCGGTGTCGAAATCCGATTAATCTGCTTGTGATTTTCTTTGGCATACTGCTCCAGGAAATAATCCGCCAGCAGCATCACATCATTCTTACGATCTCGCAGCGGAGGCATATAAATCGGAAATACGTTGATGCGGTAATACAAATCCTCGCGGAACAGACCGCTCTTGATATCCTCTTCCAGGTTCCGATTGGTTGCGACAACAATCCGCACATTCGACTTAATCGTTTCGTGACCGCCCACCCGCTCGAACTCCTTAAACTGCATCACCCGCAGCAGCTTAACCTGCAAGTTCATCGAGAAATCACCAATCTCATCGAGGAAAATAGTCCCGCCACTGGCCAACTCAAAACGCCCCAGTTTACGGTCCACCGCACCGGTAAACGCTCCTTTCTCATGGCCGAACAACTCACTTTCCAGCAAATTCTCCGGCAGCGCTGTGCAATTAACCTTAATAAACGGCTTACCCGAACGCAGGCTGCTGTAGTGAATCGCGTGCGCGATCAAATCTTTCCCGGTACCACTTTCGCCGCGAATCAGAACCGTCGCGTTACTGTTGGATACCTGCTCGATCAGGCGATAGACCTCCAGCATCGCGTTACTGGTGCCGACCATGTTATGAATATTAAATTTTGTTTTTAATTCGCGAAGCAGACGGGCATTTTCCGCGCGCAACTCACGCCGATCCGATTGCACCAGTTTGTTGAGTTTAACCGCCTGCGCCACCATTGTCGCCAACACCTCCAGAAGACGCACATGCGCTTCAAAATCATCGGCCGGACGAACTTTGCGATCCACACTGATCGACCCAATCGTCTTGCCCTCCAGCTTAATCGGCACACAAAAAAAGGCGATCTTCTGACCCTTCGAGCGTTTTCGCTGGCCGGTCTTGGCCAGAAACCGCGGATCTTTGCTGATATCCGGAACCACCACTCCTTTGCCCGTCTGAACCACCAGACCGGTAATTCCCTCGCCAACCTTGTAGGTAATCTGCTTTCTCGAAGCCTCGCTCAACCCATGCGCCACCTCGATACTGATTGTTTCGCTTTCCGGATCCAGCAGCGCAATCGCCCCGCGTTCAAGCTTGACGTGCGTTTCCAGCGCCTTCAGAATCGATTCCAGCGTCTCTTCCAGATCCAGCGATTCAGCCAAAACCTTCGCCACATCTGCCAGCAAACCCACTTCTGTCGCCAATTTCTTTGCCATCACAGGCCCTTTTTTTGAATTAATAATAGCATAAGCAAATCTAATCTTAACAAAATTGTATTTCCCTTGCAACCCCCTACAATTTTGTAATTTATTTTTTCTTCAAATCCGGCCGTTTTTTTGATTTAATGGGTCCATATCAAACAGATCGTTTTATTAATACAGGAGCCATAGCGATGCAGAAAGAAAAAGTCACACTGATATTGCGAATACTGGGTGCCGTATTCACCTCGGCGGTCATTGTACTGCCTGTCGGCTATTTCCTCGGCGACCGGGGACTGAGATGGTTTCCGGATACGGTAAATATCCTGCTGATTTGTCTTTTCCTGGGTATCGGATGCCTACTCGGCTCTGCAAGCATCGGCGGCCTGACTAAAATCACACCGAAAGGCGTTGTTGTGCGAAAACGGATCATCTTTTTGAGTACGGTGCTGGCCGCGATTTTGTCGGTCCACCTGATCGGATGCCGGCTGCAACGCAACACTCCGTTGACCTGCCTGACACCACCTCAGATTCAAACCATGACCGCAACCCATGTTGAAATGCTGGAAATGTATGACCGGGAAATGGACAGCCTGCTTGCACAGCTTGAGAAACGCGACAGTCTGAAACAATCGGATGCCCCGCTGGCTGCCGCCGACGAACAGTTTCTGCGACAGTGCTGGCTGGCTCTGTACGATTACGCCTTCAGCATCGATCAAATCCGCACAACTTACACGGACTGGTATCGTTTCGACATCTCCCGCTCCCGTCGGCCGCTGCGTGTCCAGAGTTTTTTAGTGCTGTACGGCGCCGATGTGATCGGCTATGAAAAAGCCCTTCGCGTTATCAATCTTATCCAACAAAACCCCAACGCTGTCGCCTTTCTCAACGCCCCGCATCCCGGCAGCGACATCGGAGACGCATCCTTTTCCCGTCTCAAAAAACAGCTCTTTGGCAGCGACTGCCACAGCCGCCTGGTCGCAGGGCAGGTCTATCTTCAATGGCTCGAACAAGGCCTCAAAAGCCGCACACCGAATGACTGCGGAAGTTGTCTTGCCCTGTGGGATACGATTGATACCAAGCTGGCGGTATTGGATGAGATGGACGCCATCGAACGCGGTAAAACGGTTCTCGATGCCGACATGGAACATTTGCGCCGGGGACTGGCCCATGTCTGGTTTCCCGCGCAAAAAGGCGTCGCCGAATGGATGGGCGACACCCGCCTGCACCGAGTCGGCGAGTATCTGATTACGCCTGAACTGCAAGCGGAACTGGATACCATACTTCAGCCGGGCGATGTCATGCTGAGCCGCAAGAACTGGTATCTGAGCAATGTGGGTCTGCCGGGCTTTTGGCCGCACGCGATTTTGTATATCGGCACGCCTGATAAACTGACCGCTTATTTTGACGACCCGCAGGTGGCTGCTTATCTGAAAAGCCTAAATGGCAAAGAAACGACATTCGCGCAATACATGGCACAGCGTTGGCCGCAGAAATGGCTGCGGTACACCGCCGGCACCGGACAATCCGATTACCACGTCATCGAAGCTATCAAATACGGCGTAGTGCTAAATCCGCTGAGCAAAGCCTGCGGGGACTATATCGCCGCGATGCGTCCCAAACTTGACAAGGTTGACAAGGCCCGCGCAATCATCGAAGCCTTCAGTCACCTGGATAAACCCTATGACTTCAACTTCGACTTTGCCACTGACCACGCACTGGTCTGTACGGAACTGGTCTGGCGAAGCTACCGTCCGGGCGATGACAAAGCGGGGCTGAATCTAAGCCTCGTCGAAATCGCCGGACGCAAAACCCTGCCCGCCAACGAAATCGCCAAAGCCTTCGCCGCCCAAACGGACGGAGACAGGCAATTTGACTTCGTCTGCTTCATCGACGCGAACGAAAAAGATGAAACCGCCGCATTCTCCGATGAGGCAACATTCCTCGAATCGGTCAGCCGAGCGAAATGGAGTTTTCTACAGGAATAGCGTAGCCAAAGCGTCTCGCTTCGATTCCAGCTTGCTTGCAAAATACTATGCAAAAAGAGAAAATAATGAAGTATTTAGCAGTTCTATTAAATATATTGTTCATTTGCATTGTAGTATTTGTATTAATCATTGCTATTCTTTTCGATTCTCTACAAGCCGATGACTTTTTTGTTTTTGGAGTATTACTTATTTCTCCAATAATTTCCATTGTATATGTATTGTATAATTATAAACAAATTTTTATAGAGAATACAATGAGAATTGTAGTGCTTGTATTAAACTCAATATCGCTATGCCTTGTACTACTAGAAACATCTTCTCCTCTCGTCATTTTGATACTGATTCTCCCTCCTGCTATAAACATCAAATATGCTCTTCTGAAAGACAAACAGCATTGATTTAATAACGAAAAACGGAGTTTTCTTCAGGAATAAAAAAAGGCGATCGACGTGAGAATCGGTCGCCTTGATGCACCTATTGACAGAGGCTTCTTAATCTTTTAGAGAACGTCCTCGAACAGGACAATACCATCGACAACTTTGCAGGTATGCACTGCGTACTTATCAGCAAAGTCCGGTCGGCTTCTCGGATAGGCGGTATCCACCGCTGCCTTGACGGCATCCGCCGCGTCAGCCAGTGTCAGACATCCCGCAGCACCTTTGTCACCGCCGCCCAGCATCCGCTCGCCCAGCACGCCATCAACCGTCCGCACGATATCGCACATGCTTTCCAGTTCGGGGCCGCTGATGACGTATTCATCCCGCAGGCCAATGCCGTCTTGCCGGAAGATATTGCCGACCGTTTCGATATCGCCGGCCTTCCAGGCGTCCAGCATCTCGTAAAAACGCTTCTGGGCCTTATAGATATACGTCATGCGATCGACCAGATGTAGAAATTCGGATTCAAAATGGGCCTTGATCTTTTCGTACAAAGCCTCGTCTTTGATGTCGGCCAGGCATTCGATGCCGAAGCCGGCATCTTTAGCCTTGGCGGCCATTTCTTCACACTCGGTGCGGCGAATCTTGTACGTCGATTTTTCCAGCCCCGGACGTACCGTGCCGGTATCCATCACGACAATACGGAAGTCCCTGGCGCCATCGCCCAGAGGCACATAGCTGATCGACCGATCGGCGGGCTTGTAATGCGTGCCCTTGCCTTCCTTGGCAAACATAATCATAATCTGATCGAGCTTGCCGCACGGCGAACCGATATAATCGTTCTCTACCATCTGGGCCAGATCGACAACCTTCATGTCGTCTTCTTCAACGATCCCGCTGGCGTCCAGCATCGAAATAATCAGGTTCAGTGCCAGCGACGCACTGCGGCTCATGCCGCCGCCGGGGATGTTGCCGTACAAGACCGCGTCGATGCCCTGCGTCAGCGTATAGCCTTCGCGTTTGAGGATATAATCGACGCCATAGGGAAACCGTGCCCACGTGTCATACACCTCGGCCGACTGCGGCTCAGGCGTGTTGCCGATCTCAAACTCGACCACGCCGTCATCCGGGAAATTCCCGCTGAAAAACCGCATCTTATTCGTACCGTTGGGCTTGTAGGCCATCCAGATAAAACGGTCGGTGCCGACGCCGAACAGTTCGGTGCCGTTATAGTCGCCGTGTTCAACGCCGAGGCAAAACCGCGACGAACTGCGGCGAACTTTGGCACCGGCAATATCAATGCCTTTATCAGCCGCAAGCTGTTTCAAATACTCAAACGCCTGTTGATCATTCGTTACGTTCACTCAATACTCTCCTGTATCTGACAAAACTTAATTCTTAATTTTAGAAGAAGATGATGTACAGCAGCACGGTCAAGATAACAACAATAACGCCCAGATAAATAGAGCCTTTGGACCACTGCAAATCAATTTGCGTTGTTTCAGGTAACTTAATAACTTCTTTCAGCGGATTGACAGCAGTAACAATCGCCAGAACAGCAGCAATCGCACCAACCGTAATTGCCATTCTATTCAGAAATGCCATGTCGCTCCAGCCAAAGAACAAGATACCATAAATAATTGGGCTAAGAATCAAACCCAACACACCACATATACGCGGCGCCTTTTTGACAAATAAACCAAACAGGAAAATAGTCAGAATTCCCGGCGAGACAAAGCCCTGGAATTCCTGAATGAAAGCAAAGGCACCTTTGAATCTCGGGCTTGCCAACACCGGAGCAATTAAACAGCCAATCACAACAAGTACCGGCACAGCAAACCGGCCCATCACAACAAGCGTTTTCTGGCTGGCTTCCTTGTTAAACCACTCACGATAAATGTCCATGGAAAAGATCGTCGAACTGGCATTCAGCATCGATGCCAACGAACTGATAACCGCACCCATCAGGGCTGCCAAAACAAAACCGCGGAGTCCCTGCGGGGTCAAATAGCGGATCAGCAAGGGAAACGCATGGTCATAGTCATAACCAACCAATTCCTGATCGGCAGTAAAGTTTTCTTTCTTACCACTAAAAGCTTTTAGAAAAGCGCCATTCAATTCAGACAACCCCATCTCAGCCACCTTGTCCGCTTCCAGACCAGCTTTCTCTGCAACTTTCTGGCGAATAGTGGATATCGGAGTATCCGCAGCTATTTCACCACCACAAGCAGTCACTGCATTATAACTGAAAATACGTTCCGCGTAGTTCGGGTTTAAATTCGCAAAATCGCCGTTAAATGGAAACAGCATGTCTTTCGATTCCGCAGAACCACTCGCGGATGCCTCAAACCGCTCCAGAACCGGTTTATTGATTCTCTCTGAGGTCATCGCATTCTCCTGCATTTTAGGACCATACAGGCTGAACGCGATAATACCCGGAATACACACGATAAACGGAATAATGAGCTTAAGAAACGCTGCGAAAACAACTCCCCGCTGCCCTTCACGCAGCGAATGTGCTCCCAGTGTCCGCTGCATGATGTATTGGTTCAAGCCCCAGTAATAGAAGTTCGGGATCCAAATCCCCAACAGTAAAGCCGTCCAGGGCAAGAACGTGCTGGTCTTCGGCAACACCATGTGCATCTTCGCATCTTTCAAAACACTCAATTTTTCGCCAAGCGTGGCCGTGTCTTCGACGCCCAGCGACTGATGAACTGCCGCGGCATCGATCCCCTCATATTGTCCCGGATTATCCAATGCCATAAATGTCAGCACCATAATCACGGCACCACCAATGATCAACGCACTGCCCTGAATCAAATCAGCCCAGGCACATGCCTTAAGACCACCGGCAGCGACGTATCCGGCTGCCAAAATACCAACAACCCAAGAAAGCGTTACGATATCGATCTCAACCCCAAAAACCGAACCGCTAAATAATGGGTCCAGTGTTTTCGCCCCAAGATAAATAACCGTCGGAATTGTTACGCCGGCATAGATAATAACCATCAACGCCGACATCGCCAAGCGAGCGGAATGATTAAAACGGTATTCAAGATATTCCGGAATCGTAAAAATCCCGCTCTTGAGAAATTTCGGAAGAAAGAAAAACGCCACAACCACCAAAGTAATCGCAGCAATCCATTCATAACTCGCCACGGCCAGACCAATCGAATCCATAGCCGCCTGCCCTGACATCCCAACAAACTGTTCAGCAGAAATATTGGCCGCAATCAGCGAGAAACCAATGAGCCACCACTTAAGCCCTCGACCCGCCAGGAAATAATCTTCTGAAGTAGAAGCCTCACCTTCTTTTGCACGGCTTTTTAGAAGCCCAAGGGAAATAACACCAACAAAGAAAATAATAATTATTACCCAGTCAATCATTCCAAGTTCCATGCCTTGTTTCTCCTAAAAAGTGTTGCTGATTTCTATTGAATCCATTCGATGCTTTCTAATATATGGACGATAGTCGGGCAAATTATCCATATTCTTTGTAAATTGGCAATAAAATAATGATATATCGCCCCTCAGGGTGTTTAAACAGGGATTTTTGCCATCAAAAGATATTTATTATTAACAAAAAGAGGTATCGCCGACCTTTTATTATCCGGCGATTATAAAACCCCACATCTGGAGTGAAAACCCATTTATCCCCGTGAAAATCGCTTCGACAAACACACCACAAACAGCGACATCAGGCACACACCGCTAAGCGACTCAGCCATGATCACCGTACGCGTCAAGGTGTCCGCTTCGGGATAAATATCCCCCAGCCCCAGCGTGGTAAAGGTAATCGTGCTGAAATACAGGCCCTCGAAGAAGCTCAGTGAGGCCTGCTGCGTCTCAAAGCGGCTCAGCAATTGGGCCGGGGCCGAGTGGTAAAACAGGCCGCACAGGAAAATAATCACCGCCGCAGCAATCAGCACCCGGATCGGCCGCTCACCATAGCCAAACAGCATCCGGCCAAACACAAACTCCGGCAGCAACCGAAGCCCAGCCAGCCAGCGAAGCACTCGCTTGCCCGAAGAAATCTTTTCGTAGCCCGCCCCACGGAATACCCGCCAGAAATGCCCGCAGCGTTCATAATAAAAACACTCACCGGCCTGCTGATAATAGCCGGCCTCCTGGCAGGCCTGCTTGATAAACCGCCAAAAGCTCTCACTGTCGCCAAATCGCTTTCGTGTGAACTCCACGCCCTCATAAACCGGCACAGCCTTGCTGCGTGCATAGACACCGGAAAAATCACACCGGTGCATGAACTGAACCGCGGCAAAATTGGCACCCTTGCCGAAGGTCGAGTTGGCAATCCGCATGTCGCCGCAAAACTGTACCTTGCTGAACAGACCGTAGCCTTCAAATGTCGTTGTGCGGAACATCGCACGCTGCTTGAAGACAGCCTGCTGAAAACTGCACACACGGCAGAACGTACAGCCGTCAAATCCGGCATTCCCTTCAAAGACCGCCCCGGCAAACCGCGTCTGGCCCGCAAACACCGACGAATTAAACAGCACATCCGCCTTGAAAACAATTTTCAGGCTGTCGGCCTGTTCCCACGGACCAGCAAAATGCACGTCGTCTTCAAACGTACAGGCGTTAAAGTAAAGCGGCTGGACCAAGGTTAGAAAACGTGAATCGCCCTCTCTGGTGATCTGAAGATTTCCCGTATTATCATCAGCCAATCGATTCAAATCCAGCACGCCGCCAATGCGACAGCGTGATAAACGAATCTCTTCGCCGGCAGCTATGGCCGCAAGAATCTCATCAGCATTCAGAGTGGTGTTTTCGCGTTCCAGTCCCAAAGTGTTCCCTTCACAGATGAGTCTAATCCGGTTGGTCCTGCAGGACCGTCAAAATTTCTTCTTTCTTCGGCAGTGCGTCCTGGAGGCCAAATCTGCCGCGTGTAATGGCTTCAGCGGCGATCGCAAATCGCACCGCGCGGTCCGGCCCGTCGCCGGTACCCACACACGCCGTCAGCGCCCCCGCAAACGCTGCGTCGCAGCCGGCCTGATCGACCACTTCGCCGGCCACGCCCCGAATATGCCGCGGCCCCTGTCGATCAATCACCAGCGCCCCGCTCCAGCCAAGGCTGATCACGACGCACTTGGCCCCTTTGGCAACCAATTCTGTGCCGATGAATTTCAAATCGCCCTCACCACCGGCACCGAGTTCGGCACCGCACATCAAGCCCTTAAAGCGAAGGACAATCACGTCGGCATTATAAAATTCCATCGGCCAGTCGAGATCATGAACGCTCTGGCGGTCAGGCTTGTCCAGCTTGGCGCTCAGGACCACGCGTGATTTATGAATCTGTGCGGTCCGAATCGCCGACACCGCCGCGGCCTGCGGAATGGCGTCATCGACCAGCACCGCATCGGCCGAACCGATCAACTGTTCGGCGGCGGCATACTCCACCTCATCGCGGCCCAGCACTTTATTGGCCCCATCGCTACGGCAACTGCAATTTTCGCCCCGCTGATCGACAATCGTTACCACGACCCCCGTGCTCATCGCATTGGTGGCATACAGCAAGTCGGTATAGATTTTGTGCCGCTGAAGGTTGGCCTTGACCATTTCGCCGAAACAGTCCTGCCCCACGCGGGCCAGCAGATAGGTTTCGCAGCCGCACAACGCCGCCTGGACGGCCTTGTTGACGCCGGAACCGGTCGGCACACAGGTAAACCCGGTCCCTTCCACGACCTCACCCGGCCCGGGGTGCTCGTCAGCTTTGACCGCCATATCCACATAGGCCGGCCCGATGACGATGATTTTCGGAATCCGTTCTTGCATAAACACTCCGTAAGAGTTTAAAATCCGTTTTTAAGCACCGATAATATACCTCAAACAAGCCCCTCTGAAAAGATATTTCTTAGCCTGACACATCAAAAACTTCCGAAAACAGCAGAAAACGCAAACCCAAATCAAATAAGGCATTCCGCATCTGTCACAAAAATGGATAATATCTATCAGAATGAACACCCGGTTTATCTGAATCCCTCCCCCCGCACCGAAAATGCCGCCAACCTGATTTAAAGGTGTGCATTGATAAAAAATATGATATAATCGGCCCTTGAAGTATATTCACCCAATCAAGCGGGGTTGGAAATAACGCAATAATTTTGTTCAGGCGAGATAACATGTACTTGAAACCCGTCAGACTTTCACTGCTGATAATACTCTGTTTGTGTACAACAGCCGGCCAAATGCACGCGGCAGGCCCATCACAAAAATCGCAACATGATTTGCTTAAATACGAACTTAATCGGCTGGCCGGCGAAGAAACACTGCAGCAGTTGTCCAACAGTAACCGGGGCAAAGAGTTTTTCAGTGTACTCGGTAATGATGAAGCCTGGCTGACAGATTTGCTCGACAGCGGACCGGTCAAAGAACCGCAACGGGTCTTGTCATTTCTGCATCAAGTCTGGCTCGATGACAATACTGTCCAACAGCATCCCGTCAACCGGTCGATGGCAACAGCCTGTGCGCTCGCACTTGGAATGAACAGCCGACTGGAAGAAGACTGGATGTGGAAGCGGTATGTGTATTTCCGTGACAGTTGGAAAGACGGCCTGCTCAATCAGTGTTATGGCGACCTGGCGACGTGGGAGCGGCGGTATCTTGCCCGCGGCCCGCAATATTCAAGTTATTCCACCGCGGAGGCGATGACCTATTTGCGTGACCAGATTTGCCTGCCGCGAGCCGCTTATACCGGTGCCTGCTGGCGTGCACCCTACCGCGGGCACAATTGCTTTGGCGACAGCGTCCAAGGCCCCCGCTACTACCTGCCGTTTCGCGGTTTGTTTTCCTGCGATCCGGAAATGGCCATTGAAGTCGGCGGCGTCTGCGGTGCCCTGTCGAATCTCGGCACGGCCGCGGCCATTGCCAACGGTATCCCCGCAACCTCTATGGGGGAACCCGGCCACTGTGCCTACGCTGTACAGACCCAACCGGGCAAATGGCAACCGGCGTATTCGCTGTCATGGAAACGAGGTATGCACACGTCTCTATACCGCGGCACATGGCCGGCTCTGACACTGGATCAGGCGTGCTTTGAAAAGCTGGAGCTGGTTCAAAAAGCGGGCCATTTGATGCGACTGTCGCATTGGTACGAAGACCAGGGCAACTTCGCCGAGGCCAGCAAAACCATCCAGAACGCCACACAATTGCACCCGCTGCATTACGGCCTCTGGCAGGACCGCGCAGAACTGGGCATCCGGCACAAAGTGGATTTTTCGTGGTGGACCGCCTATCACAAAGACGTCCTCGAATATTTAGCCGTTTCACATGAAGAGCCAGCCTGGGCACTACTGACCAGCTACGCCTACAAGACCATGAAACCGGACATGACCGATTCCCGGTATGCCACCCTATTCTTTACCTACATGAAGGCCTTTGACGATTTCGGAAACGGACGCTGGAACATTGAAGGTGCCTGGAACTGGATGCTCGGACAAATTCGCAACAAAAATCTCCAACGGAAATTTGAACGGCGGCTGGCAAGTGAAGTTATCACCCGTCCCGGGATTGGTGCTGCACTGCTGGCGTGGGAAAAACAGCGGTGCGGTGATGATGAGCAGGCCTGGGTCGATTTTCAAAACTGGCTGGTCAAGCGATTAGCTCGTGAGGAGGACAATGTCGATTCGATCATTCGCAATCTCGGCCGAACCGCCATGCCGGCTGCGGCTAAACGCGGTGACCGGGCCTCTTATCAGGCTATCGGAAAGCTTTGCTCGCGACTGTACAAACCTAAGCCCACCGACGGCGTCAAGCCCTTTGCGGGAGAACTGCTGACCGAAGGCGGCTATCTCAATATCTCCGGCATCGGCGAGCGTTACGACTCGCCCGAGCAGCACTGGGGCATCCTGAATATGCATGGCGGCGCCTTGCATACCAACTCTACCGAAACTCCGTGGATCGAAGTGCGGCTCGGCAACTTTGGCCGTCTGAACGGACTGGTCATCCAGAATCGTGCCGGCGGTTACCAGTGGCGGGCCGGCGGCGCTCGCGTGCTCGTTTCGACTGACGGCGATAAATGGAAACAGATCGCCGTCCTCGAAGGTGCCAAAACGTTTTACCGGATCGACCTGACCGATTCCAAACCTCTTGCCGGCTGGCTCCGCATCGAACGGGACGGACACTGTATGCACTTTGCAAGAATCCTCGCCTATGGAAAACGTGTCAACTAAAAGGAATACATGATGAAATATACATTGCGTACAATCGGAATCCTTGCGTTTTTGACTGCAATCTCAGCAGCCAATCTCCATGCCGGTGTTATTCGGGTCGATTCCTTTGCCAAAGGCTTAGAGACTGCTAAAACCCGCAACGCCGCCCTGCTGGTCTTTGTTCATGGCAGCGACTGGAGCAACTGGGGCGAGCGTCTGCACAATCAGGTCTTTAAGTCGAAAGCCTTTGAACAATCTTTCTTAAATGAAACCGTCATCCTGACCGACGTGGATATCCTCCAGTCACCGGATGAGGAACAGAAGAAAAAAAATGACGAACGCAACAAGGGTTGGAAAGGCAAAGGCGTACGGACATACCCGGCCGTATGCGCCTATTTGCCCGATGGAACCCTGCTGGGTTCGCGTCAGGGACAGCAGCTCCCAAAAGACATCGCAAAAGCACAAGCCGCGATCATTGATCTGGTCACACAAAGCCATCGCTATATGACTCTAAAAAATGAGGCAGATAAAGCCAAAAATAGTAAGAATACCAAGGCCGAACTTGCCGCACTGGTCCGCCTCGGCGAAATTCCCTTAGCTCGCCCGAAAGAACTGCTGGACCGCATCAAAGAACTCGATCCGGCCGATGCATCGGGATATCACGCGAAACTGAGTTTTTCACACTGGAATAAATTATTCCGCGACGCAACCTATCGCACAAAAGACGGTAAAGGTGCTGAAGTCGAGGCTGAACTGAACGAGATGCTCAAATCTAATGTTTATACCAATGAGCAAAAGGCTTTGATCTATGTAGCCCTCGGCGCCTGCCACCGCCAGCAGGAAGGCCACGAAAAACAAGCCGCCGAAGCGTTCAAAAAAGCAATGCAACTGGCCCCTGAATCCTTCGCAGGCCAAGTCGCCCAACGCATTTATGACGCTTGGTACAAAGAAAAAAAGAAATAAGGGCTGTAGCCCGTTTAACCCCCGCAACTCTGCTGCAGGGGTTTAGTTGAAACAACAGCTTCATTTCTTCTTAAATGTCTCGGCGATGATCGTTTCGATATCACAAACGACAGAAAATTCGCCCGGCTTCTCTAAATCATGGGCCTCGATTGTTTGCTGGTTATTCAGCAGATACAGCTTTTTCGCCTTTCCCGCCAGAGCCATGATACGTACTTTAGAGAAATCAGCCTTCTTGCGGAAAACCCGCTGACCTTTCAGGTCGATGACCTCAACGCTCGTTTCCTCCTGAAACGCGATATATTCATCACCAAAGAAAGGAAAGATCGGCTGGTCGCTTTCATGGATTAATTCCTCGCCGATATAGATTTTATTGCCCAAACTATAAACAAGCTCTCCGTCTTTAAATCCGACAATCCAGGCGCCGTCTTTGGACGTATGCGTTTGCTTATAAGTAAACTCCCCGGAAGCAGAACGTTTAATCTGATAAATTCGACGCAAATCCGAACCCCAAAGCGTCTCGGAATCGGCCCAGAGATGAATCCATGTCGGTAGGTCATGGCGGGTCACCTTTTTCGACTCTATGTCAAGCATGGCGACATTGCATTTTCCCAATGTCATGGCCATGACACATTTGTCGTCCGGCGTCCAGCCCTTATGCATAATCAACAGGTTTTCAGAACCGGAAGAAAAATGATGAGTTTCCAAAGGCGGCTGCCCTTCAATAATTGAAAAGATTTTCATCTGCCGCGGCTCTAAGGTCATGAAACCATATGAATTCGCCAGCAGTTGACAGGGATTTGTCTTGTGAGACCACGCAAACTGGCCGGAAATACCCGCCACGCCGTAAAGCTTTGGCAAAATATGCAGCCGAGGCTTTTCAGTGCCAAGCTCTAAAACGTAAGCTCGACCGTTATCGGGAAGACCAATATCATCTGTTTTGTATCCCGCAGTAAAAACCAAAAACTTTTCATCCGGGCTGATAGCGGCGCCATCCCTGGCAATAATATATTCATTCGGATCGACCGGACTGTCAATGGGCTTACCTGGCCTGCACAGCCGATGGTTGCCAAAGTAAACAAAATGCGTCGGTTTGCCCGCCAAGCGGCAGTTTTGGGATATTTTCGACAGAATCTGCATTGACTGGTCGTTTAACGGATTGTTATTCAGATTCAACAGATAAAGATTCTTTAATCTCTCAAGCGAAGCAATATCGTCGATCTGATTATTATACAGCGACAATTTTTCCAACTTAGTGTGATATTTCAAAACCGAAATATCACGAATCCGGTTGTTCCCAAGCCCAAGCCCCTCAAGCCACGGCAATGAAGACAGCGGTGAAATATCGGATATCTGGTTTTCATCAAGAACAAGTCTCTTTAAAATGTAGAGTGATTGTAAAGGCCTTAAATCAGTAATCCCGTTTTCTCTCAGCACCAGGGTTTCAAGTATTCCTAAGTAACGAACAAATGAAATATCCTCAATCAAACAGCAACTGGCAAATAATTCCTTGAGACGCCCTAACTTCCGCAATTCGTTGAGGTTCTTAACGGGACAACCGCTGATATCAAGAACTCTGATCTTTTCCAATTGAAGTATGGGCTGTAAATCTTCAATAAAATTATAACTGGCATTCAGACCTTCAAGATTATTGGCAGATTCAAGCCCAACCAAATTCCTCAAGGATTCACTCGAAATATCCAAATACTTCAACTCAAGCATATCAATGCCGTTGGGGTCTTGAACGCCAAGCGTTTCCTCTACACGCTGCTTTAACTTCGCCTCTTCAAAGTAAACCGGCTTTCCACCACTCACAACCGCTTTGTTAAGCCCAACCGCATGAACAGAGACACACACCATACTCAATAAGATTATAAACCAAAGATGATGCTTCTTCATTTCAAACTCCTCGTTTGCCAAAAAGAATGAAGGCCAATGAACAAAATCAAAGAATTATATCATTCTCATCGCTTATGCTCCATCTACAAGACTGACCAATTAAACTCAACATTCAAGACACCATATACACCCAATCATATCCCACCCCTTTAGCCAGTCAAATAAAATCCCACTAAAAACAGCAAGATATCTCAATCTGACAACTCATTTTTGATAGCTTTCGTTCTCTTTTTTGCTATAGTGAAATACCGAGAAAAATCAGATAAAGGATATCACTGTGCAACATTTTGAGGTTCAATTTCAACCGGACGGACGAACGGTCCGGGTACACCGCGGGGCAACGCTGCTGGAGGCGGCGGGGCTGGTGGGTATCATTTTGACCAATCCCTGCGGCGGCATCGGCCGCTGCGGCAAGTGCAAAGTGCGTCTGCTGCCGTCGGAAAAAGATGTGCTCGCATGCCAGTACACCATCGAGCATGACGTCGAGGTCTATATCCCGGACACCTCTCGCTATTTCAAGCAACAAATCCTCGAACACGGCATCAACCCGGACGTTCTTACCGAGCCGATGGTTTGCAAGATCTCTCTTGAAAATCCCTCCGCGGACCCGGTTCAGTTATGCCATGCAATCTCACAGACACTTGGAGCACCCTGTAACGCCGATCTAAACAGCCCCACCGTCAACCAAAAACTGCAGGATTTCGGCGACACACCGCTAACCGCCGTTATCCGTCAGGACACAGAATCGGGCAACTGGCTGCTGGCAGATCTGGAACACGGCGACACGACCGGGATGCTTTTCGGTTTGGCCGTTGATATCGGCACCACCAGTATCGTGGCACGGCTGGTCAATCTGATCACCGCGGATGTCAGCAGTACCGTTTCCGCGAGCAACCCGCAGGCGCAATACGGCGCCGATGTTATCAGCCGCATAGGTTTTTCCGATACCCCCGGCGGACAGGAAAAATTGCAGCAGGCGGTGATCGCCTGCCTGAATGATCTGACCGGGGAAGCCTCGAAAGAAGCCGGTATTTCTCCCAGTGCGATCTACGAAGTCGTCATCGCCGGCAACACGACGATGAACCATCTGCTGCTGGGCTATCCCGTCGCACAACTGGGGCAAGCGCCGTATGAGGCCCATTCAGTCACATCGGCCAACATCGGCCCTGAACAACTTTCCCTGGCAATCAACCCGGCAGGCAATATCCACACCATCGCAAACATTGCCGGTTTTGTCGGTTCTGACACGGTTGCCGCGGCTCTGGCCTGCGGCATGGATATCTGCAACACACCAACACTTCTGGTGGACATCGGCACCAACGGCGAAATTGTATTTGGTACCAAAGAACATCTAATCGCCGCCAGTTGCGCCGCCGGGCCAGCCCTGGAAGGAGCCGGCATCGAATTCGGCAGCCGTGCTCAAGCCGGCGCGATTGAACGTGTTGTTTTAGCCGATAATGATATCGATGTCGATGTCATCGGCACTGCCGAAGCCGCAACCATCTGCGGCAGCGGCCTGATCGACGCCGTCGCCGTCATGCTGGAACTGGAGATCATTGATACCACCGGACGGTTTGCCGCCCCGGAAGAAATGGACCCGTTTGTCTCAACAAAAATCCGCCGTCGGCTCATCACTTATCAAGATGAACCGGCATTTGTTCTCGCGGGACAACTCAAAGAAGACGCCTGGCACAATACGGTCATGCTGACCCAGAAGGATGTCCGACAGCTCCAGCTTGCCAAGGCCGCCATTCGCGCGGGCATCACACTGCTCCTGAAGGCCGCCGGTCAAACTGAAAACCAAATCCAGCAAATCTTATTAGCTGGAGCTTTTGGCAATTATATTCAGAAGGAAAACGCCGTTAGAATTGGTCTGCTTCCGCAGGTGGCAAAAGAAAAAATCCATTTCGTGGGCAACGCCGCCGGCTCTGGTGCCCACATGGCCCTGACCAGCCAACCGGCAAGGAACCTCGCCGATACCCTGGCCGAACAGATCGAATACCTCGAAATCGCCCACAAACCCGAATTTCAGATGATTTTCAGCGATTGTCTGCTCTTCCCGGAAAAATAAAAAGACGCTCAAACAGGGGCAAAAATCCCGATTTGAGCGTCTTTATTAAGTCTTTGTCACACTACCGCGCAATGGCACCGCGCAGCGACAATTTCATATAACTCAAGCAAATAAAACTGGTTACGTTACTTTATTCCGTACTTTCCAGCGTGCTTTTCGTTTTTTACTGCCAATTTTTCGTCTGCGTCGCGGCTTAGCCATTCATTATCTCCTGTATATACGTTTCTTACTTTTCAAAATACCTGTAAACCGTTATTATAGAAGATTATCGAAAGATTGCAAGAAGTGAGATGAATTTTCTTTTGGAGACTGACATGATCCAGTGTCAAGATTGTGAATATTTCGAGCAGGATGCTCACGGCCAGCGTGTTTTCCGCTGTGACCCGTTCAAAAATATAAAAGAGCCCGAGTGCCTTCAAAAATGGCAACTGCTCCGGATGGACATGCTCGTGTCACATTATCGGACAATGCTCGCCTTTCAGCAGAAAATGGGGCCGATGCAGGATAAGATCTTCAAATACGTCAAACGGGAGCTGGATGATATCGACGAGGCGGACAGTTGGAAATTCAACGACGATGAAGATGACAGCCAGCCGCCCTACCCGGACGACGATTTCCAGCCATAGCCCGGCTGATGCTTAATTGGGGATAAAATCTCATTTTTTCTTCAAAAACCCTTATTTTTCAATGGTAAAGAGAACTTTCTGCAATAAACTATAGTACCATGACGTCTTTTTTAATGAAATAACCCTGGGATATGACTGAGCCGCAGGAACTTGAAAATCTTATCCAAGAGTGTAAAAATGGTGATGCCGAGGCGTTTAATCGCCTTGTGACGCTCTATTCCAATCGCTGCTACGCGTATTTTTTCCGGCTGACCGGAAAAACTCACGTCAGCGAGGAGTTATTGAGTGATTTATTTTTGCGGCTGATAAAAAAAATTCACTCTTTTCAGGGTGGTTCTTTCGAAAAATGGTTATTTACTGTTGCATCAAATCTGTTTAAAGATTATTTAAGACGACATTATCGTCAAAAACAGGTCATAGAAACAAAAGCCGACCTGATCGCTCAGGATTCTCAGGACGATAAACCCGATAGCGACGTGTCTGACCGGCTTCAGTTGGCACTTGAAAAGCTCGATACAGAAACAGCAGAACTCATATCATTACGCTATTATAGTGAAATGAGCTTTAAAGAATTGGCCAACATGCGTAATGAGCCAATCGGAACGACGTTATCAAAAGTCCATCGCGGGATCAAGAAGTTACGCGAAATCATGGAGGCGTTATGAAGCATAACAATGAAAACCTTGAGCAGTTGTTGCAGCAGTTTGTCGATGAAACCCAGGCTCAAAAGATGATGGATGATATCCACGAGGCGGACCGTCTGTTTGACGCGCATCCGGCCCCTGCGGTGGATGCTGACACGCTGGAGGCGCTGCGGCACTCCGTTCGCCATCAGGTAAAGCGTCATCACCGACGCCATGCCAGACGGCATTGGGTCGGCATCGCCGCGATTGCGGCGGTCCTGCTGGTTGGTCTGTTTACGATGTATTCCGGCGACCCCGACAGCCCCATTCATACGACAACACCCATCGAAAAAGTTGCCCACGCTCCTGCCGGCAGCATGCTTGACGTTCTGGATGTCACCCCATGGGCGTTGAACGACAACCCGCTGGATGCCCTGCTGGCCGAGATCAGAAGCGAACTCGGTAATCTGGCCGATGCCATAAACACCATGGATACCGGCACCTATGAACCTGTCAATCCTCTTCGCTTCGAGTTGATCGAACTGGAGGAACTCGAAGCCGTAGCGGATAGCTCTGAATTCTGGAAAGGATAATTTTATATGAAGCAACGGACAGCTTTTATGGCCCGTGCCGTACTCTGTATCATTTTACTGGCAATGATCCCGGCGACAGTCGTCGCTGAGGATGCCGCCGCACCGAAACCCGCGGAAGAGAAGCAATCTGCCAAACCCACCGAAGCCCCGAAACCGGCTCCGGAACAAAAATCGCAGGATAAAGCCGCTGCGCCGCCCGCCCCTAAAAAGGAAGAACAGCCCAAAAAAGCTGAACAACCGAAACAGGAGCAACCCAAAAAGGAAGAGCCGAAGAAAGCTGAACCACCCAAACAGGAGCAGCCCAAGCAGGAAACTCCTAAAAAAGAGGAACCCAAGAAGGCTGAGCCACCGAAGCAGGAGCCCCCCAAGGAAGAGCCCAAAAAAGAAGAGCCGCCAAAAGAGCAGCCTAAAAAACCGGAGCCTAAGCCCGAACCGAAACCGGCTCCTAAACCTGAACCGAAGCCAGAGCCAAAGCCGGAACCCAAACCGGAGCCCAAAAAAGAGCAACCTAAGCCGGCTCCGGAGCCAAAATGGAAATCACTGATTCAGAAAAAACACGAAAATTTCTTCCGCTGGCTGGAAAAGAACTACCCCAAGAAAGCCCAGGAACTAAAGGATATCGCCGAAAAGCAGCCGGACAAATTTGTTCATCGCGTTAGTGAAACGATGAAAGTCTATGAGCCGATCCAGAAAGCTGACAGGCACAATCCTGAACTGGCAAAGCTGCTGCGAAAGGATATTGAGCTTCAGGCTAAGCGTGACGAACTGATGAAAAAACTTCATTCAGCCAAGCCCGAGCAGCAACAGGGCCTGAAGGATGAGTTGAAAAAAGTCGTCGCCGCCCGATTTGATGTGATTATTGGGAAAAAGCAAAATGAGTACAACTATTATCGCCGGAGGCTGGATGATCTCAATGCCAAACTCGAACAACGAGGCAATGAACTGAAAAAACTCAAGGATGAAAAAGACCAGTCCGTTGAAAAACGCATGAAAGACCTGCTCGAAGGAAAAGTTAAAATCAACTGGAAATAATACCTTGATCCATCTTCCGGATGGGAGACATATTGCACAAAAAAAGCCCGGTTATTGACCGGGCTTTTTTTGTAAGGCCACAAGAACAGTATAAATCAGGCCTTCTTTTTCAAAAGGACGCTTCCCCTTGGTGAATGGTATCATAAAATCAGTTGCATTCATCGATTCATCAGGTAAAATATATGTTGCATCTTGAGAGGTGACACCCCATCTGCCTGCGACTTTTTTTGATGAGAGGCAGCAGCAAAATGAACGGGAGAAAACAGACCTCGAAATCTTTTTACGGCTATTTCCAGGCCGCCCCGCTTATTCTCTGCCGCCATAGAATCAACCATCCTGATCAATGTTTCGCTATTAATTCAAGGCAGCTCAATGCAGTTAATATCAAATGTCAATACAGATAGGTCATGAACAGCTAACAACACCTTGCGTTCGCATCGACTCTTGCACAAGTCATTTAAAATAGGAGATTTTAACTTTTTGGAAAGGAGATTCACATGAAAACGCATAAGATCTTCAAACATTGGGGGATTATTTCATTGCTGCTTCTGTTTGGAGCGATTGTCTGGGCGGTTGACGAACCGGTTTCATCCTGGACGGAAGATCAGACGTATCCGGCTATTGACGGCAAACATGTCGTCTGGGAGGATTTCTATAACGGCACTGACTACAACATCTATCGCTATGACCTGTCGTTATCAACGGAAGTCCTCGTTTATGGAGGAGCCGGCGACCAGCGGTACCCGGATATCTCCGGCAATATCGTCGTCTGGCAGGATAATCGTGACGGTAACTGGGATATTTACGGACGCGACATAACTACCGGAAATGTATTTCCCATCTGTACCGAAGACGGCAACCAGGAATTTCCGGCGATTTCCGGTCATATCGTCGTCTGGCAAGATGACCGTAACAGCAACGATGATATTTATGGTTATGATTTGGATGCACAAATAGAGATCAAAATCTGTACTGACAGCTCGCCACAACGCTATCCGGATGTCAGTGTTACGGGAAGCTATGCGAGAACAGTTGTCTGGCAGGATGGACGCAGCGGCGACTTCGATATTTATTACTACAACTTAGATACCGAGCAGGAAGATGTCATTGTTGAAGAAACCGGCCACCAGCAGCGACCGCAAATCGACATGCCGCGAGTCGTCTGGCAGGATGGACGCGCGGGCAATGACGACATCTATATGTTCACCTTTTTCAGCCTGCCGCCGGCCATTCAGATAATCGAAAACAACACCAGCGACCAGCGGTATCCGGTCATCAGCGGAAACACGATTGTCTGGCAGGATTTTCGACACGGAAACGGCTCCATCTATGGAGGAAGACTGGGCACCCTCGGCACCTTTGCCATTTGTGCAGAAAGTTCCATTCAAGCCTATCCGGCCGTCAGTGGTAATTATGCGGTCTGGCACGACGGGCGAAACTCCGCCACCAAAGCATACGATATTTACGGCGGCGCATTAGGGGCCGATGTCTGGCAGGAATGCGGAACCACACTGGATTTTGAGTTTGTGCTGGAATACGACTCGCCGGACTGGACAAAAATCACCAATCACTTTGAAGGCGTCACCTTCCAGTCAGCCCGACCGGGTTGTACGACGGATACGGTGATTGTTGACAATATCTTCCCGATTGGCACGTCCTCCGGGGTCTGTGCCATCGGCAACTACGGCTGCGAATTCGTACCGGGACATCTGGAGATGATTTTTGATAATCCACAGGAGGTTGTCACCTTTTATGCGGGAAGCCGCTGCGGCACTTATACGGTGAGTGCTTTTGATGCCGCGACCGGAGGCAACCAGGTTTACAGCGAGACGTTTGACCTGTCCTGTGATCTGACCGAACATGGGGTATTCCGCTATGTGGAGGTGATGTCAGACGCTCAGAACATTCTGCGCATAGAAATCGACAATGACAACGGCATCCATGTGCGTATTGATGATTTAACCTTCAATACCGATCTCACCCCGCCACTGGTTCACATCGCCAGCCCCGCATTCGATGAATGTACCTGCGAAGTCTTTCCGATTCAGGGCGAAGTGTGCGACCCGGAGGCCAATACATTGAGCTATGTTCTGAAGTATCAGCCGGTCGGCGCCGCCCCAGACGATTGGACCGAAATCGGAACCTACCAAGGCCAGGTCTGCGGCGGTGGCCTGCTGGCCGAATGGGATACATCTGGTTTAGCGCATGGCCGTTATTATTTGTCGCTGGAGGCCACCAACGGATGCGGACTGTCGGCGAGCGACAGCACCGTGGCATTCGTGGACAAAGAATTCAATACCGTGACAATTCGCTATCCGGATACATATGACGGCGTCAACGGCGTGGTTCGAGGCGCAAGCGTATGTATCGACGGGACGGTCTGGGACCATCTCTGCTATGACGCGGATGCCGGCTACCAAGTAGAGTTTAGGCCTGCCGGCTCAGGCTCATGGATGCCTGTCACGCCGGGAGCAATTGGAACCGCCTCGGTCATCAACGATCCGTATGCCACTTGGGATACGACAATCATTCCAGACGGCGATTACGAGCTTCGCGTCAGTTCTACAGACACCTGCGGCAATGAGAAAGCCGCCACCGTCACAACACGCGTGGATAACACGCCACCCCTTGCGGAAATTCACTCATTGGCCAACTGCACCTATCTGCCGCTCGGTTCCGGAACGATTCCGGTTATCGGAGCTGCCTTTGATAACAACATCCATAGCTGGAATCTCAGTTATACCGGAGGCAGCACGAATAACTGGATGACCATTTCCAGCGGAAATGCTAATGTGATTGATGCCCTGCTTGGAAACTGGAATACCAGCGGGCTGGAGCCGTGCTCCTATACGCTGAGACTGCGTGTCTGGGATCAGGCATTGCTGAACTGCACACATGCGAATCGTAACTACACTGACCACCTTGTCAGCGTCAAGATCGGTGCCGACCTGAACGGCGACGGCTGTGTGAATCTGCTCGATTTCGCACTGATGTCAGATGAATGGCTTACCGGATGCGCTCCGTAGAACAGGAAAAGTAAAGGATGATTTCGATATCGGTCTTGAGCCGCCGGTCCAGATAGTTTCTCACTGGGCCACGGCTCAAAGACCGGTTCGCGATTCTTAAACACCCTGCTGTTCGCGGCGGGTGGCTTCCTGCAGCGTACGTTTTTCGGCGTGGCTGAGGCTGTTGATGCCTTCGTCGTGGACTTTTTTAAGAATGCGGTCCACTTCCTGCTGAAAGTCTTTCTCGGCCTGCATCTTCTTTTCCCAGTTGCCCTTGCTGCGTTTCATCCGAATCTGAATCATCTTGGGTTTGTACAACACATAGGCAAAGCCCATTGCCAGACCGGTCAGGTGCGCGGCCTCGCCGCCGACATTATTACCCATCGCGATATTCAGCAGACTGAAAATAACGGCTAAAATAACCAACCAGTACATCGTCATCGGAATAATACCCCACAGCAGCACTTTTATCCGCGGATACATAATGACCATCGCCGCCATCAGGCCATAAATACCGCCGGAAGCGCCAACCATCGGGCCAATCGCAAGAATCCCTAACCGGGCCAGAACCGTATAAACAATGCCGCCTGCGGCACCGCAGATCAGGAAATACTTCAAAAACGCCTTGCTGCCCCAAGTCCGTTCTACAAACGGTCCCATAAAATACAACACGATCATGTTAAACGCCAGATGCATTACGTCGCCGTGGAGAAATTGATAGGACACCGGCCGCCAAATCTGCAGTGCATAACCAGTACTGGCCGGAAATACTGAGAAATACTGATCAAGTACCGTAAAATGTTCGTTGGAATTTTCAGGCAGCAAATTCGGAAACATGAGGTATTCTACAATAAAAATTACAAAGTTAATAATTAACAGCCATTTGACCACCAGCGGCAGGCCGCGGAAGCCCCCCATCGCGTAATGCTGATCATGTGTTGGCCTGCCGTAATCTCTGTCATAAATTCCCATATCAAGTCCTGAAACTATTCCCTATTTTGCGTTCTGCTGTTATAATATCGGCAAAATCGAGGATGGTTCAACCGAAAAACAGGGAAATATGGATTATCGACAGCAATTACAGGACGAATTGGAGCAGTTAGCGGGACAAAACCTGCTGCGAAGCTGCCGCTGCGTCGATTCTGCGCAGGGGCCGGTGGTCCTCATGGCCGACGGCAACGAAAAAGTCCTGTTTTGCAGCAATAATTACCTGAATCTGGCTGAAGATGAGCGTATTCGAGCCGCCGCGGTTGAGGCGATGGAAATATACGGTTTCGGCACTGTCGCATCCCGGCTGATCAGCGGGACGATGACGCCGCATGTGGAACTGGAGGCCGTTTTTGCCGATTTTCTGCGAAAAGAGTCTGCTTTGTACTTTCCTTCCGGCTGGACGGCCAACCAAGCCCTGCTGACTACCCTGCCGCAAAAAGGCGATCTGGTGTTGATTGACCGACTGGATCATGCTTCGATTATTGACGCGGTCAAGGCCTCCGAAGCGGATTTTCGAACCTATCGACGGAATCATCTTGAAAAGCTGGAAAAATACCTGGCCGACAGCCGTTACAACAATCGCTATATCGTCACCGAAAGCGTTTTCTCGATGGATGGAGACACGGCGAATCTAACAGAACTTGTCGAACTGAAAAACAAATACAACGCCGTGCTGATTGTCGATGAGGCACATGCTCTTGGCTGTTTCGGCGAAACCGGCGCCGGATTGTGCGAGCAGGCGGGGGTATTGGATGATATCGATATCATCGTAGCCCCGCTGGGCAAGGCGGTGGCTACCGGCGGAGGAATCGTCGCCGGGCCGAAATCGCTGACTGATTATCTGGTCAACAAGGCACGCCCGTTTATCTACACCACCGCGCCATCGCCGATTATCGCCGCAGCAGCGAGGAAAGCGATTGAAATAATCCAAACAGAGCCGCAGCGAAGGCAGCGATTAGCTGAAAATGCCCAGTACATACACGACCGTTTTGCCGAAATGGGCTTGGATACCGGCGACAGTACAACGCAAATCATCCCGGTGGTTTTAGGCGAATCCGAACGCGCCGTTGCAGTCTCGAAAGCCCTGTGGGACGCCGGCTACTTCGCCGCGGCCATCCGCCCGCCCACGGTTGCCCCGGGGACCGCCCGCCTGCGAATCAGCCTGCAAGCCAACCACACCCGCCACCAACTCGACGGTCTCTGTGAAGCTATTGGCCAGGCAATCTCGCGATAGGACTACATGGCATTGAATAGTGCACCCAAATGCTCAAACTACGGCAGTTCCAATGTCGCCGACACCGCCGGATGATCGCTCGGCCACGTTCCGTTGTGCTGCCGATACATATCCGAATCAGTCACCCGCAAACCTTTCCCTTTGAAATAAATGTAGTCGATTCGATAGGTCAGCCGTTCAGCCGTAATGGTATCACTGGCATAGTTTAAATCCGGACGATATGTGCGAAACGAGTCCATGAATCCGGCATTTTGCATTTCTTTGCTGACGGGCCATTCCACTGCCAATCCGTTATGCCAGTCTTTGGTTAACTCAACCCAATCCAGATGCGACGGGCTGTTGAAGTCGCCGCCAATAATCACCGGCACCTCACCGGCGAGGTCGATCTGCGGCTTGAGCAGTTCCAGAATATGCTTGATCTCGCGATGCCGGGTCTTCCCCTCACCGGCAATCAGTGCAGCCGCGGTCGCGCCTTCGGCGCGAGCATCACGCCTCCACGCCGGCAGATAGTGAATCCACAAGCTGCTTAAAACGATCCTTTGCCCAGGGCTTAACTCAATACCGGTTACGCCACAGTTGAACGAATTATGCACCGTCCATGTCTCATGAATGGGATACCGGCTCATGACCGACAGGTTGGTACTGGCCAGGTAGAAGTAATAGCCCAATGCATCGGCAATGATCGGACCGGAACCGTACGTTTCCTGCATCATTACAATATCGGCCTCAGTCGCCTTGATGAAATCAATCACCTGCTGCGGGCCGATTTCCCGGCCGGGATGACGGCCGCCGTGCCAGATGTTCCAAGCCAGCAGTTTCAGTTCTTTGACTCGCTGGACTTTTTTCGTCACCTGTTTCGACGGCCTGCACTGTTGATACATTTTGCGAATATCTGCGTCCGTCAGCACGCGGTCATAAATCGCAACCTCATCGGCAGCCCCCTCAAAAAAACGGGCCGACTGGTCCGCACACCCGTCAGCGCCAATACAAACCGGAAGGCCGCTGTTCAGGTCAACCGCGCCGCCGAGATGGTAGATCGCCACATTGGTCCCGTCAAAATACAGCCTCGCCTCAGCCCGGGCCGGGTTGATCGAAAATGCCAGATGATGCCACCGGCCGTCATTGATCTTCTGTCGTTTCGGTGTCGGCCGATAATCCAAACGATATCGACCATTGCCGATATTCCATGCCCATGCACCATCCGGCTGCATGAGAATGGCCCAACCTTTGTTCGCTCCGCTCGTTCGGCTGAAGCCGAATTCGTGCTGGGTGGTAAAATCCTTGATCTCGCCGGAGTTCCAGTCCTTATTGGCAATGATCGCCGGATAATCCGCACTGGAAACGGTCGTCTGAACCCACAGCGACACCGTAAACGGTTGGCCCTTTTCAAATGACAGGCCCGACGGCATCGAAACCTGAACAAACGAGGACTTTCCACTTGGCGACAACTTCAGACCTTGCCCTTTGATGCCGTCAACATCGCCATCTGCCTGTTCGCCGTCCATAAGAACGACCGGCTCCGGAACCGCAGAAAATAGTACGGAAAGACACACAAGAAAACTCAGGAAAGGTAATATTCTGTATGAACGCATTGAAAAGCTCTCCAATTTAAAGACATTATCTCACATTCATCTCATGACGATGATTCTATTGCCTACATATCTTAATAATCGATTTTCGCAGTATTCTCAAAGGTTTTTTAAATAATAAGCCAAGGCCGGCGTGGTGGGCATAAAAATCACCATTGCATTGTTTTTGGTTGTTTTTGTGCCACACTTTTGACTTTTTGGCGTCTATGGTATAAAGTGGACATATAGATTCGATTTAAAAACCTTAAGGAGCCAACGCAAACGTATGAATAAACAGCAATGGATCGCCATTCTCGTCCTGGCCGCCGCAACCACGGCGCAGGCCAAATATGATCCCAACCACTTCGACCCGGACAATGCCGCCCACTGGTACCGCAAGGCGTTTGAACTGTATGAAGAACCCAACGATATTGGATTGAGTGAATATATCCGATTCAAAACAGGATTATCACCAGAAATCGAGCAATATCTGAAAAGTCAAAAATCGGTGATCGAACTGCTCAACAAGGCCGCGGATATCGAACATTGCGACTGGCAGTTTGATCCATGGGCAGAGGACAGATATGTTCCCACTTATTTCTTCAAAGCAAAACGATGTCCCGACCTGCTCCTATCAAATGCGAGATATCGTGGTAACAAAAGAGAGGCTTCGACACTCATCAAGCAAATCGAAAACTATCTTATTTTCACCCAGCGACTCGACTTTGGCGAAAGTATGAGCTACCTTCACATCATCTTCAGAAGAGCAACTATCTATCAATTTTTACAAGATTACCTCAATTGCTATCCGGACTGTCCCGTTGAACACCTTCATGCAGTCAGGCAATTACTACAACGGGAGCAAACCAGAAAATACTGCTCCAATATCGACCTGATAGATCATAAAATAAAGGTTGCCAAAGTTGTTCTCAACGAACCGACTAAACATTTTCCCATAAATAATCGAGTATGGGAACTCCTGTTAAACCCTGAACAAAACACTGTCGGCCAGGCATTCTATCAAAAGAATTATCAGTGCTATGAAGATTATGTCGAAAAAGCAAAGCAGGCTGTGTCACTGCCCTATCCACAGGCTGTCGAAAAAATAAGACAAATCGAAAAAGTGTATCGTGATAAATGGGACATTTATATTAAACGATTTCAGGATTTCTCCAATGATTATAAGGCAACACAGGAAGATTGTGACTACACCCAGCAGTTTGATTTTGTTTTTACAGTCTGGATGGAATCGATCTATTACACGAAACTTTCTCGTAATCCCCTCTTCTTAGATTACCAGACGCGAGCAGAAACTCAGCTGAATGCTTTGCTGGCCGGACTTGACCTTTTAATTGCATATCGCCAGACAAAAGTTGTTCCGAACTCGATGCCGCCGGAAGCACCGAAAGACCTGTTCAGTGAAAAGGCGTTTTTGATTATCATAACAGACAAAGGCTTTAAGTTAAAATGCCAAGGCAAAAGCGAGCGTCCATTTGGCAATAAAATTGAATATGACGAATATGAGTTTGTGCTGCCGGAGGAGAAATAATGAAACATGCCAGTATATTATTAGCCGGACTATTCATTTTAACCGCTTCAGTACAGGCGAAATACGACCCGAACCATTTTGACCCGGATAACGCCGCTCACTGGTACCGCAAGGCGTTTGAACTATATGAAGAACCGAATGATGTGGATTTGAGCGACTATGCTTTTTATCATACGGCATTGACACCAGAAATTGAAAAATGCCTGCTTGCTCAAAAACCGGTGATTGACCTTCTCATCAAAGCGACAGACAATGACGATTGCAACTGGGAAATCAACCGGCTGGACGATCCGAATAGCTGGACACACCCGTCTTTGGTCATGTTCAAAAAAACCTTTTATCTGCTGCTGGCCGACGGCCGCTTTAACAGCGTAAAACGTCCGGATATCACACTCAGGCGTATTGAGCAAGCCTGCCAAATGGCTCATCATCTTGATTCAGGCGTCAGTATAGACCATCTGGCTGCGACTGGTATTCGTGCAGCCAATTATAATTTCATCCGGCTCGATCTTAATCATAACACAACACTTGATCTCAGACAATTGAATGCCCTGAAAACACTGCTCGACAAGGAAGCAAAACGGAAATTTGCAACCGTCGGTGATGTACTAGATTATGACATTCAATATGCCTCGATGCTCTTTGCAAATCATCGGGATTATGTCATCGACGAGTTATGCTTGCCAGAACTTGCAAAAACGCTATTTACGGAGGATTTTTTCCAACGCAATCTGGACTATTACAAGAATCACCTTCAAAAATTGAAAACCGCCTCACAAAAACCATATGCCGCGGCGATCAAGGAAATGGAAGCAATCGACGCTGATTTCTGGACGCAATCAGAAAAGCACTTCGCAAGGCATGTTAATTTACCCAAAGGCTACAAACTGACGGAACAGGATATAAAAAACATCTTCATCGATTGTGATTTTTTGTATTTGGGTCTCAATTCACCTTTTTCTACATCACAGCTTTCCATTGACACGCGCGTTCAAACACAATTCAATGCCCTGAGAAACGCTGTCAGAACACGCATCAACTACCAAAAAACAAAAACGCTGCCCGAAAAACTGCCCGTGACATCCCCCAAAGACATGTTCAGCGGCAAACCATTCCTGATCGTTAAAACAGAAAACGGTTTCACGCTGAAATGTCCGGGTAAAGATATGTTTCACGACAAAAACCATGAATACGAGTTTGCGCTGCCGGAGGAGAAATAATGGCTCGTGTAAAAGTGTTTATCGTCGCCGCCGTCATCGTTTTGTCAAACTGCTGCCTAGCGAAATACGACCCGAACCATTTTGACCCGGACAACGCCGCCCACTGGTACCGCAAGGCGTTTGAGTTTCTGGAGCCGTTTGATTTTGATGCGACCAGTAAGTACTTTGCTTCCAAACAACGCGTCATTGAGCCGGACAGCGACACACGCAAAATTGAGCAGCAGCTTGAAGACAGCCGCCAACTTCGGGAGTACATCCACGGCCAGGGTGAACGAACTGATAATATCGAGCAACAAATCAATGAAGAAGTGGTTGATCTTTTCATGAAAGCTTCAAAATGCAGAGTTTGCGATTGGGGCTACGGTGATCTTGAAAATCCTTCGCAGGAAAAAGTGCTTCAACATATCAGCGAGCAAAGGATGCTTTCGGATGGCTTGCAGATTGTTCTTGCCTCCAGTGTAATGGCCGCGGAAAAAGGATTGTCTGACAAAGCCCTTGAACAATGGGCCGCAACATTTACCATAAATCAGCATTATTTCGATTCAAGTTTGCCTTATGGACTCTGGGATAGAGACATTATCCGTTGCGCTCAACATCTGCTGGGCCTTCTTGCAGACAACCCGATGGCTCTTGAAAAAGTCGGAAATACATTGGACAACTTTATTCGTCATCGTCCAACCATCGCAGAGAAATTTGATCAGACCACCGAAGAATACGTCAAAATAATCGTCGCTGATCAAATCAGTAATAATCGACATACACAAACCGCCAAAGGCGGTGCCATTAAAGGCGATTTTGATATTAACCGTTACCGTGACTATCGGAAAGAACTCCGAAAGGTCTGGCTGCTGCCCTATGCGAAATCCATACCGGAAATTAAGCGCATTCGAAAACGATATCTGTTTGAACAGCTTGAACAGAGTGAAACGCCGGTTGATATCAACGTCTATCTCATCAGCTTATATGATCGACATATTCTGACAGATCGTCATGCGGGTACTTATTATCATACAAGCGATAATGCCGTCTATATTGCCTCGCAAGTTTATCTCTACCATGCAAAACATGGAAAATTGCCGTCAAAGATGCTGCCGAACATGCCCAAGGACCCGTACAGTGAAAAACCGTTCATGTTTATTAAGACGAAAACCGGGTTTAAACTGAAATGCCGGGGAAAAATGCTGCACAATAATAAGTACCATCAATTTGAATTCGTTTTACCGGAGGAGAAGTAATGAAATATATGAGTATATTATTAGCCGGGCTATTCCTTTTAACCGCCGCAACACAGGCGAAATACGAGCCCAACCACTTCGACCCGGACAACGCCGCCCACTGGTATCGCAAGGCGTTTGACCTTTACACTGAGCCGAATGATATCGATTTCGACGGCTTTGTCCGTGGCGAATCGAAGCTGACGCCGCAGATTGAACAATATTTAAAAAGCCAAGAGCCGGTTATCGATTTGATCAAAAAAGCTTCTCAAATTGAACACTGCGACTGGGAATATAATCATTATCTTTACGAGTACAAGAACTTCAATATTGACAGCGAAGTATACGACTATATTAGACAAATAAAGAAGATGTGCTTACTGATATACTATCAAATAGAAGTCGATCTTTATAACGGCCATATTGATAAAGCCATTGGCCATACGAAATTGATATTCAAGATTGCCCGGGATATCGACAGTACCGCCACATTACCTTCGATTTTCAGCTGTGGTCAGCGTAATACTGGGTATTTGTTTATCAACAAAATCCTCGATGCTCTACCTGCTCAATCCGCGCATCTCACAGAAATCAAAATAATTTTATTCCGGGAAGCAAACTACCGGTATTCAACTTTTGACGACAAGTTATCTTATCTAATCAAGTGGGCGGAACAGTATTGTAATAAGTCCCATTTTCAGATTGAGGATGAAGCAAAGGAGTGGTTTTCGCTACTTCGGATAATTTCTGATCTCTGTAAGGAATGTGATGACGATTTTTATGAACGCAATGCTCGTTTCTATATTAACCGTCTCAGTCAAGCAAAGCAATTGTGCCAATTACCCTATCCGCAGCAAATTGAAAAAATGGATAAACTCGGTAACGATCTCAGCCAGAGATTGGAACGCTATATACTGAAACGTTTCCCAAACAACATCCCCGACGATTTTGAGCTGACCAAGGAAGATTATGAATATCTTGAAAAATGCGACTATGTGGTCGCGGCCCTACTATTTCCCCTCAGCGTAGAGATCCAAAGAGAGGTTATCACACAAAACCGCCTGAATACACTTCGCTGTGCGGTTATGCTGCGGCAAACTTATGATAAAACTAATAAGCTGTCGGACAGGATACCTTTATCATACCCCAAGGATGTCTTCAGCAACAAGCCGTTCATTCTTCACAAAACCGAGACTGGATTTGAAATTGCAGTGCCGCGTGAGAACTTATTGCACAATGAAAAGGCCAAATACAAGTTCAAACTGCCGGATGAGAAATAATGAAATATATGAATATACTATTAGCCGGGCTATTCCTTTTGACCGCCGCGGCACAGGCGAAATACGACCCGAATCATTTTGCCCCGGACAACGCCGCTCACTGGTACCGCAAAGCGTTTGAGTTGTACGAAGAGCCGAAGGATATTGACTTGGGGGACTATATCCATGGTGAAGTTGAACTATCGCCGGAAATTCGATTTTTTGTGGAAAAACAGCAACCGACTATTGATCTGCTTAAGAAAGCTGCTGCAGCCAAGCACTGCGACTGGCAGTTTGATCCGTATGAAAACGGGCGTTACTCGTCCCCGCCTTATTTGACTGACGTAAAAGATATTGCGGTTTTCCTTCTTGCTGAAATCCGACACAAAGAGGACATGCAGCAAGATATCAATATCCGAGAACACTTCAGACTTGTCTTACAACTCGCTTCGCATCTCGATTCTACATCAGCGATTAACCACCTCGTTTCCACAGCCATTCGTTCCATGACTTACGAGACAATCCACGAATATCTAAACCGTCATCCGGACTTGCCGCTTGAAAAGCTCTATCAAGCGAAAGCCCTGCTGCAAGACAAATCCATTCAGCCAGTCATCACTTACAAAGATGTCGTCACTCAAGACATCGAGAACACCCGGCGCATATTGACTGATTACAAAACGCACTTTTATTCGGATCACTTTCTCACCAAAGGACTTGGCATTCCAGCTGAACAACTCAGCGACAGCTTTTATCAACGTAATCTGGCCTTTTATATTGACTACATGAAAAAGTACCAGCAGTTTCTTGACTTCCCTTATCCAAAGGCTTCTCAGGAAATCATCGCTTCAGGCCAAGAACTGAATGCCCAGGCACGTCTCTATTTTAAGGAGTATCAAGAACAACTCAGGGAAAAAATCGAAAAGTATGAATCTGAATTAGTTGATGAAATCATCCAAATGGACGAAGGTGACTATGAATTCAAACAACTCGAACTTAAACTTTTATCAGAGGTCAATGTCGAACACCTTGAAAAATGCGATTTTCTCTATACCGCACTACTTGGCGGCCCCAAAAGTGTGACCTCTCTTTCGATTTACACTCGCAATAGAACACAACGCAATGCCCTGGAGGCCGGAATTTCACTCTTGATTCGCTATCGTAAAAAAGGAAAACTGCCGGAAAATTTACCCCCCAGCCTTCCCAAGGATTTATTTTCAGAAAAGCCGTTCCTAATTATCAAAAAGGACAATGGATTCAAGCTAAAATGTCAGGGCGAGAATTTGTCGCGTCATGAATTCCATGAGTATGAGTTCGTACTGCCGACGGACTGAGCTATAATAGCAGCGTGAAACGGCAGCTACACGATAGTGATGTATCCGGGTAATGGATTTCACAGAGTATCGCAACCCCCTCCCCGCTTCGCAGTACTGGCCCTTTGCAGGGGGAGAGTTTTGTTAAGCTTCTTTCTCGAGCCTCAAGTCTCAGGCCTCAAGCCTGCTTCGCGGCTCGGCGTTCTTCTTTTGGGCGGGTTTTCCAGCGGCGGTGGAGCCACCAGTATTGGGTGGGGTCTTTGCAAATGAGGTTTTCCAGCTCTTTGTTATATTCAGCCGTCACCCAGTCGAGCGGTTTTTCCTTTTCGGCCCATTCGCTCGGCATGATAATCCGGCCAACCTCGATCTCGAAAGAAAACGCATCGTTGACGCGCCGGCAGACACCGATGCCAATCGGCAGGTTATACTGCATCGCCAGCAGGCCGATACTCTTGTAAGAACTGGCCTTTCGCCCGAAAAAGTCCACGAACACGCCCTTGCGTCCGGCGTCCTGATCGCTGATAAAGCACAGCGTCGCCCCCGCCTCGGCCAGTTGGGTCATCTCCTCGGTGGCCCCCTTTTTATTGATAATCTTCTGGCCCTTGCGCTGGCGGATGCCGTAGAGGTAATCATTGATATACGGATTATCCAGCGGCCGGGCGATGCTGTACACCTCAAAACCGAACAGGCCCAGCATATAGCCCATGATCTCGAAATTGCCGTAGTGGCCGGTCAGCATGAGCATGCCCTTATTCTCTTTCATCATCCACTTGGCCCGCTCAATGTTGATCACGCGGGCGTAGTCGGTCCAGTTGTCTTTCTCGACCAGCCGGGGCGTAAACATCACGTCAATCGCCAGCATTACCAGCTGTTCAAAGCTGCGTTTGCCGGTCGCCTCAAGCCATTCGATATCCTTTTCCGGATAACTGGCCCGCAGGTTGTCCATCGCTCGAATCCGGCCGCGTTTGTAATGCTTCCACATGAGCCTGCCCAGAAACCGCCCGAACCGATGGCACCACGAAACCGGAAACAGAAACAGGATAAACAGGGCCACGCGCATCAGCACATAGCCCAGGTAGTCTGCCACCGGGTTTTGCTTTCGTTTTTTCTTTTTTGCCGCTTTTTTTGTAACAACCATGTACCGATACCCGTATAATTACTTAATAAACGCTTCATTATGGACACAGGACGGCGTTTGTCAAGCATTGGTTGACATTACAGCTTTCAGGCTCTATAATAGACAGGAAACAGGCTTTATTTTATACAGAAAGGATAAGTATCATGGATTTTGATCCAACAGAAGGTGCAGACCAACCGCAGGAGCCACAGGAGCAGCAGCCCCTGCGCGAGCCGCAACCGCCGCAGCAACCCAGCGGATTTGACAGTACGCCGCCGGCAGAACCGACACAGGAAGAACCTCAACCCCAGCAACCGCCACAGGCTGAAATCCCTCCGGCTGCGGAACCGGTCAGCAGTGAAGATGCCCCGCAGCCTCAACCGCAGGCAGCCCAGGCAGCAAACGCAATTCCACCGCAACAGCCGCCCATGTA